>JAAUQT010000257.1 GCA_012033495.1 Cyanobacteria bacterium RM1_2_2 | reverse complement strand
GGCAGCCAAAGAAACTTCTGCCATATTCGGCAAGAGACGATCATCATCATCTAAGTAAGTGACCCAACGACCGCGAGCGGCTTGAGTTCCCACATTTCGCGCTCCTGCTCCGCCAACGCCCGGCTCTAACCGAATCACTCGCAGCCTCGGATCTTCCGGCAACTGGACAGGTTCGCTAGACGCATCATCAACCACCACCACTTCCAGGTCTTGATAGGTTTGATTGAAGGCACTTTGAACTGCTAAAGGTAGCAGATGGGGCGATTATGGGTCGGGATGATGATGCTGAGTTGAGGATGAGTCATCTTCACAGAATTTGAGCGCAATTAATTCGAGCACAGTCAATTTGAGTACAACCAATTTGAATGGAATCAAGAATTTCAACCCACAGGAAACGAGCAAGAAACGAGCAGGCATTGATTTAGTTTGCAGGCACTAGCGTCCAAGTTCGCGGCTGATAGAATTGGCATTTGTTCACGTCACAGTGGGCGACGACGCTAAACCGAAAAGACTCCACAATTTCAAAGGTGTAAATGGAATCTTTTCTAAGCCGAACCTGAGCCGCATAAGTTCCTGGACTTAATCCTAAATACGGGAGGTTAAGCTGCAATTCAGACAAACCTGGAGAAATTTGGAAAAATGCCTGATCGGTTTGCCCTCGGATGGTGAGCACATTGCCGACGCTGTCCTCTCCGCCGACCTTGACGATCCGCAAATCGAACGTCACACCGCTGTAGCTACTGTGAGACTCACAAGTGAGGCAAAAACTCAGCGGCTCGCCGGTTAGCAAGGTTTGAGTTGGTTCTCCTTGAGCATCGCGGAAAAATAAGGCGCGGATGTCAATTCCCGTGCTTTCTTGAGGCAACCGGGCGGGAAAGGTAAGGCGGTTCTCAGAGCGTTCGGTTCCGGTCAGAAACAAGTCAGCTTCGTACTGGTCGATCACGGTATTCACTTCTCCGTAGGCCATTAGGCTTCCTCTAGAGAGATAAATTGCCGTATCGCAG
The DNA here is from genome assembly GCA_012033495.1 of Cyanobacteria bacterium RM1_2_2. Classification (GTDB taxonomy): domain Bacteria; phylum Cyanobacteriota; class Cyanobacteriia; order Elainellales; family Elainellaceae; genus Elainella. The sequence goes on along the minus strand of JAAUQT010000257.1, from coordinate 5,577 downwards.
ATATTCAGAATCGACTGGGAGTTGTGGTTCACCAGAATAAACGCCACCCCTTTCTGCCTGAGTTCATAGAGGCGACGGTAGCACTTCGCCTTGAAGCGGGCATCTCCTACCGCCAAAACCTCGTCAATTAGCAAAATTTCGGGTTCCGTGTAAATGGCGCAAGCAAAGCCCAAGCGGGCTGCCATCCCGGAACTGTAGGTCTGCACAGGGGAATCAATCGCCTCTTCGATTTCCGCAAACTCGACAACGTCTTGAAAGCGTTGCCTGATCTGGCGGGTCGTCAGCCCCAGGATGGACATATTTGCAAAAATGTTTTCGCGCCCAGTCAGGATGGGGTTAAAGCCCGCTCCTAGGGCAATCAATGGCGCGAGACGACCGCGAATCCGCACCTTTCCAGTATCGGGTTTGATCAGTCCGCTGATAATTCGCAGCAAGGTACTTTTGCCTGCCCCGTTACTGCCAACCAGCCCCACGGCTTGCCCCGGATAAAGTTGAAAGCTGACAGACTGAAGCGCCCAAAACTCTTTAGGACGAAGCCGATCGCTATGCTGCCGTCCTCCAGCAAAATCTGCCGCGATGTCCTGTATCCCATAAAAAAGCGAGCGCTTCAGGTCACGACAAAACTTTTTCGACACTCCTTCAACGGAGATCACGGGAAGACCTTTAGGCAAATCTTCAGAAGTTGATTGATGTTGAGTATTCAGCAGCATCCTATGACGTTACCCTCTCGACCACATACGGCATCGCAATCCGAAAACCAATCCAAGTCACCATCAGCCCCAACAAGGTGCAGCCACTTACCACCCAGAAGCCGACTGAACGAGACAGTACCCCGGTTGTCGCTAGTTCCCGAATCGTGACAATTAGCGGCGTGACCGGATTCCAAGACACCAGCGCCCCAAACAACCCTTCCGTGGGCACAGGATAAATCACAGGGGTGAGAAACAGCCAAAACCCCATGATCATGTTCAAGCTTTTTAGCACATCTTGATACAACACCCCAATTGGCGCCAGCAGCACCCCCACCAGTGTTCCTAGTAAAATCAGGTGGATTAGCGCCACCGGAGCCAGAATGACCGTCCAGCTTAGGGGAACTCGAAAATAGAGAAATAGGCCAACAATCAAAACCAGCTTGATGCCAAAGTTAAAAATCACTTCGCCGAGCTTCGCCAGCACGATCGCCTCTCTCGGAAAGTTTACCCTCGCCAACATGGGCTTTGCCAACAGAATCGCTTGCACTGGCCCGGTGGCTGCATCAACGAAGGTCTGCCAGAGCGCCGTGTTGAACATGACATAGGCAGGATAGGGAATGTCTGTTTCGCCCACCGTAAAGACGTTCGCATCCTTGGCAAGCGTGAAGCCAAGCGCCGTGGCAATGGGGGGGATAAAAGCCCAGGCAATTCCCAGCAGGGCTTGTCGATACTGGGCGCTAATGTCACGCACCATCAGTCGCCAGGCCAATTCGCGGGAGGAGAGCAAGTCATGCCACATCGTCCACAGCAAAAACCGAGGGCGACGCAGCAAACTATCGGGGGTGTAAACAATTTCTGGCGGCATATAAAACTTCCACTTAATCGACTAGCCGGGAATTTAAGACCAACTCGCAAATCCCGGATGGTGGACAGAAACAAATAGATTCAGGGTGGTATGGCATTGCTAGCCTAACTGTTTATCCGGCAGAAATCCGTCTTAGAGGATGTTTTAAAAATCCAAGTGTCGGTCGCAAAACGTCTGAGGATATTTTCAAGAAACAAGATACCCACGGAAGTAAGGGCGAAGCATTGGGGCGATCCTTTCTCCATCCGTTGCCCAGCCTATCTGCCCAATACTGAGTGCTTTTTCGGCTAAATTACACTGATTCCAAAAAACCTGATTACAAAAATAGGAGGTAGAGGCGCTGTGAGATCCAGCTATTGCTTCAGCGCGACAGAAGGTGATGCATGCTTGCCCACTCCTAGGGCGGAGCAACAAGATTGGTAAGTCTCCGAGATTTCGCACCATAGAGCACCATTCGTTCTATTGGTAGAGTCGCAGAAAGGGAGCCTTGAAACCCCTCCACTTGTTCAGGCGGTTCCCAAAGTTCGTTCAATAGCACAACTCCTTGGGATGCTTGATTGAATTGACTTTGAATCTGAGACTTCATGCAAATTAACACAGGCAAGAGAACGAGTCATGAGCCTATTCTCATCTTTATCAAACCTTCAAATTCAATCTAGGCTTGCGTTCTCGAAAATAGCGGATTCATAAAACCCTGATAGATTATTGCTGTTTGACTTGCCGTGAACTTCTGCGTTGGGTTAGCGTCGAGACGATTGTTGGAGTAGTAGGGGGGAGCCGCGCTCATGGCAATTCGGATCGGTCAGTTTTTCCGAGATCTGTTTTCCACTGAGGCGGCGGAAGGAGTCGCAGGAGCTGCCAAAGCCACGTTTGATTTAGCCGAAAAACTGCAACAGCCAGAAATTCAGCAGCTTGCGCCGATTGTGCAGCAAGGTGGCTCGTTGCTCGAAGTGCTGAATTCTCCGTTGGGGGAGTTGCTCGAATCGACACTGCCGTTTGTGAAGGTGGCCACTGGGCTGCTGAAGTTTTATCTCAAAGTTTCTCAAACTGAGCCAACTTTGGCAGCAGAAGTGGCGTTTATCAGTCAAGCTGCTTATCTAGAAAGCCTGCAAGGGTTGGTGAGCCGCTCGCCCAAATTTCAGGCGTGGCTGAGGCAACGAGGCAATCAGCCTGCTCCAGCCTATGTCCGACAGCAGTTTCGACGGTTAGATGTGGTGGAAGTTGATCAGCGCACGGCTCGCCTCACCTTGCTCTATTTTCACGAGTCGCCTCTGGCAACGGCTTTCAATCAAGTGCTAGCTGCCCGACTCATGGATTTGGGCATCGCGCCTGAGCAAGCCAATCAGGTGGCTGATCGGGTGGCTCGAAATACGAATCAGTACATCTTGCCGGCCCTCGCAGAAGGGGGGCATTCAGCAGAGCGGCTCGTGCAGTGGTATCAGATGGGTGGACGGGACGTGTTTGAGAAATATCTCAGCATCGACACCTACCTCGAAGAAGTGATTCGCCAACAGCCTCTAGAGCCAGTTTTCAACGAAGGATTTACGTTTCGAGACATCTACGTGCCGCTGAAGGCGCAGCCCTTGACACCAGACGGTGAACTTGATCGCAGCCGTTCTGTTGTGATTCTAGAAGACTGGGCCCAGCAATTTCTCGCAGATGCTAACCACAAAGATCGGGTGATGTTTATTCAGGCAGAACCCGGACGGGGAAAAAGCACCTTCTGCCGCATTTTTGCTGATTGGGTACGCCAACACGAGCATCCGCGCTGGACGCCGATTCTGATTCGGTTGCGCGATGTGCGATTGCTCGAATCCGACTTTGAAGAAACCCTTCGCAACGCAGTCGATCGAGATTTTGCCGAAACCGATCGCGGGTGGCTCAACGATCGCAATACCCGCTTTCTGTTTTTGCTGGATGGCTTCGATGAACTGTTGCTGGAAGGCGGCACAAGCGGCGGACTAGAGCACTTTTTGCAGCAAGTCAGCCGGTTTCAGCAATCCTGCGCCCGCAACTCTGAGAAAGATCATCGCGTGCTGATTACGGGCAGAACGCTAGCACTGCAAAGCATCGAACGATCTGTGCCGGCCAACTTCGAGCGGATCGAAATTTTGCCCCTTGATGCCGACCTGCAAGCTCAGTGGTTTGCCAAATGGCAGCGGCTAGTCGGGCCGGAAAAAACGCTAGCGTTTCAGCAATTTTTACAGGATGAGCGTTGCCCTGATCGAATTCATGGCCCAGAGGGTTTGGCACAAGAGCCACTGTTGCTGTATCTGCTGGCTGCCATGCACCGCGACGGTAAGCTACAAATTGAGATGTTTGAAGGGGCAGAAGGCGCAAAAGCGAAAATTTTGATCTACGAACGCTCACTCGATTGGGTGTTGACCAAACAGCGATCGGACTCTTTGCAATGGCAGATTCCTGACCTAGAGCAAGAAGGGCTGCGAATTTTGATGGAAGCAGGGCTGTGTGTGGTGCAGGCAGGGGGCGAATGGGCCCCTATTGCCATGATTGAATCCCGCCTCAACGACGATCGCACTAAGGTTTTGCTGGCTGAAGTGCGGCAACATCTCAACGCGAATCCGTTACAGAATGCCTTAGCCGCCTTTTACTTACGCTCTCGGAAAGGCAAAGCAGGATCAGTGGAATTTGCTCACAAAAGTTTTGGCGAATTTCTTTGTGCCAAGCGCCTCAAAGAAGCCCTCGAAGACTGGACTCGACCGGGACGCCGCAGCCAGTTTGAAGTTTCGACACAACGAATGCAGTGGAAAATTTATGACCTGCTCGGCGCACCTGTGCTCACGCCCGAAATTGTCGAATACTTGATAGCACTGCTGGCAGAAAGCAGCGAATTCCGCCCAGAAGTGCTGTTTGCTCGCCTGCATGAAGTCTATCAGCGGTGGTGTCGCGGTGAATTTATTGATGCCCTTAGCGACAATTTGCCGCAGAAAAAAGTGCGTCTGCTGCGGTCGCAGTTGCCGGATCACGACAGCTTGCTGGGATTGCGTCAAGTCGATGTTTACAGCGGGTTTAATGTGACGATTCTGCTGCTGAAACTCCATTGCTTAGTGCCTGCCGCAACCCAATCTGAGAACCAATCTGAAAACCAATCTAAAAATCAGAATGCCAGCCTCACGTTCTATCCTTGCGAGCTGCCCGACACCGCAGCCTTCGACAAAACCCGCCTCCTGCAACTGATTGGCTACGGAGAATGTATCAGAATTGGGGCATTTCGAGAAATTGTCGGCCCGTTTTTGAGCTACGCCAACTTCAGCCATGCCAACCTCAACAATGTTGATCTGTCTAGCGTTGATTTGAGCCACGCCAATCTCGACAACGCCAATCTGTTTAATACTGACCTAAGCAGCGCCAACCTCACCAAAGCCACACTCAATCGGGCAGATTTGCGGGACGCTTATCTCAGCAACGCCAACCTCAGCAATGTTGATCTAATCGCCGCCGATCTGACCGATGCTGACCTGAGCAACGCCGATTTGTTTGACGTTCGCCTATCCAATGCCAACCTCAGCAACGCCGATTTGAGCAACGCCGATTTGAGCAATGCTGATTTGAGTGGTGCCAATCTCAGCAACGCCGACTTCAGCCATGCGATTCTGGAAGACATCCAATGGGACGACCAAACCTGCTGGGACGGGGTGCGCGGCCTAGATCAAGCAATTAATCTTCCTGAAGCCTTGCAGCGACTCAAACCTTAGTCTGCGGAGTTGAAGAAAACGCTGTGGGGCAAGACTCGTCGCACTTCTGCCACGGTAGTGATGCCAGACGTGATTTTGGCGATGGCGGCAACGCGGAAGGAGTCAAACTGGATTTGCTGGAGGTAGCGCCGCAGTTGGGTAATGGTTCCTTCGTAAATCAGTTGGCGCACCGTGTCGTCTACATTCAGTAACTCAATAACGGCTTCTCGTCCCAAATAGCCCGACTGAAAGCAATGGGCGCAGCCTTTGCCCACTCGCCAAGCTGCCGGATTTGCCGTGTCTGCTGTTAAGCCGAGCAGCTTTA
>JAAUQT010000256.1 GCA_012033495.1 Cyanobacteria bacterium RM1_2_2 | reverse complement strand
CCGTAATCCCTAGTCGTTAGCCTTGGCAGTCTCAGCCCGGAGAAACTGCGCAAATTCTCCGTCGCTAAAATCAGACTGGCGATGCCTGAAAAACGAGATTGCCCGATCCACCGGATGCCTAAGATAAGTAAAAAAAACGGGCTTCCTGCCAATCGGAATGTGAATGTCATAGCCATGATGCGCCCCAAAAAAGCGATATTTCGCTAGATCTTCGCGAACCGTGTCAAAAATTTCGCCTTCCAGAATGGGGCACAGTTGGTCAGCGCTAAATTTGGAATTCAGCACCGACAGTAGGGTGGTGCTTCCTGTTTTGGGAATCCGAATAAAACACAGCGGATCATCTGGCTTTAGCCGATATTCAATTTCGCTACTCTGCATCGCTCAGGGTTCCAGAAGCGTAGAAGGTCAGTCTTGGTAGACCGCTTTGATCTTTCGCAGAATACCACGACTTCCGATCTCGCTTACAGAAACCTACCAAAACAAGTAGCTATCCCACGCCAGCGTGCCATAAGAAAAGCCCAGCGGCAGATGTTCTACCTGCGGTGCAGCGCCAGCGGCTCCCATTGCGGCAAATAGCGGCAACAAATGCTCATCGGTGGGATGGGCCCGCGCGGCATGAGGAGCCTGAAGTCGGTAGTTCCACAGCGCCTCTTTGTCACTGTGCTCAATTTGCTGCTGCATCCAGTTGGCAAACTCTACTGCCCACGGTTGAGAGGCACCGCTCGCCGCCCGAAAATCTAAATCGCGTAGATTATGAGTAAGCTGCCCAGAACCGATGATCAGCACACCCTGATCGCGCAACTGCTGCAAAGCCTCGCCGAGCCGCCAATGGTGTTCTGGATTCAAGCGCGGCTGGATCGACAACTGTAACACCGGAATATTTGCCTGGGGAAACATCAAACTGAGCGGCATCCAGGCTCCGTGATCCAATCCGTGGGGCTGTTGCGTTACATCAATGCCTGCGGCAGTCAGGTGATGGGCAATCTCAGCCGCTAGGTCAGGCGCACCGGGAGCAGGGTAAACGAGGTGATAGAGTTCTGCCGGAAATCCATAAAAATCGTAGATGATTTCTGGCTGTGACGCAGTGCTGACCGTTGGGGTTGAGGTGAGCCAATGGGCAGACAGTACCAAAATTGCCTGGATAGGTGGCAAACGATCTTGCAACTGTTGCCCTAGCTGCCGCAGCGCCTGTCCGGGTAATTCTGGATCAATCATGACGAGGGGACTGCCGTGAGAAATAAAAACGGTGGGAAAACGAGTCATGGTTGCCTCCCTAAAGTTGTTTCACTAATTCCTTAAATTCGCACGACCCATCAATACGCTGGTTGGTCGGGGCGGTTTGCAAAGGTTGTGTCACGGTGTTTTGCAACCTATCGCTACAGAGATTGGGACGAAGCCTATGCTTATGATTTTGATTGTAGGTTGTATTCATTTCTGCAACAATAGCTAGAATTAAAACTGATTGTTGCAGAAATGGAAACTTACTCTAGCGAATTGCAAGATAATGGGTCTGATTTACGTTTGGCTGATTTGCGAACGTTCTGTGCCGTCCTGGATCACGGTAGTCTCACCCAAGCCGCCCGTATCACTGGTGAATCGAAAGGGTCAGTGAGCCGCCGCATCACTCGATTGGAGCAACAGCTTGGAGTGCAGCTTCTGAAGCGAACTTCTCGCATAGTGTCTCCAACCGAAGCGGGAACAGCGTTTCAAGCACGAGCAATCCAGGCTCTTTCTCTGTTAAGTGAAGGCATCACAGAACTGCGCAATGCTCGCCTTGAGCCGTCTGGTTTGCTGCGGGTCACAATGCCCGTTGACTTAGGACTCTATATCTTCGCGCCGCTGATTGCTGACTTTTGCGCCCAATATCCGCAGATTCAGGTGGATGTTGTAATGACTGAAACCTTCTTGGATCTGGCAACTCACCATCTGGATGCAGCAATTCGGGCTACCACTGCGCTGGTTGATTCGCAGTATATTTTGCATCGCCTAGCAAACTTGTCGCTCCAGCTATATGCGGCTCCGGCTTACCTCAACCAAAAAGGCTGTCCCCAGTCTCTAGAAGCATTGGCAGATCACAGGCTGTTGCTGCACCAAACTCAGCAGCAGGGCAAAGCGTTGAAATGGTGTAACGGCGGTTCAGTTCAGCGAATGGCATTGAAGGGACAAATTACCGCTAACGATTTTGCCTTGCTGAAGCAAACTGCCACCGTCGGAGCTGGAATTGCGGTTCTGCCGAGTTTGCTTTGTGAAACCGACTGCCGCTCTGGTCAACTCATCCCAGTTTTGCCAGAGTGGTATTTGGAAGCCCCAACTGGACTCTACTTACTGCATGATGCCGGGCGGCTCCTACCCGCTAAGGTTAGTTACTTTCGCGATTTCCTGCGCCAGCATTTCTCTGGGTGAGAGTTGTGGAGGCTTATCGGCTGTTACTGCTCTGCTGAATGCTTCACTTCTGCTCAAAACTAACTCAATAAAAAGAGGGGTAGTTGCCCCTCCGAAAAAATTGCCATGTTAAATTTAATTGCCTGTTTCCAAGGCTTTGTCTATTGCAGACATAGATCCGAGTTAGCAACACCGATTGCCTAAAGACCAGACTTTTACATGCCAGGTAAGTTCAAGCCTTCAGTTAGGGCTTCCATCCGCTCGCGCATGGTGGCAGTCGAGCGATCGTAGGCATTTTTCATTGCTGCGGTCACAAGGTCAGAGAGCACTTCCACACCTTCATTCAAAGCATCAGGCGAAATTTCTACCCGACGAGGCTCTTGGTTGCCACTCAGCACAACCTTGACCAAGCCACCTCCGGCTTCACCCTCAATCTCCATCATTTCCAGTTCTTCTTGCAGCCGCTTTGCCCCTTCTTGAACTTGCTGCGCTTTTTAAAGGCTTCGGTGAGTTCCTTCATTTTGCCTAGTCCGAAGCCAAAGCCCTGTCCTTGTTTTGACATAACATTTTGTGAGTGTGGTTCGCCTGTTATCTTAACAACGATCGACGCTGAACGACAGTTTAATCAAAAATTGTGTAATGTCCCGCAAAACAAGCCTGAAATCAGGCAATTTGGAACTCGCCCAACATTTTCACTTCTGGCTCCAGCCACAGCGACCAATTTTGCTCAACTTTGTACTGGATGTGGCGAATCAGTTGGAAGATGTCAGTTGCACTCGCACCACCACAGTTGAGAATGAAATTAGCATGACGCTGAGCAATTTGAGCGCCGCCAATTTGGTAGCCCTTTAGCCCTGCCTGCTCAATTAGCCAGCCAGCTTTGTAAGGGGTCGGGTTACGGAAAACACTTCCGCAGCTAGGCAGGTTATAGGGTTGGGTGGTACGTCGCTGGTTCATGTGAGCCATAGTGTCTGCGACCACCTGCTCTGGCGCATGTCCGGGCTGAAGCTGCAAGGTTGCCTGCGTCACCAAGCGTAGTTGCGCGAGAGAAGGGCGATGCAGTTGCAGGGATGAGGTGCGGTAGCCAAAGTCCAAATCTTCAGCGGTCAAAATTTCTGTATTGCCATTAATCGATAGCACGTCGGTTTTCAGTAGGGCTTCTGCCATACAGGAATTGTGTGCCCCGGCATTCATCACGATTGCGCCGCCTACGGTTCCCGGAATACCCACTGCCCACTCTAGTCCACGCCACCCTCGCTCTGCCACTCGCCACGCCAACCGCGCAATCGGTTCACCAGCGGCGGCCACTACCCGACCCGAAGCCTCCTCAAACTGAGTGTGGCGCAAATGCCGCGTACAAATCACCAGCCCTGGCAGGCCCCGGTCGCTAATCAACAAGTTGCTGCCTGCCCCCAATAGGGTGATAGGAACACCACGAGAATTTGCCCAATCTAGACTCGCCTGGAGGTCTTCAATTTTACGAGGTGCAACATAAAGCTCAGCCGGGCCACCAACTTTAAAGGAAGTGAGACTTGCCAGAGGAACCAGTGGCTTAATCGTGCAGTCTGTGCCAGGCAGCCGAATAGGTTGAGATTGTCGCCCCAAAGGAGCAAACCAGGACTGTCCGACATCAACCGCAAAAGATTTCGCCGCCTTAGCAGCAATAGGAAGGATGCTTGGTGGATCTTGGGAAAGAGTCATGAGCTTATCGAAGTCGAAGGGTGATAAATCACTGGATGAGGGTTTTCAAAATCACCGCCATGCCGAGCGAGCAGGCGTTTTCCGGGTCAGGCTGAACCGCAATACACGGTTGATCGGCTTTGTTCTACCTGCTGATAAAAAGTCACCAACTCTGGAATGACACGATTGAGGTTTCCTGCGCCTAAAAACAGGACTACATCGCCTGGCTCTAGAGTTTCGAGCAGGAAAGCGGAAACGGATTGAAGGGTCGGCTGATAGACCACCTGAGCATGGTAGATTGCAATTGCGTCCGCTAGTTGTTGCCCTGTCACCTGTCCCAAGTCAGGCTCTCCCGCACTGTAAATGTCGGAAGTAATCACCAAATCTGCATTCTCAAAAGATTGGGCAAATTCCTTTAGAAAAGTAATCGTGCGGCTGTAGCGATGCGGTTGAAACACAGCCACAACGCGCCGATAGGGGCTGTCTGCATCCTGAACCCGCAAGCGAGCTGCTGCCAAAGTGACTTGAATTTCACTCGGATGGTGGGCGTAATCGTCAATGAATAAGATGCGATTGGCTTCACCCCGGCGCTCAAATCGACGGCGTGCTCCTTCAAATGTCACCAAAATGTCGGCAATTTGGGCAAATTCTAGTCCAACTAACCGTCCGACTGCCACGGCTGCCAGCGCATTGCTAAGGTTGTGCTGACCCAGCAGCTTCAAATGAAGTTCGCCGAGAGCCGTACCACGCTCCCAAACTTGAGCCGTCGTACCATTGCACTATATTTCACCTGCTCAACGGTGTAATCTGCCCCTAGCTCAGATTCCAAGGCATAGCTAATCGTAGGCTCTAACCGTCGGACTTCGGCATGATCAATGCAGCCGATCAAAGTTTGGCACTGGACTGCAAAGGTCTTGAAGGTTTGAATCACCTCATCCAGGGTGGCGTAATGATCGGGATGATCTAATTCAATATTGGTAATAATGCCAACCTGGGGCGCAAACTTGACCAGCGATCCATCTGACTCATCGGCTTCTGCCACCAGGTATTGGCTCTCTCCAACCCGCGCATTCCCCTCCCAAGCGTTGACTTCGCCGCCAACTACAATAGTTGGATCTAGCCCTGCCTGCAACAGCAAGTAGCCAATCATGCTGCTGGTGGTGGTTTTGCCGTGAGTCCCTGCGACTGCAATACCGTAAGACTCCTGAATTAATGCGGCTAACACGTCTGAGCGATGAAACACCGGACAACCTAGCTCTAATGCCGCCTGATATTCTGGGTTAGCTGGATTGATAGCAGTCGAGCAAATGATTTGGGGCAAGCCCGAACTAGCCGCCGACAGAGGTTTAACCCTTTCTTCTACTTCTAAATCCAAACTAGATTGACGATCAACGTGCTGCTCAATAACAGCCGAAGGTGCAGCCACCGAATGCGGAAGATTGAGCGGCTCAGATTGAAAAGCCTGTAAATTCGCTGCATCTTGGTTCCAGAAAACATGAACCCCATTGTCTTGTAAGCGCTGCGTAATATGGTTAAGGCATAAATCAGAGCCAAAAACAGGCAGCTTACGCTTGGTCAATACATATGCGAGAGCCGACATGCCAATCCCACCAATACCGATGAAATGGAAGGGTCTCCCGCTGAAGTCTACAGAACTCAGCATCACATCTCCTTAACACACACCACACCACACCAAACAACACGCGATATCATAGCAAGAATTGCTTTTTCTGCGATATCTTCCCTTCGCCAAATCTTTCAATTTGTGCTAAGTCACCTCCCTCTGTGGATGGTTAATCTTACTCAGTATCTAGGATTTAGAACCAATTTTTCAGCAAACTTCGTACCAAAATACTCAGGTTGCTTTGGATTCTACCGAATTACCCCAATAAATCCTAGATTGGTAGCAAAATTAGAACCTAGTAGCAAGAAATTGATAGAAAATGAGTTGGCAGGTGACTTCACGAGCCGCCTTGCCAATTCCAGAAAGCAACAGTGGTTGCTTTATGAAAAACTTTGCTGTTTTAGGTGGAACGTTTAATCCCATCCATTTGGGGCATTTGCTGGTTGCAGAAACTGCCCTCGATCAGGCACAGCTTGATCAGATTATTTGGGTTCCAGCCTACCATCCGCCGCACAAATCTGAATCGGAAATCCTGCTGAGTTTTGCCCACCGCTATGAAATGGTGCAGCGAGCGATTGCCACCCATCCGAACTTTGTGGCTTCTGCAATTGAGCAACTCCAACTGGGCAATTCTTACGCGCTCCATACGCTGCAAGCCCTGCAATCTGCTCACCCAAATTGCCGCTGGTCTTGGATCATTGGGCTAGATGCCTTTCGCTCGTTGCCCCACTGGTATGGCTGTCAAACTTTGGTGGAACAGTGCCGCTGGCTGGTAGCTCCTCGGTCTGACTCAAGCAGCGTTCAAGGACAGGGCGATCTTGTCAGCCTTGAAAAAAAACAGCCTTGAAAAAAACAGCCCCTGAAAAAAAACAGCCCTGAAAAAATCTGTTTTGAAGTCGAAAAAACCTTTGGCAGCACGCTCAATTATGCTGCGCTGGCAGATGTTTGGAAA
>JAAUQT010000023.1 GCA_012033495.1 Cyanobacteria bacterium RM1_2_2 | reverse complement strand
ATTAGGAGAGTCAGTCACCAGCTTTTTGAATACGAATCGTCTATTTGCGATCTACTGAGATCAGTTAGATCAGTGCGTTTGGTTCGAGCGTGATTCAGTTCGCGGAAGGCGGGCACTAGGGCAACTTTTGCGGTTTGTGCTTCTAACTTAGGCGATGGATCGGTTCCAAACTGTTACATCCGCAACGGTGGCTCAATTCAGCCCATCTATGCTGTTTCTCCAGCCGTAATCGGATCAACGGGTGGCGTTGCTGTCGGGCCAGGGCGGGCAGTTGCCAACTGCTTCTCAATGCGACGGCTAGCCCAAGACATGACCGAACAGCAGAGAAAATAAATCAGACCAATAAACAGCAGCACTTCGCCATTTTTCCCCAAATACTGCGGGTTTGCCAAAACCGTCTGTCCCATTCCTAACAGTTCGGCAAAGCCCACAATTGTCAGCAGCGACGTGTCTTTGAACAAGCTAATAAACTGCCCCACAATCGTTGGAATCACTGCTTTTAATGCTTGGGGTAGCACAATCAGCGATGTGGCTAACATCGGATTCATGCCTAATGCTTTGGCGGCTTCCGTTTGCCCACGCGGAACCGCCTGCAAGCCACCTCGAACATTTTCTGCCAAGTAGGCAGCGCTAAATAAAGTGAGTCCGACCAAGGCTCGAACTACTCGCCCCGTCCGAATGTAGCCTGGCAACGCCAGCGGCACGAGCAACTGCGATGCAAACAAAATGGTGATCAGCGGCAACCCTCGAATAATTTCAATGTAAGCCACCGACAGCCACCGGATCACGGGCAAATCGCTGCGTCGCCCCAACGCCAGCAGCACCCCCAACGGAAACGAGAGGACAATACTCACCGATGCCGCTAACAGCGTCAGCACGAAGCCACTCAGATCATCAAGCCGCACAGTTCGACCTAAGAACAAACCGCAGACCAGCCCATAGGAAAGGAAAAAGCCCAACAGCCACAGCAGCGGCAGCCAAGTGCCTAACTCAGGTTTGACCTGCCCGATCTGCTGCCCGACAAAGGCGGCTCCCACTAGCAGCACAATCAAGCCGAGCGAAATCGCAATTGAAACGGGATCGGCCAACAGCGCCAGCACAATCACCAGCGTGGCTGCCAAAATGCCCAACCGGATCAGTCCACGTCGGTCGAACAGGCGAGCATTTCGAGAGAGCACTCCCCAGGAGAAGCCGCCGAGTCCCATAATCACCGCCAAGCTGAGCCAGATTCGCCACAGCAGTTCAACCGGATAACGCCCCGCCATGAGCAGCCGAAAGTTAGCAGGCAAAACCGACCAATCAGCTTGTGTAAAAGCCCAACGCAGCAGAGTCGTGAGCACCCAGCCCAGCACCGACACACTTACAACGGTTAGCAGCGTGTTGAGCCAATTACTAAACAGGTTTTTCTTTGCCCATTCAACCGGGCTGATTTGAACAACGGGACGAGCCGAGAACTGGGGAGTTGTCGTTGTCATGGCAGCGCATCAAAAATTAGGAAACCGTGAAGCCAGTAAAACCAGTGAAACCAGTAGACAAAGGATGTTCTATCGTTCTTTAAGCTGGACTTGCTGGTTAAACCAGTTCATCCCCAGGGAAATAATCAGGTTAATTGTCAAGTAGTGAATCATAATCAGTAGCACAACCTCGATCACTCGCCCCGTCTGGTTGTTGATGGTAGAGGAAACTTGGAAGAAATCGGCGTAGGCAATCCCTGCTGCCAAGCTAGAGTTCTTCGCAAGGTTGGCGTATTCACTGGTGAGCGGCGGAATCATCACCCGCAGCGCTTGAGGAAAGACTACCAACCGCATAGCCAAATTAGATCTCAGCCCCAAAGCCCGCGATGCTTCCCATTGCCCCTTCGAGACGGATTGAATCCCTGCCCGCACGACTTCTGCAATGAAGGCAGCCGTATAGAGCACCAGCCCAAACAGCAGCGCCCCATACTCCGAAGACAAATATAAGCCGCCCACCACATCACCATTTTCAAAGCGCGGCAATTGCCATTGCAGCCCAAACAGCAGCGCCAATACGCCAATCACGGCAAGAGCGATCCAGCCTTTTTGAAGGTTTTGTCCTGCCGTACCGCCCTGGAGCTCCATCAACTTAAGCTGGCGCTGACGCAGAATTAGCCCCAAAATGATGCTGGCGATGATCAAACCGAGCGCGAGCCAAGTCCGAGTTGAGGCGACCGGCCAAAGCAAATCAATCCCGCGATTGGACAGAAATGTAGAAGCAGGTAATCGCAAGGGTTGATCAGGGCGTGGTAGTCGCAAAAAGCCCGCTTGATATATCAAAAAAGCTGAAGCAACAAAGGCGTATTGCGGAAAAGCTCAACGTAGATTGTAGAAACTTGCCGCACCAGCCAGTTGTCTGAGAGCCGCGCCACACCCGCAACAATGCCAAGCAGCGTCGCCAAAATGGTTCCCAGGATAATCACGCGCAAGGTGTTGACCAACCCAACGAGCAGTGCCCGCCGAAAGGGATCGGTTGGAGTGTAAGGAATTGCTGTGTCACCAATGCCAAATGAAGCTGGGCCACTTAGGAAGTCGAAGCCAAAATTAAACCCCAACCTGCGGAAGTTGATGATGATATTGTTTGTCACAATCGATAGCACTCCCAGCACGATGGCCAGCACTACCAGTTGCAGAACGATTTTGAGGAATCGATCGTCTCGCCAAAGCGGAACTTTTTGCTCATCCATAGCGGAACAGTTCAGGAGAAAGCAGTAAGCGGAAAATTGAGGGATCAGGAGATTTTCAGCCCCTAATCCCTGCTGATAGTTAGTGTCTAGCGGAAAGGCGGTGCATAGATCAGCCCACCATTAGTCCAGAGTTCGTTGATGCCTCGCTCAAGGTCGAACGGCTCACCAATGTTCTCCTCATAAATCTCGCCGTAATTTCCGACGTGCTTAATCGACCGGGCTACAAAATCATTGGGCAGCCCCATATCCGTGCCGAGCGTTCCTTCCTGCCCTAGCAGCCGCCTCACTTCAGGGTCGGTGCTCGACAGCGATTGTTCTAGGTTTGCTTGAGAAATCCCCAGTTCTTCAGCTTGGAAGGTTCCGTAGATAATCCACTTTACGGCATCTGCCCATTTAGAGTCGTTGTTGCGAACGGCGGGGCCAAGCGGCTCTTTTGAAATGACTTCATCGAGCACCACATAATTGTCTGGGTTTGGCAGAGATTGGCGGCGAGCCGTCAACTGCGATCGATCGGAAGTCGCCGCCTGACAGCGCCCTTGAGTAAAGGCAGCATAGAGGGCGTCTTCGTCATCAAACACAACAGGAGTAAAGGGAATGTTGAGCTTGCGGAACCGATCCGTCAAGTTTTGTTCAGTTGTGGTTCCCGATTGGACACAGATCGATTTACCGCTCAGCCCTTCAACTTCTGTCACACCAGCAGCAGTCGGAACAAGCATTCCTTGACCGTCATAAAAAGTAGTTGGCAAAAATTCCAACCCCAATGCCGTATCCCGGTTGGTTGTCCAGGTGGTATTGCGGATTAGCACATCCACTTCTCCAGCAGCTAGGGCAGTAAATCGCTCCTGAGCACTGAGGTTGCGAAATTCAACTTTGGTAGGGTCATCAAATAAAGCTGCGGCAATGGCTCGGCAGTAGTCAGCATCCAGTCCTGAATATTCGCCCGTGCTGTCTACAAAGCTAAAGCCAGGCAACTGTCCATTTACTCCACAAATTAGGGAACCGCGACTCAGCACAGTATCTAAAGTGCTTGCACCGCCGCCGCCACCGCCAGATTCGGCTGCTGGATCATCAGCGGATGCACAAGCGACTGCAACGGCTGCGGTCAGCACAGTTGCTAGCAGCAGGGAAATCCTTTTACGCATAAAATCCTATTTCACTCACCGACTTCATGAACAAAAACTGCATTCAGGCGTAGATAACATTTTGGTTTTGAATTCTGAGTTGATTTTTCAACCAATCGCAGTTTCCTTCATCTCGGAAATGGCGATCAACTCAAAGCCAAACTTTGCAACTGACTGCCTGAAATCCTTTAGTAAAAACTTCGGGATTCAAAACAATTCGCTTCTAATTTCAACAGTACTACTGGTTTGCAATTTCCATGTGTATCAGACTTCACAGTTTTTATCCTTAACATCACCTAATTTCCCAGTCCAGCTTGCTTTGATGAGATGGGTAGGGCTGATCAAGTGAATTGAATCTATCAATTTTTTAGAAACTGAAAGACATAAGACAGAACCTGCTAGGGCAATCTTAAATAATTCAGGAACGCAAAATCCCCAAGATCTTGAAGATTTCGGGGATCTGAATGGCTAAATTTGATAGCTCAAATAGAATCGCTTGAGCGCTTGGAACGGGTGAAGCGTCAAGGCAAAGTAGGATAGACACTGCATTCCTGCCAAGACCGCAATTTAGATAGTTAGACAAACCGCAGCTAGACTGAGATTCAGGCTGGGTTAGCTTGTCCTAATCAGGCTCTCCTCACAAAGCCCGGCAGGATGTTAATAAGCTAAATGTTAACAAGCAAGAGATTAATGCTGTTGTGCCAAATCTCGAATCAGAGGAAGTCGAGTGTGAATATAGGCACTAACGGCCGTTGTTTCGTGGTGATTTAGGGATTGCTCAGAGCGGAGTTGGCGTAAAAGCCATTGCTCTAGGCTAGTATCATCCAACGAGAGAGGGATATTAGCCCGCCCGCCATCCACCAAAGACCAGAATTGCCGCATCATCGTAGGACTCATGGCAACCTCAATAGTTAAGACTTTCTTTATTTTTCTAGCCTACCAACAATTGGGGCAGTCAACCGAAACCCATACAAGATGACATAAGAATTACAAAAACCTTAATATCTCAACATAATCCTTGATGATATGAAGAGGTGTTAAGCAGGCTCGTCAAGGTCTTAGGGGTAGCTCAATCCGCAAATCAACTTGTGCGATCAAGGATTAAGATTAATAAAATCGATTTAAAGTTCCAGGATGAATCAGGAAGGCAACCATTGTGTGCTTAAGGTGGCTTCTATTTCTTCAGCAGAACTATCAAACATGATGGTATAGCTTGCTGCTGGCATCATCTGTTGCAACACTTTGAGATGCGCTTCTGCGGCGTGGCGGCGTTGAAATCGGTTCAGAACAAGATGCTGAAGGTTGGGCTGTAGGCAGATAATGCACCAAGGATGAAGGCGATCGACGTGATTCATCGGTCAATTTTATAAAGGCTGCCTGATTGTAGCGGCACTTTTTTGATTTGTACACGCGCTTAACAATTCAACAAAAACCGTTCAACAAAAGGGTTGAAAATGACTTGAGATGGAGGATGAAAAACAAAAGGTTAAAGGGCAAATTTTGTATATCTTAAAAACGCAGGGCGCTCAGACTGCTAGCGCTTTAGCGTCCCAACTTCAGGTTTCGCCCATGGCCGTTCGGCAACACCTTCAGCAGCTTAAAACGGGACAGTGGGTGACTTACCAAGAAGAACGCCGTCCGATGGGTCGTCCTGTGAAGCTATGGCAACTTACCGAGCGCTCAACCGACCGCTTTCCCGACAGCCATGCTGATTTAATTAGCGACTTGCTGCGAGGAATTACGGCTCTTTTTGGCAACGAAGGACTCGATCAATTGATCACAGAACGCAGTCATCGTCAGATTGAAACCTATCGTGTCAAACTTTCCCTCACCGCTATTACTTGGCAGCAGCAGGTGCACAGCATGGCTCAGTTGCGCACTCAAGAGGGCTACATGGCGGAAGTGATTGAACAACCGGATGGCGCCTTACTGCTCGTAGAAAATCACTGCCCGATTTGCGTTGCAGCCCGCACTTGTCAACAGCTTTGCTCGGCAGAACTAGACACCTTCCAAGCGGTATTTGGCCCAACTGTCACCATCGAACGCCTCGAACACATTTTGCAAGGCGATCGCCGATGTGCATATCGGGTTGCGCCAATCGAGTAGGGGGGAGTTCGTGAACCGCTACAAAACTGCCCTCATCGCGGGTCGTCCAGATTTCAGGTCATCCAGATTTCAGAAATTAGCTAACTGGTTCTACCGAATCCAGGGATTAAACGGCAGGCGGCTGTAGGCTCCCAGGGGATCATTCATTAATTGCAGAGTTTTGAAGTCAGACTGAAGCTTTTGCAGTTCTGCTGTGATCGGATCGCGGACGGTTGCCACATCGACTTGTCTAAACAACCGCCGGAAGATGCGAGCTTCAAAGCGGTTTGTTTGAGGATATTCCGACAATTGCCAATCGTCTCCCAGTTCAGCCAGATCTACCGCCGACTGAATCGCCGCTTCCAAGCCGCCCAATTCATCGATTAACCCCAGTCCCTTGGCAGACGTTCCTGACCACACGCGACCTTGGGCAATTTCAGCTACTTTGGTACTCGAAATCGGGCGCGACTCTGCCACCAATGCCAAAAACTGATCGTAGAGCCGATCTACCACCCGCTGAGAAATCGCCAACTCTTCTGACGTTCTCGGTCGAGCAATTGTGCTGCTATCAGCTAAACGTCCGGTTTTGACCACATCCCAAGTGATGCCATTTTTGTTGGCCAGCGTTTTGATGTTGGTTAACATGCCATAGACGCCAATGGAGCCTGTCACCGTGTTAGGAGCCGCAAAAATCCGATTGGCATAGCTAGAAATCTGATAGCCTCCTGAAGCGGCATAGCTCCCCATCGAAACCACCACAGGCTTTTCTTGCTTTATGAGCAACACTTCTCTCGCAATCAGTGAGGACGCAGTCGCGCTGCCCCCCGGACTGTTCACCCGCAGCACCACCGCTTTCACATCATCATCGTGACGTAATTCTCGCAGCAGTTCTGTTAACGTTTCGCCACCAATGCTGCCTGCTGCCCCCCGACCGCTAACAATTTCGCCTTCAGCATAAATCACAGCCACTTCGTTTGGGCTATAGGGACGACGAGCCGTTAATTCTACGACTCTGGCGTAGTCGGAAAGGCTGATTTGCTTAAAGGAATCATTATCCTGCGATTCGCCTGTCACCCCTTGAAGTTCAGCCAAAACTTCGTCTTCGTGAGTCACTTTATCGATCAGCTTCGCTGCCTGCGCTTGATCAGGAAGCAAAAGCCCCTGCTGGTCGGCAATGGTTTGAAGCTGTTGAGGCGTCAAACTGCGGCTCTTGGCAGTCGCGGCCAAAAACTCTGCCCACAAATCACTCAGCAGCTTTTGGGTTTCTTCACGGGCTTCTGGGCTGTTCGTGGAACGGGTAAAGGGTTCAATCGCCGATTTATATTTGCCAGCGCGAATCGGCTGCACTCCTACTCCATATTTCTGCAACGCTCCGCCAAAAAAGGTGGTTTCCATGCTGAAACCATTGAATTCTAAGGCAGCGGTAGGATTCAGAAAAATTTGGTCAGCAACAGAAGTCAGATAATACTCTCGTTCCGTCCAGCCAATCGTATCGTAAGCCAGGATAGGCTTTCCCGATTCTCGAAACTTTTGCAGCGCCTGCCGCACTTCCTGCAACGTTGCCATCCCCGAACCTAAACCGACCGAGTTAATATTTCCTGATAAATAAATCCCGGCGATCCGATCATCTTTGGCGGCTCGTTCTAGGGTTTCCAGCACCGTTCGCAGCGCAATGGTATTCCGTGGACTGTTGCCCGCCAGCGCTTGCCCAATCACCTGACCCGGATTGTTGGCAGCACTCGCATCTGTAATTTCTTGAGCCAAATCGATCGTCAGGACAGAATCTGGCTCAACGCGAGAACTCGCCTCCCGTGAAGCAGCAGTGATGGCAATCAGGAGGGTCATCAAGCCAGCCGCGCTCAGCGTCAGAAACAGGAAGATGCCCGTCAGCGTGGCAAAAGTTTGTTTGAGAAAATCGCGCATTGAATCCAGAAAGTATAGGAGTGAGTTAAATCAGCTAAGGCCGCAGCCTATCGCACAGGAGCAACCAGAAGTTTCCGGTAGCCCTATTGTAGGCAACTAACTTGTAGGCAACTGTAGGCAACGTGATCGGAAATAGAGCCGGTAAGGAACATGCTTCCACACAGAGATTTTTCCCTCCTACGCTCTTTCCTCATCAGCTTCTGATACCGATTTCAACCGAGGACGCAGCAGTTTGCAGACTGAAACCATCGCTGCGCTAAGCTTCCACCATCCAAAAGTTGCTAGTGCAACGCTGCGCGAACGCAAATCCAAAATGGTATGACATCAGCTTTTGAATTAATCCCATCAGAATCGGCGCAAGATCGGCGTAAGAAAAATCAGTTGAGAAACTAATTCCTTGCTTCCAGTGTAATCGCTGATCTTTTTGATTAGGTTATGTTCGTCGAGCGGTGGCTGGAGAGATTTTTAAGAAAACAGATTCCTCTAGGGGCTGTGATCCATTCCAGCTAAAACCCTGACCCTGGCAAGGCGACAGCCCCTCGCCTGCTTTGGGGAACGGGCGCGATCCGGCTGATGCGGACAGCGTTTGACCATTCATGTTTGACCATTCATAGATGACGCGCCCTAGGTCGGGGCAGATTTTGCCCAAGTCGCTGCCTCAAGCCAAGAGTTCTATCGCCTCTATCGCCTCTATCGCCAAACCTGCCCGTACAGAGATTTGGTGCTTCAGGGTTTGCCTGACACCAATTTGCTACAGACGCTCAAACCAGCCGCTCAAACCAGAGGTTCCAAAACCCGATTCGCCCGAAGTGCTGATAAATCAACGCTGCCCGTACAAAACAGCACTGTCGTTAGCTCAGCCATGAGGGTTTCGGTCAGGGTTTGTAAGGCGGTCTCCGATTCTGCTGCTGCCTGCAAAAACGGCAGTGCCAACCCCGCTAAGTCTGCCCCCAGTGCGAGGGTTTTAGCGGCTTCTAGCCCGTCTCGTAAGCCACCAGAACCAATCAACGGCAGGTCAGGTGCAACGGCACGGATAGCAGTAATACATTCTGCGGTGGGAATGCCCCAGTTTGCGAAGGTTTGCCCTAAGCGACGCTGTTTAGGATCGGTTGCTCGCTCACTTTCAACTCGCGCCCACGAAGTTCCGCCTGCTCCAGCTACGTCAATGGCACTCACACCCGCCTCGATTAGCTTTTGCGCCATCTGAGCCGAAATTCCATTGCCGACTTCTTTGGCAATCACGGGAACGGGCAAACTTCGACATAATTGCGCGATTTTGCTCAACAGTCCTCGAAAATTCGTATCGCCACGGGTTTGAACGCATTCCTGTAGCGGGTTTAAGTGCAGGATTAGCGCATCGGCTTCTAGCAAATCAACTGAGCGCTGGCATTCTGCTAGTCCGTAATCATAATTTAGCTGCACGGCTCCCAAATTAGCGAATAGCAAAATATCAGGCGCAACGGCTCGCACTGCGAAGGTAGCCGCCGCCTGCGGATTTTCGATGGCGACCCGTTGCGAACCCACACCCATTGCCAGCCCAAACTGCTGAGCCACAGCGGCTAGCCGCAGGTTGATTAAACGCGCCAAATCTGTGCCGCCCGTCATTGAAGAAATCAGCAGCGGTGCGGATAGGGCTTTACCGAGAAACGAAGTGGAAAGATCAATCTCCGATCGATCCAGTTCTGGTAGACAACAATGGCGAAAGCGGTAGCGCTCCAATCCGGTGGTGGTTTGGTAAAACTGCACCTCTTCCTCCAAACAAACCCGCAAATGGTCAGCTTTACGAGTTTCAGTTGCCGATTCAGAAGGCTGATCGGGGCTAGGGACAGAGGCATTCAAAGCAGGGTTGACTGTGTTGGTGATGAGATCCACAAAGTTCAAAAATCAAGTTTAAAAATCAGAAGAAACCCACAACACCAGCCCGGAAACCAAAACTGGCTTAAGCTAGTGTGCCATGCCCTTGCCCTTCCTCGACTGAGGAGATCACAATGTGCAACAGATAACCTGCAACAGATAACTGCAACAGGGACACCGCGCTGTCAAAGCAACTGCCATGAGAGTAAGTGCCATAAAACAAAAAGAGGGCATTTTGTAAAATACCCTCACAGAAGTGACCGACAAATTTTTTGAAGCGAAGTAACCCGCAACTTCACTAGGGGCTGTGATCTATTCCAGCTAAAACTCTGACCCTGGCAAGGCGACAGCACCTAGCCTGTGTTTGGGGAACGGACGCGATCCGGCGGATGCGGCCAGCGTTTGACCCTGAATGGATAACGCGCCCTAGGGCTATTCGTCCGGTTCGATGGTGCTGGTTAAACTGTGATTCTTCAGGGTTTCGCAGTAAAACTCAGCGTGCTCTTGAGCGCAGGTAATCACTAGAGCGATGCCGTTGGTGTGGGCTTCCATCATGATGCTGACCGCTTGCGGGATCGTCAAACTTGGCACGGTCTTGACCAAAGTTTGCACCACATATTCCATTGAATTGAAATCGTCATTATGCAGCAATACCCGATAGCGCGGAGCAAGCTTACGGGCTGTAGAACGCTGTTCGATCGTTTCGACTGCCACGGATCATCCTCTCCGTATACAACTCTATACTTTGGCAAGTGTTAAGGCTCACATTACTTAACTTATAGCACTCAACCCTAGCTTTAGTCAGACCTTGACAAAAACTTGCTAGAGGAAGTTCACCAGCCCTGAGAAGCGATTTGAAAGTCTAGCGGCTGGTCGCAAAACCATCGAAATCCCCAAATCTCCCTTTTGTAAAGGTTTGTAAAAGGACTTGTAGCAAGCCAACCCAGGAAAGTTGCAAATTGCTTCATCCCAACTCAGGAGAGGGCACGGAATAGATAATAGAGCACAATAGTCAGAAATTAATCTCTGGAGTAATTCCATATTTCCACATATAGAGTCAAAATTACTCAATAAAATAAATTCAACTCTACACCTAGTAGATATGATAGTTCTGGGTATCCATAGATGATTGTCCAAATCGTGTTGCACCCCTATTGAGAAGACTATGAGCGTCAACCCCTCCACCTCCGACTTCCACGTCAACACTTACATCAGTGGTGAGCAAGTCAGCCCTGATATTGCAATTGGCTCCCTCGGCAACTTTGTGATCACTTGGCAGAGCGAAGACCAGGATGGCGACGGAGAGGGAATTTTTGCTCGAATTTACAATGCTTCGGCTGTTCCAGTTAGCCCAGAATTTCGGGTCAACACCACCACGCAAAACGACCAGAGTGATCCGGCAGTTGCGGTAGATGCCAGTAATAACTTTGTAGTGGTTTGGTCAAGCGACCAGCAAACGGGTGGCTTTAGCGGGCAGGACGTTTACGCCCAACGGTTCAACTCAGCGGGCAGTCCGTTGGGGACAGAGTTTCGAGTCAACCGCAGCATCCAGCAGGATCAGGCTAATCCTGATGTGGCCAGCGATGCGCTGGGTAATTTTATCGTTGTTTACGAAAGTGAGCAGCAAGACGCCAACACCATCGGACAGGACACCAGCGGCACAGGGATTTTTGCTCAACGCTTTGATCGAAATGGCGCTTTGCTTGGGGCTGAGTTCCGAGTGAATACACGCACCGAGAACGATCAGACGGCTCCTGTCGTGGCGATCAACTCGCAGGGCGACTTTGTGGTGGTTTGGGTCAGCGATAGGCAGGATGGGTCAGGCGCAGGAATTTTTGGTCAGCGCTACAACAGCAGTGGACTCGCAGTTGGGGCTGAGTTTCAGGTGGGAACCGAGACGGACGGCGACCAGACGAACCCAGCGGTGGCTATCGACGACAGCGGCAGTTTTGTGGTGGCGTGGCAAAGTGACGATCAAGACGATGACGGCGATGGTTACGGCATCTATGCTCAGCGCTTCAGCACGAATGGCAATCCCGATCGGCAAATTTTGGTCAACTCTACCACTGACGGCGATCAGGTTAATCCGGCGGTGGCGAGCGATGCCAGCGGCAATTTCACGGTCGTTTGGGCAAGCGACGATCAAGATGGAGACGAATTTGGCATCTTTGGGCAGCGATTCTTGCAGAGCGGCAGGCGGCAAGGCGGAGAGTTTCAGGTCAATCGAGATGGAGATGAAAATCAGACTCGTCCTGCGGTGGCGGTGACTTCAGCTTCAGATGCGGTGGTGATCTGGCAAAGCGACAGTGGCAGCAACGATCAGCAAGATATTTTTGGACGGGTAACGGTAAACAGCCCAGAAATTAGGGGCACCAGCGGCGACAACACGCTGCAAGGCACACCACAAGCCGATCGAATTTCGGGTCTGCAAGGCGATGACACGCTGAGAGGCGTCAATGGCGACGATGTGCTGAAAGGGGGAGCCGGAGATGACCGGTTGGAAGGCGGCAACGGCAACGATAACCTACAGGGTGGCGATAATGATGACACTCTGGATGGCGGCGAAGGAAACGACACTTTAGCAGGCGGAGTAGGAGCAGATGTGTTTGTGTTGCAGCAGAAGCGGGGCGACACTCTAATCCGCGATTTTGAGGATGGCATCGATAAGCTGGGATTGTCGGCAGGACTTAATACGAAGAACATTCAGTTGGAACAGCGAGGCTCTAGTACGGTTGTCAGTTGGAATGGAATTGAATTAGCTACCCTGCTGGGCACTAACACGCAGCAAATCACCCAGGGAGACTTTGAACGCGCTTCTAGAGCCGGAAGACGCATCAGAGGCACCAACCAAGCTGACACCCTCAACGGAACAGGAGGCAGCGACGTGATCAGCGGCTTGCAGCGGGGTGACACGCTTAAAGGTGGCGGCGGTGACGATGAAATTAGCGGAGACAACGGCAACGACCTCCTGTTGGGGCAAGCAGGTGATGATAGTCTTGCGGGTGGCAACAACAATGACACGCTGAATGGCGGCGTGGGCGATGATTTTCTAGAGGCAGGTAATGGCAACGACGTGTTGATTGGTGGCAAAGGAGCCGATATTTTCTTCCTAGAACGCAAGACAGGCACAACAATCATTGAAGATTTCCAAGATGGCGTTGACGTGTTCTCCTTCTTAAAAGAGGATATAAACTCCAGTCAAATTACGTTCCAGCAGATTGGCGCAGATACGGCAATCAAGTTGAGCGGTCAGCAACTTGCGCTGGTTAAAAATATTAGCGTCAGTCAACTGAGCGTGTCGCCCAGCGATTTTATTTCGCTCTAAATCCCATCCCATTTTGTTGGATTTTGGATTTTGTTGTGGTTACTATGGCACGATTTCAGCCGTTGCTCTGCCTCATGAGGACTGACGCAGAAGAGATCCCTCTACCCCCGACCCTGCGGGAAGCTGCTTCGTGTCTACAAAAAGGAGGATCGAGAGTTCAAGCTTCAGGTGCGTCGGTTCTACTCCTTAGGAGATTTCTGGGAAACCCTCTACCCCGGTACGGGCAGGTTTGCAGATCAATCATCTGGGCGACGCGAGACTGAGTCCAAACCTGCCCCAACGTGGCAACAACTTTTTCCTAGAAATCTCCTTAGTTCTACTCCTTTGTAACTTCAGGTCGCTTGCCATCTGCAACCCTGGACTAGAGATTTGGTATGAGTGCGCGATGGCAAATTGGACAGACAAACCAAGACCGTTATCATAGAAGGCAGTTGATATTTCTTAACGATCAGGTTTAGATGATCACTGCGCTTCCCGGCTTCACAAAGGTTAAGCATTTCCTGACAGAGAAGGTGTTCCTTGGGCATGAACCCAGTCCGGAACTGATTGCAATTCTGCTGGTTTACGTTGTCCAAGGGGTTTTGGGCTTAGCGCGACTAGCCGTTAGCTTTTTCCTCAAAGACGAACTTGCCCTCAGTCCGGCTCAGGTGTCTGCCCTAATGGGGGTGGCCGCGTTGCCCTGGATGATTAAGCCTCTGTTTGGGTTCGTTTCTGATGGACTGCCCATCTTTGGCTATCGTCGTCGCCCTTACCTTATCCTGTCGGGACTGCTAGGAACGCTGGCTTGGCTGCTGCTGGCAACGGTGGTTCATACGGCATGGGCGGCAACCGCAGCAATTGCTCTTAGCTCTTTCTCGGTTGCTTTTGGCGATGTGATTGTGGATTCGCTAGTGGTTGAGCGGGCCCGCAAGGAGTCGATTCAAAATGCTGGCTCGCTTCAGTCGATTTGCTGGGGAGCTTCGGCGCTAGGAGGTTTAATCACTGCCTACTTCAGCGGTTCTCTACTAGAGCATTTCAGCAATCGCACCGTGTTTGCCATCACCGCCACCTTTCCGCTGATTGTTTCGTTGGTGGCCTGGTGGATTAGTGAATCGCGAATTGATCACGCTAGCGAATGGTCGGTGGTTTGGCAGCAGGTCAAGCAACTGAAGGGCGCGATTACTCAGAAAGCAATCTGGCTGCCTACGGCGTTTCTGTTCCTGTGGCAAGCGACTCCTACCGCTGATGCTGCCTTTTTCTTCTTCACAACCAATGAGTTGGGATTCCAGCCAGAATTTTTGGGGCGGGTGCGGCTAGTCACGAGCTTGGCTTCGCTGGTTGGAATTTGGCTATTTCAGCGGTTTTTTCGATCGGTTCCGTTTCGCGTCATCTTCGGTTGGACGACTTTAATTTCCGCCGTTTTGGGGATGACGATGCTGCTGTTGGTCACTCATGCGAACCGCGCCATTGGCATCGACGATCATTGGTTTAGCCTGGGAGACAGCCTGATCTTGACGGTGATGGGACAGATTGCCTACATGCCTGTGCTGGTTCTCGCGGCTCGCCTCTGTCCTGCGGGAGTTGAAGCCACTTTATTTGCGCTGCTAATGTCACTAACAAATCTGGCTTCACTGGTTTCCTACGAGTTCGGGGCTATGTTAATGCACTGGCTGGGCATTACCGAGACCAACTTTACGCAACTCTGGCTGCTGGTCGTGATTACTAATCTCAGCACCTTACTGCCACTGCCGTTTCTGGGCTGGTTGCCGGATGCAGAAAGTAGCCAATTGCCGATTGATATAGATCCAACCTTGCCTGCTGCCATCCCACCAAACTTGGAAACTGATTTAGCAGGAGCACCGGAGCAGTTGATTCCGGGGTTTCGTCAGTGAGGAAGGCGGAGGGCGGAAGGCAGAGGGGTTTGCTTTGACTTTGTGTGAAGATGTAAGGGAATCGGTTCACAATTCTTAGTCTCGTAGAGTTTTAGAGGCTGACAGCGTCTTACAGAGAGCGATGACAAGCTCAACATCCACCACCTATTAAGCAGCACAAGATCAACAATGCAAAGTTTTCAGATTGGTGAGCGCACCGCATTTTCAGCCGATGTTCAGTCGGAAGATGCTCAGTCGGATGGGTTGTCGTATCAGCTTCAAGATTGGCAAAAGGGCTATCGATCGCTGGTTCAAGAGCACGACTACTGGATTGACGAAATCGAGGGAGAAATTCCGCCTGACCTCAGTGGCACACTCTTCCGCAATGGCCCTGGTTTATTAGATGTCAACGGTCAGCGCGTGCATCACCCGTTTGATGGGGATGGCATGATCTGCGCCTTCAGCTTTCAGGACGGTCGGGCCCATTTCCGGAATCGGCATGTACAAACACAGGCTTATTTGGAAGAAAAGCAAGCCGGACGAATTCTCTATCGGGGGGTATTTGGCACTCAAAAACCGGGTGGCTGGCTGGCGAATGCCTTTGATCTGCGGCTGAAGAACATAGCCAACACCCACGTGATTTACTGGGGCAAAAAACTGCTGGCGCTGTGGGAAGCGGCCGAACCGCATCGGCTTGATCCGGCGACGCTCGAAACCGTTGGGCTGGACTACCTAGATGGCGTTTTGCAACCGGGCGATGCGTTTGCGGCTCATCCGCGTATCGATCCAGCTTGCGAAATGGACAACGGCGAGCCGTGTTTGGTGAATTTCTCCGTCAAACCCGGACTTTCGACCACCATCACCATCTACGAGTTTGCGCCGTCGGGTAAGCTGCTGCGCCGCCATGCTCACTCGGTTCCGGGCTTCGCTTTCATGCATGATTTTGCGATTACGCCCAACTACTGTGTCTTTTTCCAAGCGCCGATCAGTTTTAATCCAGTGCCGTTTTTATTGGGCTTCAAAGGAGCCGGACAGTGCCTTCAGGTCAAGGACAATCAACCGACTCAGGTGATCGTAATTCCGCGCAATGGGGTTGATCCAGTGCAGTTGATTCCGGTCGAGGCGGGGTTTGTCTTCCATCATGCCAACGCTTTCGAGCAAGACGGCAGCCTTTACGTCGATTCGATTTGTTACGCGACGTTGCCAGCGGTTGATCCAGATGAAGACTACCGCGAAGTGAAATTCAGCAATCTCGATCCGGGGCAGCTTTTCCGCTTCAAGTTTGACCTCAAAACGCAGTCGGTGGAACAACAGCTAATCGAACCGCGCTGCTGCGAATTTCCGGTGACGCATCCCGACAAAGTGGGGCAACCTTACCGCTATGTTTACCTGGGAGCCGCGCACGACCAAACTGGAAATGCACCGCTGCAAGGCGTGATAAAAGTTGATCTGGCAACAGGCGACCGTCAGCTTTGGAGTGCTGCGCCGCGTGGATTTGCCGGAGAACCAATCTTTGTGCCGCGTCCGGGTGGACAATCGGAAGATGAGGGCTGGCTGCTGCTGCTCACCTTTAATGGCGAAACCGAACGCTCGGAGCTGGTGATTTTGAACGCGCAAGACCTCAGCCAACCTGTAGCCAAACTGCGCCTCAAGCACCATGTTCCTTACGGGTTGCACGGCAGCTTTACGCCCTACGTGTTTTTGCCTTCCTAATGGCAACTATTGGCAACCATGATGACCTCTAACAGCCTGCGGATTGTTTCTCTAATTCCGAGCGCCACTGAAATTGTCGCCGCCCTCGGACTCACTAATTTTCTGGTGGGTCGATCCCACGAGTGCGATTATCCACCGTCAGTTCAAAGCCTGCCGATCTGCACTGAGCCAAAATTCAATCCAGAGGGCAGCAGCAGCGAAATTCATGATCGGGTGACGGATTTGCTGCAATCGGCGCTGAGTGTCTATCGCGTCAAAACTGAGGTGTTGGAACAGTTGCAGCCGACTCACATTTTGACCCAAGCCCAATGTGAAGTATGTGCTGTGAGTTTGGGCGACGTGGAACAGGCAGTCGATGCCCTGACCCACAGCCACCCCCAGATTATTTCACTCCAACCCAACAGGCTGGCAGAAGTTTGGGCAGATATTCAGCGAGTGGCAGAGGCTTTGGGTGTAGATGCCAATCCATCGATTGCGGGTCTACAGCAGCGGGTAGAAGCCTGCTCGCAGGTGACGCAAACTCTATCTGATACGGAACGCCCCACAGTTGCCTGCATTGAGTGGATCGAGCCGCTCATGGCAGCCGGAAACTGGATTCCCGAACTTGTGAGGCTAGCAGGCGGCAAGTCGCTGTTTGGCGAAGTAGGGCAGCATTCTCCGTGGCTGAAGTGGGAAGCTCTGGCTGCTGCAAATCCTGATGTGATTGTGATCATGCCCTGTGGTTTTGATCGACAGCGCACCGAGCAAGAAGCCCAGCAAATGCAGCAACATCCTGAATGGGGCAATCTGAAGGCAGTGCAAACCGACCAAGTTTATGTGACTGACGGCAACCAGTATTTCAACCGTCCGGGCCCACGCTTGGCAGATTCGCTAGAAATCTTGGCAGAAATCCTCCATCCTGACCGCTTTCAGTTTGGCTATCACGATCAGGGATGGCAAAGACTGCAAGAATAGAGAAATACTGATGGTCAATCGGTCAAGATCTGGTTTACAAATTGTTGCAATACTTTTTGAAGTTATGTTAACTTAGGGGTAACGAAATCGATATTAACGAGGTCTAAGTATCATGGAAAATCAAGCACCTAAATTCGGTTTTACTCAATTTGCTGAGACTTGGAACGGTCGGTTGGCAATGCTCGGTTTCGTGATTGGCTTGGCTACCGAGTTTCTGACAGGTCAAGGTATTTTGTCTCAGATCGGTTTGATGTAATTTTTGCTGGCATTTGTTAAGTAGTCTGTTCATTAAGGGAGCTTTGCCGCTCCCTTTTTTCTGCTTTTGTGGTAGAGGGCAAAAGGCAGAAGCGATCTGTCAAGTCGCCCCTACACAAAAATCTGGCTGATGTTGCGGCTGAAGGTGCTCGCAGATTGCCAACTCACCACGGCTAGCAGGTCATCGCCCTGGAAAATTTCTGCTCCATCTGCACTATCGGCAAAAGACAAGGCGCTGGCATTTGTGACCTGTAGTTTTGTCTCGCCCAACTGGAAGTTTTTGATCGTGTCGTGACCGCTGCCAACTCTTAACACAATCGTGGCTTCACCGCCTCCTAGCCAAATGGTATCTAGCCCTGCACCGCTGTTGATGAAGTCTGCGCCACCGTTAGCATAAATTGTGTCGTCACCGTCTCCGGCAACCATTCGATCGGCTTGGGCGCCCCCGTAGATTAAATCATCGCCAGCATTGCCGACTAAAGTGTCTGCGCCCCCGTTGCTGTAGAGCGTATCGTTACCATCCAATCCGGCTAAGGTTTCGTCATCGCCTGTGCCATAGAGCGTATCATCGGTTAACGTGCCTGCAAACAGCCCCAGTTCGGGAATTGAAGCAAGCGTTTCGCTATAAATCCAGCGATCGAACAACGGGTTTAAATCTTGCCCACTAACTGCTTCCGCAACCGCAATCAAATCTTCTGGCGTGACGTTGCCGCCGCGATAAGTCTCATAGTAGGCTTTCAAAATGTCGAAGAAAGGGGCATCGCCTACCTCTAGCCGTAGGGCATGGAGTCCCAATGCGCCCCACTCATACACCGAAGGATTAAACAAATCATCTGCTAGCGGCTCACCCGGAACTGAGAGGAAATCAAACCGCTCGGCAATGAAGTTGTACTGATCTTTCACCCAAGTGTCTAGCGCTTCTTCACCCTGACTGTACTCTACCCACAGCCCTTGAGAATAGGTGGCAAAGCTTTCATTCAGCCAAATATCGCGCCAATCCGACAAGGCCACACTATTGCCAAACCACTGGTGCGATACTTCATGGGCAATCGTTTCTTCAAATGTTGGCGAAGTCAGTTGTCTGACTCCAAAAATTGACAAGGTTTGAGTTTCTAGAGCAGTGCCCGTGTCGGTGTTCATCACCACAGAGCCGTAGACCTCAAACGG
The DNA here is from genome assembly GCA_012033495.1 of Cyanobacteria bacterium RM1_2_2. Classification (GTDB taxonomy): domain Bacteria; phylum Cyanobacteriota; class Cyanobacteriia; order Elainellales; family Elainellaceae; genus Elainella. The sequence goes on along the minus strand of JAAUQT010000023.1, from coordinate 20,787 downwards.
GTAGGGGCCAAAAATCTCGCTGAAGTAGGTCAGCATTTCTGCCTGCAAATTGAATGGCTCCAACAGGTCTTCAGAAATGCCTTCAGCAAAGTAGTTGCGAATCGGTAGACCGTTGGGGCCCGTTTGGGTGGTGATGTTGAAACCTTCTTCAATGTTGACAGTCGTTAGGTAGCTCGCCATCGGGTCGCGGGCTTCAAATACGTAAGTCGTCGAGTCGCCATTCTCGATGGTTTGCTCTAAAACGCCGTTGGCAGCGACCTCAAAGGCTTCAGGCACAGTAATGCGAAACGTGTAGGCGGCTTTATCGAGCGGGTGATCGTTAACCGGATAGTAGTTTGCTGCGCCATCAGGTTCGCTGAGGACAAAACTGCCGCCATCAAAAATCACCCAGCCCGTCGGGACAGGAATGGCGACCGACGTAATTTGTTCGGGTGCGCCGTTGTAGTTTACTTCGACGCTGAAGTCTTCGCCGTTACCAATCGCAGTTTCGGGCGTGATGGTGAGTTCCTGTCCTTCGCGGCTGAAGGCAGCAGGCTTGCCGTTAACTGTGATTCCATCAATGTCGAAGCCAATGAAGTCGAGGTTAAAACTGCTCAGCGCTTGAGTGGCCGTCGCGTCGATGGTGGCTGTGCCGATCAAGGTGCTGGTGGCAACATCCGTAACGTTCAAATCTAGCGTGTATTTTTGGGCATCGTAGCCGCCATTCCCAAAACCCGGATAGAGAGAATCGCCAATGCCTTCAGAGCCAGGAGTGGGGGTCGTTGTATCGTCAGCCGTTGCGAAGGGCAAAGAACTGCTAAGGCTAAAGAAATTGCAAACAGTACACATATCAAAAATTTAAGAGGGTTGAAGAAGAGGTTTAACAGTAGCAATTTATGCAAATTCAACTAGCAAAGAATGTGCGAGCTACTACAAATGAGTGTCCGTACTGTTATTCAGGTTTTCAAACAAACATTTGCAAAAATTCAAGCAGTCGCAGGAACTCAGCCGTGAATTCTCGCTATTATCAAGCGCATCTGCCTCAACTCAAATCCAACCATTGGACGATTGACAGCGCCAACTGCCTCTCATACGACCTGCCCCGCGAGCTGCCAACCTGGGTCGGTGTCGCTCAGGCAATCACGCCAAAATCTCTTCAAATAGGCTTGGTATCGCTCGTTTACCGCTTTGCCATCAAATCGCGGAACAAGTCATGACTGCGAATTTGGTCAAAATTTGTGTCAGTTTGGGCCATGACGCGGTACAGATTCGGACTGAGGATGATAGCCCGATGCAAAAATTTCACCGCCATTTCCACATCTTCTCGCACTGCGTATGAGCAAGCCTTGCCATACCAAGCATTTGGATTGTCAGATTTCAGATCCAGCGATTTATCGAAGCTCGCAATCGCCTCATCATGTCGATCCAGCTTGGTGAGCACCAGCCCGCGATAGTTCCAGGCATAGTAGCAGGTTCGCTTAATCGCCAGAGTGGTGTCTAGGCTAGCCAAAGCCTCTTCATAGCGGCGCAGCGAAGCCAACGAAACAGCGCGGCTATACCAAGCTCGATAGTTGTCTGGCTTCAGTTCAATGGCTTTATCAAAGCTGGAGATTGCTTCTTTGTAACGGTAGAGACAAGAGTAGGTGTGCCCCTGGTTATACCAAACTTTCGGCTCATCTGGGCCAAACTTCAGGGCCTTCTTGAAACTGGTAATTGCTTCTTCGTATCGCCCTAATTTTGCCAGAGCAATGCCTTTGCCATGCCATCCCAAAACAAACTTTGGGTTGATCTGAATTGCCTTGTCAAAGCTAGAAATTGCCTCTTCATGCGCCCCCATTTCATAAAGCGCACAGCCTCGCTGCCCCCATGCCTCAACGTGATTGGGCTGCTGGTCTAGCAGTTTGTCAAAACGAGCGACAGCCCCTTCATAGCGCCTCAATTTAAATAGGGCATTGCCTTGGTCATACCAGGTTTGTAGCTCGTGATTTTGACTCATAGTTGCTCTGAGTCTGGGTTGAATTCCCAAGAATGATAAAGGATGGTCACTGAATCCCCGTTTCAAGAAAGCTCTTAAACCAGGAATGGTTGAAATTTCAGGTGGATTGGGAGGCTGGGGTTCTATCACATGAACAGCGGCGATAAACAGGAATGGGTGATGGTTCAACCCGTAGTTTAAGCTTTCCCAGTTCCTCACCTTTAATGAAATCTTACTCAGAAACTTCGCAAAAATCTGAAGAAAGACGGTTGCTATCGAAAAGGCATTGGTTTTTGTGGCTCCAATTCGGCTGCTTCACTTAGGCTAGGTCTATCTTGTCGCTGCTCCAACGGCTTCAATGGCAGCTTCTAGAGCAATCGCCACATGAGTCCAGTGAGTGCCGCCTTGACAAAACACAATGTAGGGTTCGCGCAAGGGGCCGTCTGCGGAAAATTCGGACGTGCTGCCATCAATAAACGTGCCGCCTGCCATCACCAGTTCGCTTTCGTAGCCCGGCATCGCGGCTGGCACTGGCGTTAGATAAGACCCAATCGGCGAATATTGTTGGATCGCGCGACAAAAAGCAACGACTTTTTCAGGAGAACCGAGCTTCACCGCTTGGATCACATCTTTGCGAGGAGCCAGCGGCAGCGGATTCACGGCATAACCCAACTGATGGAAGACATAAGCCGTGAGGTGGTTGCCCTTCATTGCTTCTCCGACCATTTGCGGCGCCAGAAACAAACCTTGAAACAGCAGCCGATTTTGGTCAAACGTGGCTCCCCCAGCACTGCCAATGCCCGGCGCAGTCAAGCGACAGGTGGCGGACTCCACTAAATCTGCCCGCCCTGCCACATAGCCGCCTGTGGTGACAATCGTTCCACCGGGATTTTTAATCAACGATCCGGCTATCAAATCGGCTCCGACCGCAGTTGGTTCTCGGTCTTCGATGAACTCACCGTAGCAGTTATCGACAAAGCAAACCGTATGCGGGTTTTGTTGCTTCACTAACAGCACAATCTTCTCGATTTCCTGAATCGACAAACTAGAGCGCCACGAATAGCCACAGGATCGCTGAATCAGCACCAGCCGCGTTTCCGGGCGAACGGCTTGAGCAAGCTGCTGCCAGTCGATTTCCCCCGCTGGGGTTAACTCTAGCTGGCGATATTGCACGCCAAACTCTCGCAGTGAGCCTTGCCCTTCGCCGCGCAGCCCAATTACTTCTTCCAATGTGTCATAGGGTGTACCCGCCACCGCCAGCATTTCATCCCCAGGGCGTAAGACGCCATACAAGGCACTTGCGATAGCATGTGTACCGGAGACGAACTGAATCCGTACTGCTGCTGCTGCTGCTCCTACAATTTGCGCAAACACTTGATCGAGCACTTGCCGCCCCAGATCCTGGTGTCCGTAGCCGGTTGTTCCAGCAAAATGGTGCGCACAACTTGGTATTGCCGAAATGCGGCCAATACCCGGCGCATATTTTTCTTGACCTGAGAGTCAATACCAGAAAAGATCTGGAATAGTGCCTGTTCTGCCTGTTGAAGCTGCTCAACGCTGCTAATTTTCACCTAATCTCCTTGTTTTATGGAGAAACGCCTGCATTTCAGACGTATTTTGGAGTTTGAATTTTGGATTGTACCTTAACAAGGCTTGACATTTTCCTTGCTGTCGGTGAAACTCCCTAGGGGTTATTGTCCAAGATCGGAAGTCCAAAATCAAAACTAGCTGATTTGCGGAATCTATTGTCGCGCAGATCGGGCTGCACTGTTCATATTGAGAATCCTGCATGACTATCGCAACTTCGACTAAACCTCCCCGCGACTGGGCGGTCATTGTTTTCATGACGTTCATCCACGTTGCTGCATTGTTTGCTTTTTACCCAGCAACTTTAGCTGGGCTGCGGTTGGATTGGCTGTTTTTCTGCATTGGCTGACAGGCGGTGTAGGAGTAACGCTAGGCTGGCATCGTCTGCTGAGCCACCGTAGTTTTCAAACGCCTAAGTGGCTAGAATATCTTCTCGTTTTTTGTGGCACCCTATCGCTGCAAGGTGGCCCAATTTGGTGGGTGGGGCTGCATCGCCATCACCATCTCTATTCTGACCAAGATGCAGATCATCATGACTCCTGTAAGGGATTTTGGTGGAGCCATATGGGCTGGATGTTTCATGAAGTTCCGGCTGAAAAGGAAATTGCTCGCTTTACTAAAGACATTGCAGATGATCCGTTTTATCAGGCTTTAGATAAGTATTTTTTCCCCATTCAACTTGCTTTTGCCGGACTGCTCTATATGATTGGTGGCTTCCCTTTCCTGTTTTGGGGAGTCTTTGTGCGGTTAGTGTTGGTCTACCATACAACCTGGTTTGTTAACAGCGCTACGCACAAATTTGGGTATCGCACCTATGAATCTAGCGACCGATCGACAAACTGTTGGTGGGTAGCGGTACTGGCCTATGGCGAAGGTTGGCACAACAATCATCACACCTATCAATACTCGGCTCGTCATGGCTTGAAGTGGTGGGAAATTGACCTAACCTGGATGATGATCCAACTGCTACAAACTTTAGGATTAGCTTGGAAGGTGAAATTGGTTGAGGAGTCTTCATCAACTAGCAACCCGTGAAGGGAGCCGAAGCCAATCTCCTGTTATCAAGCTTATCAATTGACAGCAAAAGGGTTGCATCATTAAACGGATGCAGACTCTGGTATTGTTCTTCAATTCGTAAGCTGGCCCGTTGACTGAAACGGGCTTTTATTGTCTAAAATTTGGATCTGGCTGCAATGGAACTTGTGTTGCAATGTGGAACTGATGCAGCCCTCTCCATGTCAAAATAAACAGTGCCCTTGACTGATTAGCCTTAACCAGCATTCAAGATCGACAAAGCACGTTTTCAAGGGATTTACCTTGACAGATTTACATTCAGTCGATCGCCTGTTCAATCTATTTTGATCAGCAATCCCGCAAGTGAGGAGGTTTAAAAAACAATGGCTAAATTGGCACACTGGTTTACAATTGGCGCGACAAGCGCAGTCCTGTTGATGACAGGATGCAGCAGCCCAAACACACCCAATTCGAGTACTACTCCCGCCGCTGAATCGGAAACGGCAGAAACGGAAACAGCCGACACGGCTACGGCAGATACAACCGCAGCAGGATCTCCGAATGGCGAAAAACCGACTTCGCGCCCCGTTGAAGGCGTAACGTTACCTCCCGGCTCCGATCCCTTGGCGATTGTGTTTGCGGCTCGTCAGCCTAGCTCAGATCTCACGGGCACTGAGTTGATGAAGGTTGCCTACCCCACGCCGGAGAAGGCAGTAGTCACCATAACCAAAACAGGGCTGTTGGATGATTCGGTGGCAGCCACTCGGACTCGCTATGATTTCAAACCCGTTGAAGGTTCGGCTGAAGCGGCGCAACAATGGCAGCTTGTGCAAGTCACCGAGCAAAATAAGTGTCAGCCAAATCGTGGATCGCAAGACTGGACAGGGGATCTGTGTCAATAGTTGGGGAATCAAATGATTTGGCTGTCCGCTGTGTTGAAATGCAGAAGGCAGGAGGTAGAGGGTAGAGGCAGAAAGATTTTTTAGTTTTTGCCTTCTTTCCACCTTCTGCCCTCATTTCAGGACTGGGTTGGCGTAGGGTAAGTAGCTTAGCTTTCATGGCGGGTTGCTTGCCCTATGCTATTTTTAGGCTAATGGGCTTCTATTGACCCTATTGGAAGCAGTTGCCAAAGCCAGGGATTAGACAAATTGAGCAATTTCATGAATCCATTACAAATTCTGAGTTGTTCCTCAGCGATTTCTTGAGAAGCGCAATTTAGCGTACCTTTTTGTATATTTCCACTGAAATTAATCATTCAGGTTTGATGCACTACTGTTGCGTAAACTGGTTTTGAAGCGCTATAACAAAGTATGTTTGAGCACTTGAGGCGCTCAATGTTTTATTAGGTTTCCTCAAACATGCCTCATTTTCACTTTCCAAATTTGTGCATCTTGAGTCGCAAAAGTGACTCCTTGAAAACAAATTTCTAGGTTTTAGTCGTTTTGGTTATCTTGCATAATGTTCCTGGGAAAAGCGCTGAGTTCCCAAAGATGTTTGGCTATTCTCTGGTTTGCGTGACAAAACGGGTTATGTAGATTTCCCTGCTTTGAAAATAGTGAGATTCAAATAGCGCTCTTTTTTTCTGAATTGTTCTGTGTAGATTGTAGGTGACTGTGCCAACTCATTAATCTGGTCAGTTGATTCCTTGCTTTAATGAGTCAGGACTTACGGATCTAACTCCTAAATCTCCCACCAGTGCGGGAATTCTTCAAGCTATTTTCTCTCAAAGTTCCCCTCGACTGACGCTCGCGGAAGTCCAGAATGGGGGATTTGGGGGCGAAATCGCTTCAATTGCGTAGAGTCATATGAGTTCTAAGTTTTAATGGGTTTTAATGGGTTTTAACGGAGCAAATGCTGATGTCTTCACGACCCGTTGTCTTTCTTCCCACGGATGAGCTGATCGCCTAGGTTTGAGACGAATTCCACCCAATTAGGGTTTGAAGTGTGCCAACTATCTTTACAATTCTTTAAGAATTGTAGGAAATCTTAACCTAATAGCCTTCTGATAGTTCTGATTGATGGCTCCAATTCATCGCAAATCAGGATTTATAGAACCTGAAAGCTTACCCCTTTTAACGTAGATTTGGAGAATCTTTGATGCCTAGAGTCTCGGTTATTATTCCTACCTATAATGCTGAGAGATATATTTCGGCAACAATTGGTTCAGTTTTAGCTCAGACTTTCCAGGATTTTGAAATCCTAATTGTGGACGACGGTTCTCCAGACAAAAGCATTGAAATCTGTAAGCAGTTCACAGATTCCAGAATTAAAATTATTCGTCAAGCAAACCGGGGTTTGCCCGGAGCTAGAAATACCGGAGTTCGCCATGCTCAAGCAAATTACATTGCTTTTTTAGATGCCGACGATATTTGGCATCCTGAAAAGCTGGAAAAGCATGTTGAACATTTAAACAACGCACCCCACGTCGGAATTAGCTTTAGCTATTCTGCTTTCATCAACGAAGTTGGAGATTTAACGGGACTCTATCAAAAACCTAAAAAACTTCAAGGCATTACCCCAGGCTATGTGCTATGTCGCAATCCGGTTGGCAATGGCTCTGCTGCCGTGATCCGACGTGCGGTGTTTGAAGAAATTAAGCGTCCAAACGATTTGCATGGCGTTGTAGAAGACCAATATTTTGATGAAAGTTTTCGTCGGGCTGAAGATGTTGATTTCTGGATGCGAATATCGCTTCAAACGGCTTGGCAACTGGAAGGACTCCCTCAAGTCTTAACGTTTTACCGGATTACTTCAGGTGGACTTTCAGCCAGCGCGCTCCAGCAGCTAGAAGCCTTGGAGAAGGTAATTGCAAAGACGCAAAGTTATGCTCCAGCAGTGGTAGCTCAGTATGGGCACACTGCCCGCGCCTATTATCTGCGCTACACGGCTAGACGTGCAGTGACTCTACGCGATGGCGCCATGGCAGTGAAAATGCTGCACCGGGCTTTAGCGAGCGACTGGCGGATTTTTCTAGAGGAGCCAGGCCGCACTTTGCTCACCCTTGGAGCCGCCTATCTGCTCTGGTTGTTGCCTCAAGCTTTGTACACTCGACTGGAAGCTTTGGCTCTTAAAAGCATTCGGGCTAAGCAAACTTTATCATCGTCAGCAGTTCCCTCAAAGTTGCCGCCTGTGAGTTCCACGCAATCCATGGCATCTTGAACAATTACATCCCGAACAATTGCATCCTGAACCATAAGTCACGTAGGTTGATTGTAGACAGATCAGCAAGTAGACAGATCAGCAAATAGACAGATCAGCAAATGGACAAAATGAACGGTCAGATGGGTTTCGGCTCCACTCCACGCGCAAACGCCCAGCATTCAGTGGGTTGAGCGCAGTCGAAACCCGAATTTAAGTCATACCGATTTCATTAGCTAGATGGCAATATGCTTTTGTTATATTCGGGGCCGTAAAGTTTGGAAGAATAAGGGTCGGGGCTAGCTTTCAAGGCGATCCCAACCGTCAGTAATCCACTCCAATAAATGTAGGCTAGCTTTTCGGTGTTGTCGCTCATGGAGGCTAGCAGGATCAGCAGCAACACGCTTAACCCCACTTTTGCAACCCTGCTTTTGTGCATCTTGATAGCAAGAAGAATGATTGTGCTGGCTAACGGAATTGCAAAAGCCAGAAACCCGACGATGCCTTGGGTGAAGAGTAGCCCAAACCAGGTATGGTGGGAGCCAATCGGCATTTCTTTAAAGACAGGCGCTCCTTGAATTTGCTTGCCATGTCCCCAAATTGGGGACTCAGTCCAACGCTCAAGCGCGGTTCTTTCTAAGGCGGCTCGCAGATTGGAAGAACTTCTCCTTGTGTTCTTAAACGCTTCAATCGAGGCGTTCACCCCATCTAGTAGGGGCGCAGAGAAAAGTCCTGCTATGAAAATCAGCAGCCCAGCGCCAATCTGCATCGCCGGACGAACGATATTTTGTAGCCCCCAGATTAGCAAAAGTGTGATGGGGAGAAAAATGTAAGCCCCTCTAGAAACCGAAAAAGCCAGCATGACAATTGAGCCAATTAAGCCGATCCATTTCCAGGTTTTGTTGGTTTCTTGCAGCGCAAAAATGAAAAACACACAGCTAATCAAACCCAATGCCGGGGCCCAAGGGGTAAATAGAGCCAATCGCAGCCCGCCCGAATCAGCATCTCTGATGTAAAGCTCAACGTTGTAGTAAATTTGTCCATTTTGCGTTAGCCGCTCCAGAGGAGAAGAATAGAGTCGGTTGGGCAATTGAGCAAAATAAGCAAAGCAGCAAATTGGAATAATGAACAAGCTTTGTAAGCAGAGATTACAGGCAGCGCGGTAAATCAATTGGGGGCGAATTTGTAGACCATAACCCAGCAGTGGAAGAATGGCAAACAGCGCCCAATCTCTTGCCCAGTTTAGCGATGAGCGAATAATTTCTCTGATGTCATAACCGAAGTCAACTAACCCAATCAAAATGGCAATCAGCATGACAATCATGCTCACGATCCAGAGCCAAATTATTGCCGGAATCCTAATTTTTTGATCTGCCGATACATCACTGGTTTGGTGCCACATTTGCTTCAATAAATAGAGCAGCAAAAACCAGGGCATAGTGGTATTGACAATAAAAATGAGACCCGTTAGATAGAGTGGATAGCTACCTAGAAAGGTGTACCAAACAACTCGCTCTTCAAAGTTTTGAGGTTTCATGATCAGCGCTTCAAAGACGGATCAAAAGCATCACTAGCGGGGATATAAAGCTGCGTTTTATCAGGATCTCTGTTTTTAAGTTGGTAGAGCCAATGGGTAACTAAACCGCTGCTAATGAGCAGCGAACCTACGAGAGCACCGGCTAAGGCTAGCATCGTTTTAGGAGAGCTAGGCTGCTCTGGTAAGCTTGGTTCTGCCAGGATTTGAACTTGTGGATAGGAATCGTAAATATTAGAGCGATTGGCATCTACTTGTGTCAGCTTTGAAGAAAAAGTCGCCTGAGCAATTTGCAAATCTCGTTCCAGAGCATCAGCCCGCGACTGCAACTGAACCAGCGCTTTTAAGCGATTTTCCAACTGAACAATCTGCCGGTCAGCTTCCTGCGCTTGGGCTACATAGCCTTGCTGATCGGCTTGGGCAATCACAAGTTCCTGAAGCAGCACCTCGCGCGCCGAAGGAGAATTGCTGTTGTTAAGGTTAAGAGAACTGAGTGAGTTTTGACTCACAGACTGGTTCAAAAGTTGCCGCCCTTGGCTTAAAAGCGATTCTCGCACGGACTGTTGCTTGGCGCGTTCTGCTACCACGGTTGGCGCATCGGCTGTAAAACGAGACTCCAAAACGGCTAAATTGGCAGTGATGTCGCTATAGTTTTTTAAGGTTTGCTGAAACAGCGGATCGGCTTGAAGCAGAAAAGCATCGTTTGCTTGTCTGGCTGAGAGTTCTAGATTGGATGTTAGCTGTTCGACACGGGCATTGGTTTGGCTAGATTGAGTCACAAGTTCAGCCCGCAACTGGCGCAGCGCCTCAATGTTTTTGGAAAGCTGATTGATTTGTTCCACCGAACCCAACCCCGACTGAGCGCGATACTCAGAGAGGAGTTGCTGGGCATTTTCTAGTTTTGCCTGCGCCGAACCTAACGTAGACTGAACGCTGGTTTCTCGCTGCATCACTTCCTGCTCTCTGAGTTCATTCAGCCGTTGATCAAGAGCGCTGTAGAGGGCTAAAACTTCGCTACGCGCTGCTTCTGGTGTTTTGGCTCTGGCTTCCAGTTGCAGCACAGTTGTACCGTCTACAATTTTGATCCGAGGTGAGCCAAACTCTGCTCGTGACACATTAAGCTGCCGAGCCGCCGTATCGAGCACTGCATCGCTGCTGAGAATCAGCTTATAGTTCTCCCTCGGATCTTGAGAACTGGCGTAAGGGGACGTATTTTGGACAGAAGTTCTCCCAATGCCCGGCACATCCACTTGAGTGAGCGTGCTTGACCCCGGAATGTTGATCACCATTTGGCTGGTGTAGGTGCGGGGGGCAAGTTTCACGTATAACAGCACAATCGCCCACAAGAGTGTGTTTGCGACCAGACCCAGCGACAAATATTTCCACCACCCGTTGCCGAGGGAAGATTGGGATGGACGGGAGATCTCTGATAATTCAGTCATCTAAAGTCTTTCCTGGTCTAAGAGAGAACTTCAATTCAGGGTTGCCAATCTCATGCCAATTTACAAAGCAATTGGTGCAACTGGAGGTTCAGAGACTGCGCCTTCAGGCAGGGAAAACGTTGCACCCCACTCGATCTGCCAAATATTGTGTTGAATTGGGTGGCATAACCAAAGCCGAGGTTGAAAAATCAAGCGTTAAGGCAGCGTTAAAGTCATTGTAATGCTCGGTAAAAGATCCCTCTACCGTTTGTGCCAATGAAGACGGTTCCATTCTGCTGCCGACTCGCTTCCATCACGGTAGGGAAATTTCCTGCCCCCCCCGTTTTCCCCAGCTTCGTCCAGGTTTTTCCTTGATCCAGCGATCGAAAGATGCCTTCCATACGGTTTGGGGTAGAGCTAGCTGTGCCAGAAACTTTGCCATAGACATAAACAGGGAATATTGGCTCAGTTGGCAGGCGCTCGGTTGGCAGGCGCTCAGTTGGGTTGCCAACGGCCAACAGATAGGCTTCTACATTTGGAATTTGGCTAAAGGTTTGCCCACCATCCCTCGATCGATACAGCCCTTGCTGGTTTAACCCAATCCAAACTTCACCAGGGGTTTCCGGAACGGTCTTCAAAACGACCCAATCGCTTTGGGGAAGTTGGGCATTCACCTCAGCAAATGACTTTCCCCCATCCTGGCTGCGATACACCCGGCCTCCATCGTAGTAATAAAAAGTGTCACCATCAACCGGATCGGCTGCCAAAGGTTGCTGCCAATACCATACTCCCGTTGGGCTGTTGGGCAACCCTTGCACCAGATTCCAAGAAATGCCGCCATCTTCAGTTTGGAGCGGTTGCCCACCGCTGACCGTGACCACGAACCGACTCGAATGGGTTGCCGACATGGCAACTCGCAAAGGAATTGTGCCATCTGGAAACCAGTTGGGGAAAGGTGTCCAGCTTCTGCCCCCATCTCTGGACGTTGCCCCTCCATAGCGGTTTTGCTCACGATTGCCGCCAACCCGGGCCATCAGCAGCGGATTCGACTCGCAGTAGGCAATGCTGTAGGTATCTTGAAACGGATAGCTCGGATCTCCTGGCCCCAGCGTCCGAGTTGGATAGGACGCCAGCCCGCGATTGTGATAAAACCCATCGACATCAGCAACGCCACTCAACAGCGGTGCGCCTTCTGGCGGGGAAACGAGGCTAAAAACGACGAGTTCTTCATGCCCTTGCTGATAATTTGTCCATCGGGAAGGCGTGGCGTTGATGTCGTCAGTCCGCCAAATCCCATACCAGTCAGTAAACCAAACCCGCCCCGCTACCGCCGGATCAAACTGAATCGCTGCTATCCACGGATTCTTTAGCATGAACTCAGACCACCAGGGCACCGTGTTGTTGATGGATCGCTGCTGCTCTGTCCAGGTTGCCCCGCCGTTGAGAGAGCGAAAAATTTGCGGAGCGACGACTTCGCCAGTCACCACCAAAATATCAGCCGCGTTGGCAGGGTTAATGCTGAGGGCGTTAAAAACAGCAGGGTAGGCAGTGGGTGTGATGTCTTGCCAGGTGCCGTCATATTGGCTGACTCCAACGGCATGACTGGCATAAAGTCGGCTGTTCTGACCCACGGCCAATCGGTTAACCTGGGGGGGGCTGCCTTCCAACTTGCGCCAACTGACGCCCGCATCGAGTGACTGATAAACTCCATCCCCGTAAGCCGCCGCGTAGAGGCGTCCGGCAACCTGAGGATCAAACAAAATGGCAGTAATGCCAATCTCAGCGTCAAGTTGTGCCGGAAACCGAGGGGCGCGCTGCCAACTGACACCCGCATCGGCTGAACGCCAAAGCCCATCTTGTCGAGAACCGAACAGCAGCACTCTAGAATTAAACGGATCAACCGCCAAGCGTTCACCCGCCCACCGTTTGGTTTCGTTGCCGCCCATCGGCAGTTCCAAGCCTAGCTTTGTCCAGGTTTGACCTTGATTGTTGGACTTAAAGATTGCCCCTGGCTTTGTCCACCAGTCGGCTGTGTATTTTCCGGCGGCAATGTAGACCGTGTTGGGATCAGATGGATCGACAGCAAGCGCTTCTCCGCCATAGTAATGATGTTCGGCAAACGGAAAGTGGTCGGTGAGCGGCAGCCAAGTTTGAGTGTCGGGCTGCCAGCGATAGAAGCCACCAACATCAGTTTTGAGGTAGATCAGTTTGGGCTGTTTGGGATGGAAATAAATGCCAGTCACGTATCCTCCACCCCCAACGGCTACATTTTTCCAGTCGGGGGGTGGCGAGGAAGCTTGAGACGCCAAAGTAAACATTGGAATCGGTTCCAGTAGCTCGGCTGGTTGCATGTCAGCTTGAATCTCATACCATTTTGGATTTTGGACTGGCGATTTTGGATGGTGGAAGCTTCGCGCCGCCACGGTTTCAGTCTGCGAATTGCCGCTTTCTCTTAAATCAGTATCAGTCGGGGAATCAGCCCAATGAGCCAGCGTGACTAGGGTTAGGGTCGCTAGGATGATTAAAACCCTGCGCATTGCCGGTCGTCGCATCCTAAAGTAGCACATGAGATCAGCAATCATGGGTTGATCGATGGAGACGGCAATCTGGGGTCAGCTATCCGATTTGCTAAGCCAACCGGACGGGTGAATTGGGTGGCAATTTGCGGAGAAAGCAGCCGCATCAGCAGCCATTTCAGCGCATACCGTTGGGTTTGTTTTTCTAGGAGGATGGGTGGAAAAGCCTGAATCGCCTTCCAGATGACTTCGCCCGCTTGCAGCATTCGCTCTGGTTGGTCTGCGTAGGCCAAACATAGCCCTGCCAAATATTGATAATTCACGGCTAAAGTTTGCTGTTTGAGAGGCTGCAATTCAGGAGGAGCGGCGCGAAAAGCTCGATCGATCACAATTTGACTGCATTGCTCTAGGGTGGCAATTTTGGAAGACCTGCCTCCAGGAGATTGACGGTAAAGAATCTGATACTTTGGCACAACCACAAAAGTCCAACGAGCCGCGAGCCGTAAAAAATAGTCCCAATCTTCGTAGGCGTCTAAGGCTGGATCAAACGCTCCGGCTGAGGCAATTGCATCGCGTCGAATCAAACCATTGGAGCCGCTGGCCAAAAAGTTGCTGACCAATAGCTGAGCCTGTACGTTGCCTGTATAAGTCGCACACAGCCCTGGATAAAATGCCTCTCCAGTGGGACTCATGTTACAAGTCCAGCTATAGGCGACACCTGCCTCTGCATGGGCTTGGAGGGCGTCAAGCTGCAACTGCAATTTGTCAGATGTCCACAAATCATCTGCATCAAGAAAAGAAAAATATTCTCCGGTAGCGTGTTCCATACCGCGATTTCGAGCGACGGACGCGCCGCCGTTTGGGTAAGAGAAGACTTTGAGCCGGGGATCGGCAATAGCCTGAAGGAGTTGGGCACTTTGATCGGTCGAGCCATCATCAATGACGATCAACTCGAAATCGGTAAAGGTTTGTTGTAATACAGAGTTAACCGTTTCTAGAATCGTGCGTTCTGCGTTGTAGGCAGGAACGATCACAGAAATGCTTGGCATTTTAGGTGTCCTCAACTCACGACCGCTTCAATCCTGACCTAGGCGATGGGGCGAGTCGGGCCAGGCGATTTTTCATTTCTTTCAATCGGCTTAGCTTTAGACTGACTCACCCATTTCAAGAGCGCTCTAGAACAGCGACCGGGCAGCAACCTCAGCAAGAATAGCTTAACCATTAGCGTCTGCGTTTTGCGTTGAAACACAATCGGCGGGTAGAACCGGATCGCAGTCTGGAGTTTCTGCCACGCTTGGCGGATGCCCTCAGGATCTAGGGTGCGGGTGATATAAAGCTGAACTGAATACTGGTAAATTTTGGCCAAGCTCTGTTTTTTTAACGGCTGCAACTCAGCCGGAGCACGCTCAAACGCTTGCTCTATCACCTGAAGCTGAGAGCGCTCCATCACATCGACTTTAGAAGACATTGAACTTGAAGACTGACGGTAAAAAATTTGGGCTTTAGGAACCAATACAAACTCCCACGTTGCTGCTAATCGCAGCCAATAATCCCAATCTTCTGCTGATAGTAAAGATGTATCAAACTCCCCCACTGAATCAATTGCCGTCCGCCGAATCAACGGATTAGAACCATGCGCCAAAAAATTGCAGACAAGCAAATCAGCATAAACATTGCCTGATGGGGTAACAGTTTTGTCAACGTGAAAAGACTGTCCCAGGTTATCCATGTAATAAGTCCAGCTATAGGCAACGCCCGCTTCAGGATGGGTTTGAAGTGCCGCAAGCTGAAGCTCTAATTTATCAGGCGTCCAGAGATCATCAGCATCGAGAAAAGCGATGAATTCACCTGTGGCGTGGGTAAGTCCTCGGTTACGCGCCACCGACAAACCGCCATTTTCGTAGGAAAACACCGTCAAGCGAGGATCATTCACTGACTTTAATTGGGCTAAAAGATCGTCGGTTGAACCATCATTAATCACAATAATTTCAAAATCTGAAATCGTTTGCTGCTGCACCGAATGGAGGGTTTCCAGAATGGTGCGGGTTTGCATTGTAAACAGGAATAATGACGGAAATGGTTGGCATATTCAGGTGCAGGCGTGAGGGATTCGTCAACCTAAACTACATCAAGCTTCGGCTATAAACGGCTAACCAAGTTAACAGCGTTCGCCGAGGTTCTTGTAATATTAACCTCCAATCAGTTTGCCAAGAGCGAGCCATAAAATCTAAGCCAATCTTGGCAGGTAAGCCTAACCGAATCGATCGTCTTGCTAAATAACGCAGGAAAAAAGCCTTCGCGCGTTTGTAATGCTGCGCTACTAATTCTGGCGCATAGTTTTTCACTTCATCGCTAAACTTCTCCCAGTGCCGCTCCATGCGGTCAAGATTAGACGATACCCCTGCCTCAGCCGTGCGGTAGCGCGTTAAAACTTGATCAATTCCTTCAACATTCCATCCTTGACAAATCAGGCGTATAAATAGCTCTGCATCCTCCATTCCCATCAGGTCTCGATCTTGATTGAAGCCCCCCACTTGCTCAAAGGCGGCACGTCGAATCACAGCATTCGATGGCGTCACAATCAGGTTTTCATAATAGAGATCTTTCAGTTCAATTGCTCTCAATTTTGAACGAGAGAGAACGCCAGTCGGTTGACCCTCCGATGACATAAACTCAACTCGCGCGAAGCTGATGCCCAAGTGAGGAGATGCATCAAAATGTTTAACATGAGCTTCGAGTTTGTTCGGCAACCATTGATCGTCCGCATCTAGGAAAGCAATCAGTTCGCCTTTGGCTAACTCAATTCCTTGATTTCGAGAAGCAGAAACGCCTTGATTAGCTTGTAAGAAATACTGCGCTCGCTGTTCCTGCTGAGTGTAGAAATGAGCAATTTCTGCCGTGTTGTCCGTTGAGCCATCATCAATAATCAACACCTCAAAATCAGTAAAAGTTTGAGAGAAAACTGATGCAAGCGTTTCAGCGAGATAGGAAGCCGCATTGTAAGCAGGAATAACAACTGTAACAGCGACGCTCATTGTTCAAGTTTGTTTATTTTGATGGAGTAAGAGACTTTGACTGAAAAACATAGCGAGTTGCCCAAACAGTAAACAGAGGCATGGCTAAAACATGGCTAACCAATACTGCAATTGCCACCCAAAAAATGCCCCACTGGATGGCAAAAAGCAGAGAAATAGTGAAAACAGCGGTAAATATCACATTCCAATAGAGATCAATGCGGCTCTTATCTACACTTTGAAGCAGCATTGAGGCAGCATCCGAAAAAGGGCGAGGGATGGCAGAAAGACAGATCACAATCAAAATTGGAATGGCTGTAATCCACTTTTGTCCAAATACAATGGGTACATAAAAAGGAGCCAAGCTTGATTGAAGTAAAACCCAAGGAATGATAATAGATGCAACAACTTTGAGGCTAGTAAAGTATCGCTCTTTCAGTTTTGCTAGGTCTCCACGGCTATCGCAAAGATGAGGAAACAAAGACCAGGTTAACGCTTGAATCAAGTTTAAGCTAATTCCTAATCCAGCGTTAAAAGCAAAATAATAAATTCCTAAAGCGTCGATGCCAATTATTCGACCCACCAGCAAATAGTCTAAATTTGCTCGAATTCTACCGAGTAGATCTACCCCCAAAACGTTAAGCGAAAAGCCAGCAATTTCCCGCCATCGGTATAGCGAAAAAGGCTTTCTAGAGCGCCAAGGGTGATTGATTCGATTCACTACAATCCAGACAGGCAGACTGACAACAATTGGCAAAACGATTGCCCAAATTCCAAACCCCAATAAGGCAAGAACAATCGTTAAAACATTCGCCACTAGCGCTTGAAGAGCATTGCAAAGTGCAGGAATTTTGAGGCGATTTTCTCGGTAAATCAAGGAACCTTGCACGGCAAAAGTGGGCAACATTAAATAAGTGAGGGCAACGACACAAATTGGTAAAATCACCTGCTCACTGCCGTAATACCAGCCAATTGGAAAAGCGGCGATACATTGAAGGAAGAACATCGCCACGCAGAGAATCCAATTCATCCAATAAGCTGTATCAGCTAGAACTGCTAAATCTTCTTCTTTTGCCTGAATTAGCTTAGAACCGATTCCTGACCTTAATGTGAAAACGTTAGAAAATTCGTTGGTCGTTAAGACCACAGCTACCAAGCCGTAATCATACGGAGTTAACATACGAGCAATGACGACTGTAGTGCCCAATCGCAGTACCCGATTCACCAATTCTGCTGCACCTAACCAGCTTGCATTTTTAATAAATCGATTCGATAGGATTTGCCGAATTTTTTCAATTAACATCAAGCTGCTTCAGCATTTTCTGTATACAGTCATTCGTTATGTCTTGTATGTCTTGCACTTACTCATAACAGGAAAACCGACGAGAACTTGAACCCCATTGAAATGAGTTACAAAATCTTAACAATGATTTGATGAATATAGTTTTAGCAAATTCGCAGTGCTAAGGGCTATCATCCGTTTCAGCCAGAATCCTGATGATGGCAGCGCAACAGCCTCTATCCTGTTTTGGGGAACGGGCGCGATCCAGCGGATGCCGTTAACATTTGACCATGAATAGATGACGCGCTCTAGAGAAGCAAGGTTCACCTTCTCCTGAAGGTTCTACTGCTTGAAACTTGCTACTCTAGAAATATATTAAAAACTTGCTTTACATAAAACCTGTTTTATAAAAACGAATTCAGCACTCAACCGCCCAAGCTTGAGTTGCCCACCTCAACCAGCAACCTTTTCTTATGCGTGCCTCTCGCTCTACGCCAGCAACTTCATCTACTCCTTCACCTTCACCCAACTGTGAAGAGCAGCACCCGGTTAGCTTACAGAATGTGCGACAGTTGCACCAAGATATCCTTAACGTCGAAAAAGCGCAGCGCATGGCAGAGTTTTTCAGCTTGCTCGGAGACGCTAATCGGCTACGAATTCTGTCAGCACTGGCAGAGCAGGAGTTATGTGTTTGCGACTTGGCAGCCGTTGTGAAAATGACTGAATCGGCCGTTTCTCATCAACTCCGCACTCTGCGAGCCATGCGCCTTGTGACCTATCGTAAGCAGGGACGCAATGTGTTCTACTACTTAAAAGATAGCCACGTCTTGAATCTGTATCGAGAAGTTGCTGAACATTTGGATGAACCGGAGGAATGATCCACCGGACACAAGTTCAGCAGCAGGATAGCAAGGCGAACTTACTCTTCTCCGCCTTGCAGCCGCAGCATTAGAAAACCAAGACCTAAACCAACCAAAATTAGCGTGAAGGACAAGATCGCTGCGTTAAAAAGTTCGCCGCCCATTGAATTACATTCTCCTCGTTCAAATTGCACTGGATAGTTAGATCGGGAAACCTTTTTCTATTCCTGTTGTTTCACCCAAAAGTAGGTCAAGCCAGACCAGTTTACGCAAAGGTTCACCCCTTTATCGATCTTAAAGCAAGTGTGGCAGACAATTTGAATTAAATTCCTCAGATCAAGTCTCCAGTTCAAGTCTTCAGTTCATGCTCCTCACTAGCCGCTATCAGGACTACGCTTGTCATGGCGACTCCCTCAGTTACTCCCCAACGCTCAACTTCTCAATTTCATGCTTCCATGCTGCGTCCACACCTTGCCATACCCATTGGTGATCCCGCCGGGATTGGGGCTGAAGTAGCGCTTAAAGCCCTCTCAGATTCCCATCTTGTCAAAAACTGCGATGTCACCCTTGTTGGCAACGTTCATTTGTTACGGCAGGCTTATCAGCATTTGTCTCAGCGCTTCTCTCAGCAGGGAATCTCTGCTTCAAAGCTGGCTAACCCAGAGCAGTTCTCGATTTTAGACGTGCCGCTGGCTGCCTCCATCGTTGAACAAATTCACTGGGGACAAGGCAATGCAGCCAGCGGAGCAGCCAGTTTTTCGTTTTTAGAAACTGCCATTGCCAGAACTCTATCTCAAGAATTTGACGGGATTGTCACGGCTCCCATTGCCAAAGCTGCTTGGAAAGCGGCCGGATATGTTTACCCTGGCCAAACCGAACTGCTGGCAGAACGGGCTGGAAGCAACCGTTTTGGCATGTTGTTTGTCGCTGAATCACCCCACACAGGCTGGATGCTAAGAACCCTGCTGGCGACAACTCACATACCGCTGCGCCAAGTGCCAGATGCTCTGAACCCAGAACTGCTGACGCTGAAACTCGAACTGCTGATTGAATGTCTTCAACAAGACTTTGGCTTGAGCCATCCTCGCATTGCCATTGCTGGCTTGAATCCCCACAGTGGTGAACAAGGACAGCTTGGGAATGAGGAGCAAGCTTGGCTGAATCATTGGCTTCAGCAGATGCAGCAGCGGTTTGCTCAGGTAGCTCTGCAAGGATTAATCCCTCCTGATACGCTGTGGGTACGCCCCGGACAGGCATGGTATGGTGATTCGGCTGGTTATGGCGAATCCTCTGCAAGGGCCCATGATGCTTATCTAGCGCTCTATCATGATCAGGGATTAATTCCAGTTAAGCTCATGGCGTTTGATCGAGCCGTCAACACCACGATTGGGCTACCTTTTGTTCGCACTTCGCCTGATCACGGCACTGCCTTCGACATCGCTGGACAGGGAATTGCCGATGCAACTAGCTTTAAATCTGCTTTGCAGGTGGCAACTCAGTTAGTCCAGCAACGGCAACATCACACCATCCCTGCCCGGACTACTGAATTCGCTTCTGGCTCGCAGCCATCGGGTTGATCAACAAGCCGGAGAAACAATGCTCCACTGCAACGCGAAGTCAAGTTTAACGTAAAGCTAAGCAATGGTTAAAAAACCTTGAGAAAGACTAAAGAAGGATCTTGTCCTGTACGAGAAGCAACCTGAGCGTTTTAGGCTAATTGGGGAGCTTTAGTTCAATTTTGACTGCTAATCACTGACC
Source organism: Cyanobacteria bacterium RM1_2_2 (assembly GCA_012033495.1). Classification (GTDB taxonomy): domain Bacteria; phylum Cyanobacteriota; class Cyanobacteriia; order Elainellales; family Elainellaceae; genus Elainella. The sequence goes on along the minus strand of JAAUQT010000023.1, from coordinate 709 downwards.
TATAGTGAATCAGGGCTATGAACCAGCTAGTGATGGAGTGAAGGAAAAAGCCAATCTTAATTTGCTTCTACACTCTTTTCACAGTCCATCTCTACTAGCCTATATTTCTCGATGCTTCCCTGAGACGGAAAGATGATTTGCTTAGACTCTGTGTTCTACGCTACTAGCCGTACACAGTATGATTAAATCGTCAAGGTTTGATGACTTTCGTAATGTTTATTAATATAGTTTGTGTGGCCTTAGCGTGAAAATAGAAAACATTCAGTATTTAGCAATACAAAGGATGATTCTTAACTAAATTTGGGGTGCAGAGCGGCTCAAATTTAGTTTTTGCACCCTAACTGCTTCGTCTTGTCTAACCTAATACAACCCAATTGAACCGCGACTTATCACAGAGGGTGAATTATGATTCAATCTATTCAGTACTCCATGAGCCTGCTTAAGGATGAAGCCAGACAGCTCGTTCAAAAAGGTGTTGTGAGCCGTCATCAGCCGATCTACGTTCTGTGCCAATACATTCCAGCACGGGAATGGGCCGGAATTGAATGTGTTTTAGAAAAGCACGATTTCCTGCTCAGAGATAAGGTTGGTGATCTGTTAGGACGAGAAGACTGGGACAATGACTAAGTTAAAATTCGGGTTTCGACTGCGCTCAACCCACCGTTCGACTGCGCTCAACCCACCGTTCGACTGCGCTCAACCTACCGTT
>JAAUQT010000255.1 GCA_012033495.1 Cyanobacteria bacterium RM1_2_2 | reverse complement strand
ACAGTGAGATAGTTAGGCGGTACATCCAGGAGCAAGGGAGCGAGGAGGAGCAGGCTAGAGCCAAACAGTTGAAGTTATTTCCTCTCTTCTAGATACCCCGCAGCTTGCTGCGGTTGGGTAATTCATTAACTGTATATCCTGCTATATTCATGATTCATTTACTGTTTAATTTGTAGGACAGGTTGCTTTGTATCTGCTAACTTTTCAATTAATGTAGCCGCGAGCGTAGGCGCATTATAACGTTGCATTTGAGTTTGAAACCGCTTAATGCAAGTGCGATAGCTAGAATCTGTTAGCAGTGTTTTAACGGCACGTTTGATTTGGGCAGGCGTAGGTGTTCCTGTTTTCAAATCAATTCCCACCTTTGCCCACTCCACCCGTGCTGCAATTTCTGGTTTCTCTTCAGTTTTGCCCGCAACAACGAGAGGAACGCCATTGGCTAACGCCATTTGCACGCCGTTGTAACCCCCATTCGTTACCATCACATCTACATGTGGCAGTAAATGGGCATGAGGAATAAACGTCTCAATTCTGGCATTGCCGGGAAGTGGATCGAGTTTGAGCGTGTCAAGCGCTACTCCTCCTGTGGTTGCCACGACTAAAACATCTTCATTTGCCAAAGCCTGCAAAGTTGGTACTAATAGCTCTGTCGGATTGGTCGCCAGGGTTCCCTGAGTAACATGGATTACCGGTTTATTGCCCGAAAGTTCGTCCCACCAGTCAGGAGGTGTAAATTCTGCGGGGGGAGGAGACAGCAGCGGCCCGATGAAGTGAACTTGCGGCGGTAGGTCACTGCGGGGATATTCAAATTCAGGAATGGTAGGGGCTAGATATAGGAAAGGAGACATCCGATCAAAGAAATAGACGGGGTTGGGAGGCAGTTCTAGCTGAGATCGCACCTGATTGGTGTAGTCCCGCAGTTCTCGCATCACGGTTTGTTGGAAAAACCATCGCAAACCATGATTTCGCAACCGTCGAAATAGCGTATTGCTGGGCTGTAGACCTAGACCAAAAGGAGCCGTATCTTGGCTACTCAAGGAAATAGCCGATGAATCAAACTCTGCCCAGGGCAGTCCTTTTTGTTCTGCCAGCCAGTCCATGCCGAGAAACATCGAGTCAGCGATCAGAACATCGGCTGGAAACTCATGCAGAATATCTGATAGATCGTTGACTTGTCCAACAGCCGGATCGATGAAAAAAGTCTTCAGGTCAAATTTCAACCGTTGCACACCCTGAACCGCATCCCTCTGATTCATTAACGTAGGTGGCACGTTGTTTAAATCTGAGTAGTCCATCCAACGGCGAATTGGGGCAAACTGCGCGCCTGTTCTCTCAATAGAGGCTTGAAATACTTGTCCGGTATACCAGCAAACTTCATGTCCGCGTTTGATTAATTCTCGCACCATTGGCACTGCCGGACTGACATGCCCAATGACCGGAATCGTTCCAACTAAAAAACGAGCCATATTCTTCTCCAGTTTCTAAATAGGTTGCATCAGATTGCTCAACTCATAGACAAAAGTTTTCAATTATTTAAAGAGAAATTGCATCAGGTGAGGTGGCAAGGGGCGTCCAGGTACAAGTTCTCCACACGTAAGATATGCAAGTTCTTCAGGCGTTGACGCTCGCCCTAAAACCGTATTGCGATGGGGATGGCGACCAAATTGGGCAATAATGTCTCGATGTCGGCAAGCCTGCTCTGCGGAAAATTTCAGTAGCTCACGGTGTTCCTGTGGTGCTTCGGGCAGCAACTCGGCAGTCAGCTTAACCACTAATTCTAGATTTTCAAGATCCTCAGAATGTCCGAGCGGCAAGAGGAAGAAAGTCTTCTCCCAGAGAGTTTTGAGGGCTGCGTAGTGACCCATCTCAAGCCCTTCTAGCACCAACCTGCACGCTTTCGGATCTTGTGCAAAGGCTTGAGCCATTCCCCGATAAATCACGCGCGAGAATTGATCGAGCACAAGGATCAGCGCCAGCCGCGATCGCGGATTATCAGCCCAGGCATCCAATTCACCCTGGATTGCCTGGCTCAGCAATGGTGAAAACTGCTCGATGATTTCGGCATTTCCACCACCTTGAAACCACCACTGCCACTGACGAACCAGCGTCGCTTGATCTCGATCAATATGATCGGGAAACCAAAATTGAAGCACATCTGCAAAGTGTCTAGTTTTCATGCTGAATCTTCCTCGTTGAAGCTGTGCTCAAAAGTTGCTTCAATGTCTGTGCTCCCATCACAGTGAGATACTTGGCAGTGAGAGCAGGCGGCAACAGTTCAATCAAGACGCGATTTTCGAGCCAAATTTCAATCACATCAAAAAGCCACCCCGCTTTACGCACCGCCAACCCTCATGAGCCGCGATCGCCTCAATTTGCTCCTGACTGCTTAGCACTGAAATGGCGGCATGGGTACCTGTGTAGGTTGATGAATCAGGATTTTGTTGGTTCTGAAATCCCTGATCTTCAGAGCCAGGAATAAGTTCAGTGTGAAATGGATGCACATCAACAGTTGTTCCGTGAGCGTCAAAGGGAACAGCAACGTAGCTGTCAGGAAAAATAGAAGCTGGAAACGGAAAAGATTCCCCTTGAAATAGCTCTGCTAAAACCTGAGCAACATGCTGAGGATCGTAAGCTGTAATTGAAACATGGTGAATCATAGTCAATCAAATGTTCGTGTTTAAGATCTTCTAGTTTGAGTCAAGCGCGAATCGCATTCGAGATAAACGCTGGAGATTGGACGATTGCCTATAGGCATTGGGCTGTAGAGCAATGTGCCAACACAGCACAGCACTGCAATTCAACTTCAGCCACCAAAAAACTCTTTTCTGATTCAGTTTCAATTCCTGTAAGGAAACAGTTCCTTACGCAAACAAAAACTGAGCCTGGTTAATCTCACTTCGGACATTAGCTGCAATGTTGTTGACAGCGAACCCAGCCGTTCGTTCTAACGTAACGAGTAACTCACCTGTGCCAAAGCCAACATTGCCTTGAATCCCATCACCGAGCCGAAACTGAGTGTCACTGCCAATCGTAACAACATCGATCGCGGCAATTTGCTCAAAAGTAATTAAATCACCCCCTGCACCGCGTTGAAATCTCTTAACGATGTCAGAGCCGCTTACAGACTGTCCAGTTGAGTAGGAGAAAGCATCTTGTCCCGCATCGAAAAGAAGAATATCATCTCCCGCATCCCCAATGAGCACATCATCGCCTCTGCCACCCTTGAGCGTGTCGTTGTCTGCCCCCCCAAACAAAATATCTCGCTCGTCATCCCCAAACAGATGATCGTTGCCTGCATCGCCAAACAGTCCGTCACTTCCCTTGCCGCCAAACAGTTGGTCATCTCCTCCGTTGCCGAATAAATCATCATCGCCACCGTCACCATATACCGTGTCATTGCCTGGTTCGCCCAGCAGATTAATCGCATCTCCGAAAAGCTGATCATTGCCATCGCCGCCGAAGACCCAATCATCTCCTGCATCTCCAAGAATATTGTCATTTCCTGCCATGCCAGACAGTCGATCGCGCCCGTCACCACCTTCAATATCGTCATCACCATTACCGCCCAGGGCAAAATCGTCTCCCTCCCGCGCCAGCAGCAAATCATCATCATTTCCGCCGCTCAGGAAGTCGTTGCCTGCATCCCCGGAAAGGACATCTAACCCATTTCCACCAAACAGGCGATCGTTGCCCTCGTTTCCCAACAGCAGATCGTCTCCATCAAAGCCGAAGCCGATATCATTCACTATACTTCCAGTCAACGTATCGTTTCCCTGAGTTCCAAACAGTTTAGATTTAGCCTGTTTGAGGTTCACATCAATTTCTTCATCAACCACGACAAGAACACTTTCCTGTTGAAATCGCTGAATATATTCCGAAATCACAGAATTGACTGCCATTTCATTTGCTTGTGTATCTTCCAGAATTAAACTGACCTGTTTCGATTTCTCTTTGACTAGCGTTCCTGCACTAGATAAAAATTGTCCCTCTGCATCAGCTACTACAAATTGCTTGAATTTGTTGGCAACAGTAGTATCTAAAAAGTCCTGAAATTGTTCTTCCGACACTCCCTCAACACCGCCAATGTTGCGTCCAAAGAATAAATCGATTTGAATCTGCTCAGGTATCGGATCGTTGTCAATCACATCCTGACTGGCATCAAAGGCAACTTTGATATTTTCATTTACTGAAATTAGAACACTTTCTTGCTGGAACTGTTCAACGTACTGAGTCACAATTTCATCGAGCGCCGTTTCATTTGTTGGCGTGTCTTCCAGAATCAAACTGACGACTTCAGAGGGTTCTCGAATCAACTGACCATTGCTGGATAAAAATTGTCCCTTCGCATCAAAGTTGGTCAATCCATCGGGGAAGCGTGGTGTGATCACCGTATCTACGAATGTTTGAAACTGCTCTTGAGAAACACCTTCTATGCCGCCAATATTTCGTCCGAAGAACAAATCAACCTGAATCAGTTCAGGGGATGGATCATTGTCAATCAAGTTCTCACCTGCACCGAAGCCAACTTTGAGGTCATCCTCGTTTGTGACCTGCAAAACGCTACCTCCAAATTGCTGACGGTAACTTCTGATAATTTGGTTAATCGCCGCTTGAGGTTCTGAAGTGTTTTCAGCATAAAGCGTGACAACCTTAATGTTGCTTTCCCCTACATTGCTTTGCAACTCACCTGTTGCGTCAAAAATGGTTAATCCGGCCGAGAATTGAGGAGTAATAGTGCTGTCTACAAACTGTTGAAACTCAGGATCAGAGATTGGAGCGCCGTTACCGCGAGTCAGATCAAAATACAGATCTTGTTGGATGAGCGAGGGAACTTCCTGATGAGTCGAAGTGCTCAATTCTGACAAAGCGGCATGATTACCAAAATTTTGGCTCCATTCTCGGTCAGACTGCCCCAGATAAACAGCCGCAGAGTCCGTTGGCGTTGCCCGTTGAGATTCAATCCCAGCCTGTAAGTTCCAGACAATATCAAGTCCCATGTGTAGTTCCTATGATTTAGTAAAAAGTGCTTCCAAACCCTAATTAGGATTGCTAGAGCCTTGCACTGCTAGCACTTTTTCAGCATAGGAACTTGCCGGTGTGGCGTCAGTCGGAAACGATCGGATGTAATGTCAGAAATGATCAGGCATGATTCGGAAAGGGGTAGAGCGAAGACATCAATCTCTCAATTTCCACAGACTTGGAATCCGATGATGGCTTGTTCACCCCATCAGTGGGTAGGCACAATTAAAACCGACGTTGCTGAATCACGGTATGAATTTGCCGCTCAAAGTCGCCGCTCAAAGTCGCCTAGAATGGGGAATTAGGGGCGATCAGAGAAATAGCATCTCAAGAATTCATCCTTCTATTCAGCAACGCCTTAAACCCTACTGAGTCACTTGCATCAGTAAAGCAATGAAGCTACACGGTCGCAGCAGTGGAAATAGGAGCAGCAGTGGAAATAGGGGCATCCCTGTAAATGTCCATGATGCAACTCAGCAATTGTAACGCTTCCGGTTTTGAACGCTGAAAGGAATTGCGTCCGATGATGGAACCAAATCCACCTCCTGCGGCAATGGCACGGATTTCATCTAAAACAACCTCCTCATTCTGCGTCGCTCCACCAGAGAAAATCACAATTCGACGACCATTAAAGGTGCACTGTACAACGTGTCTAACCCGTTCGGTTAGCGTAGCGATTGCAACTTGTTCCTTCTCATACACCTTACGAGCCGCATCTTGCTCAATATGCTCACTCGGTAGCTTCACTTTAATGATGTGGGCACCCAGTTGCGCGGCAATGTGCGCAGCATAGCTAGTGATGTCGATCGCCGTTTCTCCTGCTTTGCTGAGTCCAGAGCCACGCGGATATGACCAAATCACCACCACCAACCCATAGCGTTTGGCTTCCTCCGCATAGGCGCGAATCTGCTGATACATTGCAAAGCGTTCAGAGGAACCGGGGTAAATTGTAAATCCAATCCCGACACAACCTAGTCGTAGCGCATCTTGAACGCTACCCGTAAGTGCTTGACTTGGATCTTTTTCGTCTAGCAATACATCGTGATCGTTGACCTTGAGAATCAACGGGATTTGTCCCGCATACTCTCTAGCTCCGGCTTCTAAAAAACCCAACGGAGCGGCATAAGCATTACAACCTGACTCGATTGCCAGTTCAAAATGATACCGAGGATCATAGGCAGAGGGATTAGCTGCAAAACTACGAGCAGGGCCATGTTCAAAACCTTGATCAACCGGAAGAATAAGCAGCTTTCCAGTTCCAGCTAACTTCCCGTGATTGAGCAATCGGGACAGATTGGTCAGCGTACCAGGATTGTCGCTGCCATACCAACTGAGAATATCTTGAATCGGTTGAGACATATTCATAATCCTTATTTTCTCTACTCGTCACTTTCTCTATTCGTTGCTCACAGTTCTTAAGCCTTACATACATCATTCATTACAAAAAGAATGATGCGAACAAAGTTAAAAGTTGACTTACAGATCATGTTTATCTTATGGCAAATCAGTAGAAGAACTCCCTGAAACGGACTTGAAAAGTGGGTTTCGACTGCGCTCAACCCACTTTCGACTGCGCTCAACCCACTTTCGACTGGCTCAACCCACTTTTCAACTGCGCTCAACCCACTTTCGACTGGCTCAACC
>JAAUQT010000022.1 GCA_012033495.1 Cyanobacteria bacterium RM1_2_2 | reverse complement strand
CGGGGACTTGAACCCGGAAGCCTTGCGGCACATGAACCTGAATCATGCGCGTCTACCAATTCCGCAGTTCCGCGCGGAACAGCCTTAATATTGGTGCTTCACCACTTAAGACTGCGACTTACTATCCTCTACTAAATTCCAGCATTCGTCAACCTCTAAAGGTAGGGAAAATCTATCGGTTTGGTTAAACTTTTCGTAGCAAAATGAGCAGAAGGCTTTAAACTCCACTGAGGAGACTTCTAGACATTCTGGAGGTTTCCGGTAGAATCGTTAGCAATTTGCAGCTTTGAAGCCAAGGTTTGCAGTCAAAATCTGATAAAGTTCCGGAGGACAAAGTCATAACTTCTCATCTCAGCATCCCAACCTATACTCCAACCGAGGAAGATAAAACCATGCTTCGTATCTGGGGTAGGCAACCTCTCAAAGGGCAAGTCAAGATCAGCGGAGCCAAAAATTCTGCACTCGTGATTATGGCTGGAGCCTTACTTTGTCCAGATGATTGCCGGATTCGGAATGTTCCTTCTTTGGTTGATGTGTCCCGAATGGGCGAGATTTTGGCAGCACTTGGCGTCACCATTCAACGACAAGGAGACACCCTAGAAGTCAACGCCAGCCACATTGGGCAATCGAAAGCGCCCTACGAACTGGTCAGCCAGCTACGAGCCAGCTTCTTTGTGATTGGGCCTTTGCTAGCGCGGTTAGGGGTTGCTCGCGTGCCCTTACCAGGCGGCTGTGCAATTGGAGCGCGTCCGGTTGATTTGCACGTGCGCGGGTTACAAGCGATGGGAGCCGATGTCCAAATTGAACATGGCACAGTTCATGCTTATATCAAAGGCAACAAACAGCGCCTCCAAGGAGCCAAAATTTATCTCGACTGCCCCAGCGTCGGAGCCACCGAAACCCTGATGATGGCAGCCACCCTCGCAGAAGGCGAAACCATCATTGAAAACGCAGCCCAAGAGCCAGAAGTCGTCGATTTAGCCAACTTCTGTCGAGCGATGGGCGCAAAAATTCGCGGTGCAGGCACAAACACCATCACCATTTCAGGCGTTCCCCGCCTACATTCCACCGACTACAGCATCATTCCCGATCGAATTGAAGCAGGCACCTTTCTAGTCGCTGGTGCGATTACCCATTCCGAAATCAGCCTAGCTCCCGTCATTCCTGAGCATCTCACCGCCGTGATTGCCAAACTGCACACCATCGGCGCAGAAGTAATCACCGAAGCCCCCAATCGCGTTCGGCTCGTACCTGGACAGCACCACCGAGCCACCGACATCAAAACGATGCCCTTCCCCGGCTTCCCCACCGACATGCAGGCCCAATTTATGGCCCTACTCACCCTCAGCGAAGGCAACAGCGTGATCAGCGAAACCGTCTTTGAGAACCGCCTGCGGCACGTCGCCGAACTCAACCGCATGGGAGCAGACATCACCGTCAAAGGCAACATCGCCATCATTCGCGGCGTACCCATGCTATCAGGAGCGCCCGTTGTCGCCACCGATCTGCGAGCATCAGCCGCCCTAGTTCTCGCCGGATTAGCAGCCGAAGGAATCACCACCATTCAAGGATTACAGCACCTCGATCGCGGCTACGAAAACCTAGAAGGCAAACTACAAGGACTAGGAGCAAAACTCTGCCGAGTCGAAAGCGAATCCGAGCCAGCCTCCCAACCCACCACCGAGTCACCAGAAACAGCAAATTCAACCGCATCAAAAAGCTAATTCACCCCCACAAGGCGAAGCAAAATCTGCAACCTACCAGCCATCCCTTGTGGAGGGGTTGTAGGGGACGCACCCCGTCCCCTGCTGGGGGTTTGGGGGCAAAGTCCCCAAGCATCCCCGCTTTTCACCAGAGATCAAACTTTACCAGAGATTAAGCTTTACCAAAGAGCAAAATCAGGAAAAGCAACACAAACCCAGATTGTTCATACCGCAAAAGAACCAGAATTCCGCCCAGTTCACAAACTAGCCCAGATCGGTTAATTCCCGATAACAGTTCGGTTCCGCCCACTCTCCAGCCACCAGCAAATTGTTACATTATGTTCATACACATGAAATTGCACTTGCCGTCTGAGAGAGGTTCTTACCGTGAACAATTCAACCAATCGGATTTCCGAGTTTTTGGGTAATGAGTCTAACAACCTGTTGTGGCAGTACGTTCAGTCCATGAACCCAGAGACCGTAGCTCAGCTTTCCAAGCCTGGATCAGGTGAAGTTTTGCAAGTCATGGAACGCAACATCATCGGACTGCTAGGCGGACTCCCCTCAGAGCATTTCGATGTCACCATTACAACAAGCCGCGAGCACTTAGGGCGGCTGTTGGCTTCAGCAATGATGAGCGGCTACTTTCTCCGCAACGCCGAGCAACGCCTACAGTTTGAGCGCGTTTTGCAATCATCTGAATCTGGCAAAATCGACGCTGAATAAGATCACAGCCTAAAACCTAAAGAGGGATAGCTCAAAGTGAGGGAAAGCCAAGCCACGGCTAAATCAATCAAGCTATCTTTAGCCTTAAAGAGCTTTAAAGACTCGGTAGATTTGCGAGAATAATCTACCGAGTTTTTTTTTATAGACATTGCTTCATAAACGCCACTCCAATCACGAGTATTGAGCCTAGAATATCCATGCTTGACTGTCAGGATAGAACTGCCGCCACCATTACTCAACTGCGTCAGTCCTTATTGCAGTGGTATTGCATTCACGGACGCAGCCTGCCTTGGCGACAAACCCAAGATCCCTATCCGATTTGGGTATCAGAAATCATGCTGCAACAAACCCAAGTCAAGACCGTCATTCCCTACTACGAACGTTGGGTCGCTCAGTTTCCCACCATTACCGGGCTAGCCAACGCCGATCAGCAACAAGTCTTGAAAGCATGGCAAGGCTTAGGCTACTATGCTCGTGCTCGCAACTTACATCGAGCGGCTCAGCAAATTGTTCAGCAGCACAACGGCAAATTTCCGGTCGAGTTAGCCACCGTCCTCACTTTACCCGGCATTGGACGCACCACCGCAGGGGGCATCCTCAGTGCCGCCTTCAACCAGCCTGTGCCGATTTTAGACGGCAACGTTAAGCGAGTGTTAGCCCGGTTAGATGGGGTAACAACCCCACCCAACAAAGTTCTGACCACCCTTTGGAAAACCTCCGAACATCTGCTTGATCCCGACTCCCCGCGAGACTTCAACCAAGCATTGATGGATTTGGGCGCCACGGTTTGCACCCCAAAAAATCCAGCCTGTTTGCTCTGTCCCTGGAACTCTCATTGCCGCGCTTACCGAATGAATATGCAAAATGAACTCCCAGTTTCTGAAACTCGTGCCCCAATCCCGCACAAACAAATCGGTGTAGCAGTAATTTGGAATCAGCAAGGTCAAATTTTGATCGACCGACGGCGGCAAGATGGCTTGTTAGGCGGCTTATGGGAATTTCCAGGCGGCAAAATTGAACCTGGTGAAACCGTAGAAGCCTGTATTCGCCGCGAAATTTTAGAAGAACTGGGAATTGCGATCGAAGTCGGCGAACATTTAATCACGATCGAACATACCTACACTCACTTCCACGTGACGCTCAACGTTCACCACTGTCGCCATGTGAACGGCGAACCACAGCCCATTGAGTGTGACGAAGTGCGTTGGGTCAATTTGCACGAGCTAGAGCAGTTTCCTTTTCCCAAAGCCAATGTCAGAATTATTGAAGCACTGCAAAAATAGCGAAAATGGCTCATGCAGCAGAGCTTTATGCTTGTCGTGAGTACCCCAGAGCCAATGCTCGACGACCGCCACTACGGATGTTGCTGAGGATCGTGAATTGAATCAATGGGCATCCGGCAATCGACTTGACCGCAAAACCTGCCCCTCCTCACGATCGAACTGATCGAATTCCCATTCCTAAGGAGTGCGAATTTGGAAGACTTCCTGCTTCTCAATTTCCATAAATCGTCGAGTAGTTCTTGCAGAAGCCAGAAATTTGCGCTGGCTTGTCATACCCTTGCCACACCTTCCTAATCTGTACAGACCCCAAATTCTTGTCTACTGTCAGTTCTGCAAATTCAGAAAACCATTGGGCAATCTTGGTACAAATCTATAAAGTCAATCTTTCTTTTCTCAAAAATTAATCTTTTCAAATCTCTTCCTAAAAGAGGAATCTAGAGCGACAATAGCAGCGTTGACATCTTCACGTTTACTTAATAAAAAAAGGCAGTAATAAATCATGATCTTTACTAATATTTCATGAAATATTACATCCCTCAACTTAAGAAGACTGGGTACTCTGAGTATGCCTCACGTATCGATACGCACACGGGCGCCTATAGTAAGCTTGCAATTTTGCGGTTTTATGATTCGCGCAACTTTAAATCAAGTGTAGAAGATGCAGCGGCTGAATATCGTCATGCCCTAAACTATTATGCAAAGCTCTAAAAGTCTGATTTTGTGGCCTGAGCCTCACCAAGCATTAAGTTTGGTGCAGCCGTTGGATAAAACAGCCAAGGTATTGACTGTCGTTGATCCGACAGTTCCTAACTATGTGGCATTGGTGCGCAAAGCAGATGCTGCTGAAGTGCTCGTGTTAGAACCAGAAGGTAACGGCATTGAGCAAGTCACTGATCGCCTGACGAGCCGCTCGGCTAACCTCGAAAAGCTGCAAATGATCGTACATGGACAGCCGGGTAAAGTGCAGCTTGGGGCAGTTTGTCTTGATCAAGAGACGCTCAACCGCTATGCTAATGTGCTACAAAGCTGGCGGCAAGCGCTCATGCCAGATGCCAAAATCCTGCTCTATGGCAACACAATCGTCATGGGGACTGAAGGAATGGCATTCATGGGTCGGCTCAGTCAGTTGACAGGCGCACTGGTTGAAACCTGGGAGACGCCGCAAAATCCTCAGTTGGTGAATGGTATCACCGATCTCATCAGCGATTAAACCAGCAGGTCGAGCCAGTCAATTCAGCTAATTCATTAAACAGTGCATCGTTAAAGTGCATCGTTAAAGTGCATCGTTAAACAGTGCACATTACGCCTCAAACGTTCCTAGCAATGATACTCTCACAGTGAAGGCGGCATTGCATGGCGAGGAGCAACTGTGATTGGTTTGATTGGCACAGGTTTAATGGGCGCACCGATGGCAGAACGACTGCTGCTCAACGGGGTTTCGGTGATGGTGTACAACCGCACGCCCGCAAAACTCACCCCTCTCCAACAGGCAGGCGCAGAAGTTGCTGCCTCAATCTGCGATTTGCTGCAACGGTGTCAGGCGGTAATTTTGATGCTCAGCGATGCCGACGCGATCCGGTCAACGTTACTCTCGGATGCCGCGAAACCCTTCCTCGCCGAACGCACAATCATCCAGATGGGAACCATTGCGCCGAGCCAGAGCCGCAGCATCGCAGCAGAGATTCGGGTAGCAGGCGGCAGCTACTTAGAGGCTCCAGTGTTGGGCAGCATTTCAGAAGTGAAGGCAGGTAAGCTCCTGGTGATGGTGGGAGCAACGCTTGAGCAATTTCAGCAATGGTTGCCAACTTTTCAGCATTTTGGGGCAGAGCCGCTGTTCATTGGCCCGGTGGGAACCGCCGCCGCGCTCAAGCTAGCGCTCAACCAACTGATCAGTGCACTCACGGCTGGTTTTGCGCTGAGTTTAAGTTTTGTGCAGCAGCAGGGCGTTGCGGTCGATACTTTCATGCAAGTTTTGCGGCAGAGTGCGCTCTATGCCCCAACGTTTGACAAAAAGCTTCAGCGGATGGTGGAGCAAAATTACGCCAATCCCAATTTCCCTACCAAACATTTGCTAAAAGACACGAACCTGTTTCTCAACGAAGCAGAAACAGCCGGGCTTCAGGTTGACAGCCTATCTGGGGTGCGGCACATTCTAGAAATAGCCTGTCAGCTTGGCTTAGCCGATCAAGACTATTCGGCGCTGTTAGCTGCGATTCGTTCATCCAATGAGGACAATTCTGATGCAAAGCCCGATTCAACATCCCCATGATGAAGCCCCAGTTCAAGCTATTCAAATTGAGCATCAGCCTAGCTCAGAACGGTTACAGGAATTAGGAGTGGCGCAGTGGTCTATTTGGGACAAAGAAAGTTCAGAATTTCCCTGGACTTATGATGAATCAGAAACCTGCTATTTCCTAGAAGGCGAGGTAATCGTGATTCCAGAGGGTGGTGCTCCCGTCCCGATGGGTCAAGGCGATTTGGTTACATTCTCCGCCGGACTGTCCTGTACCTGGAAAATTTTGCAACCTGTCAGAAAGCATTATCGGTTTGGCTAGGGCTGACAGTGAGGATATTACCCAACGGCTGCTCCATCTCCGCCCCCCTCCAGCGCCGCTTCTATTGACACAGCAACCGGGATTTCCTCCACTCTAGGCTGTTTCTCTAGCACCAGCGCTGACTGTTCACTACCCGCAAGCTGCCGCAAAAGCTTCGGCCGCGGATCATGGAGCAGATAAATCAGCCGATCGCCCACTTGCCATTCCTCAGTTGCAGGTACAACCATCAGCCGTTCTTCCCGCTCTATCAGCAGCGGCACTAGCTCTTCTGCCCGAATCAGTGCCTTGAGATGGGCTTGCTGAAATAGCAAATCTGACTCGCGCAAAATTGTTTCCCCAAGCTTGACGGATTTTTCTGCTAAATAACGATTCCAAATTTTTAATGGCATTTGTGACGTAAAGGCAGGCTGCACTTTCATCGAACCGTTGCTGCCGTTCGACTGATCGCCCGAAAACACCGCTAATACTCTAGGCGGGGTAAATTCTTCTGCGGCTCGCTGCGCCAAAACCAGGTTGACTTCAGCATTGTTAGTCAGCGCCAGAAATGTGCCGGTTTTTGCCAGTCCTGCTTTCTCCAGCACATTCATATCGAGAGCGCTGCTCGAAAACACGTTAAACCCTTCCGCCTCCGCAGTTTGGCAGGCAACCGGATCAGTGTCGATCAAAACAACTGATTCGCCCCGATCTCGAAACAGCCTGCCAATCAGTTGACTCAGCGGATTGCAGCCCACAATCACAACGCCTGTAGCTTCCGTTGAAGTGACGCGCAGCAGACGAGCAATCCACTGAGCCGTCAAACCTTGCAGGACGACGGTCAGAATAATGGTTAGAAACACCAGCGCCTTAATTGATTCACCGCCTGTAATGCCCCTTTCGGTCAGCAGAATCGCAAACAGAGAAGCCACCGAAGCCGAGACGATGCCGCGCGGAGCCACCCAGCATAGAAACAGCTTTTGTCGCCAGTTCATGCCGCTGTTCCAGGTGCAAAGCCAGATATTCAACGGACGCACGACAAACATCAGCACCAAAACCGTCAGCAGCGATCCCCAACCCAGGGCAAAAACGCTGGCAATCGACAAATCTGCCGCTAGCAAGACAAACAGGACTGACACCGCCAGGATAGTTAGCTGACCTTTAAACCGCCGCAACAACCGTTCCTCTGGTAAAGCGGAGGCTCCAACCACCATCCCTGCCACCACAACCGTCATCAGCCCGGATTCGCTGCGAATCAGTTGAGCGAGGCTATATAAGCCCCAAACCCCGGCTAAAACCACCAAGTTTCTCAGTTCATCAGACAGCAGAGAGTCCCGCTTCAGCAGAAAGCCCAACCCCCAACCGCCAATTGCCCCAATGCCGCCGCCAATGCCGAGCCGCAGCAGCAGCCCGCTAATAATTGCCATTGGATCAGTGTCGCCGTTGAGAATGATATCCAGCACCACAACCGCTAAAATTGCCCCAACTGGATCGACCAACACCCCTTCGCCTTCCAGCAGCACAGCAATTTGTCGATCGACCTTCACTTGCTTCAGCAGGGGGCTGATCACAGTCGGGCCAGTCACAACAACGAGAGAGGCATACAGGAAGGCAATCGTCCAGGGAAATTCACCCAGCCAGTGAGCCGCCATCCCGCCGCCGAGCAGGGTAATCAGGATGCCAAAGCTCACGAGGTTACGGAGGCTGCCAGATACCAGGCTCAATTCTCGCAATTGAAGCGTTAGCCCGCCTTCAAATAAAATCAGCGCAACCGACAGCGAAACAATGACCTCCAGCCCTGTACCTAGCAGGTTGGGATGTAGAACGCCTAACCCATCTGAGCCAAGCACAATCCCGAAAAGCAGTAAAAAGACAATGCTAGGAACCCTCAGATAATTCGCTGATACCTGAGCACCGATTCCGGCGATCACCACTAAAACAATTTGAAGAGTGATTTCAAGAGCAGAGGCGTTCATAGATTGGTTTAAGAGAACGACCTATTTCTCACTGATCTGCTTTTCAATCCCGCACATGCCTCAAGCCTCTTTGCTTCAGCCCGGCAACTTAACGTGCTCTCAACAGCGCTAATGCGCCTCAATTGAGCTAGAGCGGGCTGTAATCCATTTAGCATAACACTGGTTGCGATAAATCCTTAAGCGTAGTGAGACCTAGCATCGAAACACATCATTTCAGCAGCAAATAATAAAGCCGCCCAGTATTGTTGATCAAGCCTGCCCGATTGCCCGCAGCGGCTCCGGTTCCCATAAATAGATCGACTCGTCCGGCTCCCCGAATCGCGCCGCCCGTATCTTGATCGAGCACATATCGACTCACGAAAGCAGCCGTGACATTCCCTTGCTGATCCACTTGAGGCAGTTGGGTTTGAATGATGGCTAGTGCGCCGGGCGGCAGCAGCGTTTTGTCTGTTGCAATCGAGCGTTCGGCCGTAACCGGAACCCGCAGGCTGCCAGTGGCAGGCAATCCAGTGGTTTCTTTGAAGAAAATAAACCGATTGTTGCGCGGCAAATAGAGATCCAACGCTTCAGGATGCTGCCGAAAATACTCGATCACGGCATCGAGCGTCAGATCAGCGTCAGCAATTTTGCCTGCATTCACCAACTCGCGCCCGATACTGACATAAGGGTAGTCTGTGCGCCCAGCATAGCCGACCGAAAGCGTTGAGCCGTCAGTCAGTTGCAGTCGAGCCGAGCCTTGCACCTGCACGAGGTAAGCCTCCAGCCGATCGCGCAACCAGGCAATTTCCAAACCGCGTAATTGTCCCGCTGTTCCCTGCCGTCCGTCGATGCCTTCCAATTCTGCCCGCGTCGGATGCGGAGTCGTCCACTGCTTGAAATTGGGTGGCAGCCGATAAAGCGGATAGCGAAATTCGGAGGTTGGGATGCGGCTCGCGGTGTGAATCGGCTCAAAATAGCCCGTAAACCCGACGGTTCCGTTGCCATCTGACCCAACCGACTCATATAGGTCAAACTCTTGTAGCACAGCCGCTTGCAGCGCTTCAGCCGAACGAGCCGTTAGAACAAGCTGCCGAAACCGTTCCAAGCTCCGTCGGACGCGATCCAAACTAAATCCGGGAACTGGATAATTTTGATAGGCTTCGCGGGCGGCAGGCGTTTGCAGATAGCTTAAGGAATAATCAACCGCCGCGATTAGGGCAGCACGGTCGCTTGGTTGCCTCCATAGCCGATCGTCTAAACCCAATGCAGAGAAGGCACTCGATGAAGCTGCTCCCGGCGTTGCTTCTAAAATCGCTTCGACTGTGGCTAACTCAATTCGACGCAAAGGAATAACCGCACCAACACGAGCCGGATCAACCGTCTGGCTATTGCTGGATCGAATCGGAATAAGCACAGCGCCTAAGCTGAGCGCCAGTGCAAAGGCTTTCATCACTTCAGTCAGTTAGTCTCAGTAGTCTCAATTAGTCTCGATCAACGCTGCCATAAAAGACAGGCTCGACTCGCAGAGCCACCACCTGCGCCGGACGCACCACCATATATTCGCCCTGAACGGTTTTCAGCGGCACGTTGATAAAGTCATTGGAGCTAGATTTGGGCACAAGCTCACCGCTGTACCACTTCTGGAAGTCTTGAATGGTGGCAAACCGGACTTCTTCCCGGTGTCCTCCTGCAAGCATAATATGAACCGCATATTCACTTGGAGTTCTGGGCATAGTGCGGACGACCTCAACGCCTTAATTACAATAGCTTAGGTTGGCCCTGTAAAAGGACACGTCGTCAATATTCCCTTTTGTGGGACAAAAGTAAACAGAGTTGCTGTCGAAGGGGAATGAAGGCAGAAGGCAACATTTAAATCGATTGTGTCTCGTATCGCTAGCACAATGGTTTCTCGGTTGGCTCTCCCCACTACACTGGCACAGCGGACTGGCGTATAGGTCTTCTTGTCCAATTGGCTAATTATCAACTAGCTAATTGTTGCGCTGGGTTTGGCTTAAAAACGGCAGCAAAATATCTACCATCTCGGATGCATAACGCTGAGGTAAAGCGTGATCGGCATTAGGAATCAGGGCTAGCTGCGCTTGAGGAATTTTATTCGCGTAAGTTTGCGAGTGCCATAGCGGAATTGTTTCATCCTGCTCTCCGGTGATTACCAACGTTGGCACAGTTAACTGATGAATTTCTTTTTCTACCGTATCAATGGCATCTTCTGGACGCATCCGACCAAGCAGGAAAGAGCGTGGAGCAGGTTGCCCGTTTAATTCTCGCCGCATCCAGCGAATTTGAGCTAAACTTTTCTGATTTCCCGAAATCCGTGCCAAAGGTTGAAGGAACCACAGCGCCGCATCCACAATCGGCGTTTGCCACAGCAACGGACGCAGATGGTCATACCGCCCACAGAAGCTATCATCCCGGATGCCAGCCGGAGCCGCTAAAACCAGTGCCGTCACAGAATCGGGGTGAGTCAAAGCATAGGCAGCCGACACCCAACCGCCTAAAGAATGCCCGATCAGTCCACAAGGCTCAATTGCTAACGCCGTCACAACTGCCCGCACAAACCGCACGAGTAGGGCAATGTCATAGCGGATCATGGGCTTCGAGGATTCACCAAACCCCAACATATCCAAACAGATGCAGCGGTAGTGGGGTTTTAAGGCAGAAACAAGGGTTTCCCAGCATTCGCCTCGTCCCATGAAGCCGTGCAGTAAAACAATCGGTTGTCCTTTTCCCGCTTCCCAATAAGCAGCCTGATAAATCGTCTGATCTAGATGAAGGGCAATCGATTGTTTATGAATCATGTCAAGTGACGCTAATTAGACTAGCAATCTAATTTTAGGAAAAATAGCTGAAAAAGTCAGACTTGAAAGGCTGCCTTTCCTCCTGTGCAGTCCTGTTTGATTGCCCCTTGCCCACAGGATTTCCTGAGATGCTGAATCTAGGGCGTGTTTTAAAACCAGCCCTTTCAAGGTGTTTTTTTATCTTTTTTAGATTTCGATTCACTCAGCAATCGAGCGGTGGAGACATGAGGTTTGTCTTTTTGCCATTTGGGTTTGGGGACTTTCTTCTTCGCTCCTCTGGGGTGGGAGCGGAATTTTGACAACTCCATCTGTGCGGCTAAGTGTTGGAGCAATTGAACCGTGGAGTCTACATCGAGTTGAGCCAACGGTTGCCATTGGATGGGCGGAATCGCAATCATCATGCCCTCATAGACCCGGCGCACTTCATCAGCTAGATAATAGGGGGAAATGCCCGCTTCGATTTTATCAACTCCATACACACTCCGCATCGCTGCTTGAGCGACTGCCAGCAGATTGTAGCAAATCAGTGCCATGACAAACCCAAACAAGGCGGCTCTGGGATAAGCCAGCGTGTTGATTTCACCTCGGAAACATTGTTCGAGCACTTGAAACAATCGTTCAATCCGCCATCGCTTTTGATACAGTGGGGCAATTTGTAATGCATTCGCTTTGGCTGCGGGTAGATTGGAGAGCAAGGCAATTTCGGACTCTCCATCGCGAGTGGGCTGAGTGAGTTGCACGACAATTCGTCGCAGCGTTACCTTTAAGGTGTCGTTGAAGATCAATTGGACTGATTGCTCAAACACCGCTCCAGTTTCACTGTGACCCACAAACGCCAACTCATCGAGCGCTTTGTAGGGTAGCAAACCATGCTGGCGAATCACCAAAGCTGCCCCCCGCCCATGGAGACCAAACAGAAATCCCAACGTGCAAAAATTGCGCTCGGCAATCCACAAATCGCCACGGCTCACCGTCGCCAATACCCGACTCAACAGCGCCCGCTCCTGAGCATGACCCTCCTCACAGGCAAACACATCAATCGCCAACATCAACGCCGGGTCTAAAATCACTAGGGTCTGACCGGGCAGGGGGGCACTGTTGACCGAACGGAGCACCTCTAAGCGCCGTTCTGTTGCTGCCAAATGATTACCATCGAGAATTTTTACTCGGTATCCTTCCAGCAGTGGCGGCAGGGTACCACCCAGTTGCTTCATCAATCCCTCAACCCGCCCAACAACGTGCCGCAGTAAGGCTTCGACAATCTGAGGCTCTATCCCATTGAGCTTGTTATAGACCGACTGAATCGTGACTCCAATGCCTTTAGCTTTGGCTTGATAGGCAGCATTGACCGACGGTAAGATGCCACACACCACCAGACTGATCAAATTCACCCACCGTCGAGAACAGCAATTCTCGGTGATATTGGCGCTGGGCTTGCTGCTCAAACAATGCATCAACCTCCTCGGCAGGTAGACTCTGTTCTAACAGCACCCTCAGCATCACGCTGAACGGACTCTCGGCGATGAACCGCTCAAACACTTCTCCCAACATCATGGCTCAAACGTGGGGGTTAGACTTTCAGCTTTTACAATAGCGGTCTGAAAGCCAGCAATCACAGGGATGACAACAAATATTAAGAAGCGCTCAAATGACCTTTAGAGGGCTGGTCTGATAGTGCCAATCCTCTTCCTTGAGCAAGGCAATCTCACCGACTGCTTCAGCGAAGGGGTTTGCACAAACGAGCGGTGCACCACCCGTCCATGATTTTCCCGCAAGTCTTCGACTACTCGGACACTACTGATCTCCGCATATTTGTGGGAAATTTGTTTTGCCAATCGGGGAGTTGAGGTCAGGATGATGCGCGCATCAACTTCCAACGGACAAAAGGTGGTTCCCCCAGCGCTCGTTTGGTACACATGCCGATGTACTTCTACTGTTCCATAAGGGGTTTGATAGGTTTTGGGCAGTTGTCCTTTACTAGTCCAATTCATCCCACCCATTGCAATGACCCTGCCATCAGTATCAAACTGTTTGAGTGCCTCTCCACTCGCTAGAGTTCCCGCTTCATTCAGTACTGATTGGATCGTTTCTTCGGTATCTAAAAATGAGTTACTTAAGGGATGGTGATTTGCAGAGTGATTGACTCTGTTGCACTTTGGACAATAGTTGCAGTCATTCCTTGCCCCTCCACAAGACTGGAAAAGAGAACCCAGTCCTCAGAGCGTATCAGATCTCATTATCTACATCAAATTTTAGTCAAACCCCTTCATGGCATCCTGTTGAGCAATGCTGGGAGGCCAGTTAGTCCAAACTAAAGACAATAGAAATCAACAATAAAGGACTCTACAGGATGCTGGCAGCGAAACACTATAGCCTTTGAGTTGCCGTCGCCGCAGCGCTTCCCACATCACCTTTTCAGCCGGGGTCAGATTGAGTTGAAGTTGTCGGGGCACAGCAATCAGGTTGGGAGTTGTGCCTCGAATGCGCTCAGAAGCCATAAAGACAACAGGTGATCATTTATCTAGCAGTTTGCCCCTCTCCCCCCATTTGCCATCTCTACTCAAAGTCCCCCAGAATGGGGGGATTTAGGGGGCTAGCGTGGCTTAGTCTTCTAGGTTATGGCGCTCTATTAGTTCTCTTGTACTTTCTGATTCCAGATATTGATCAATCGCTTCATTCAAGACCTTATTCAGGCTGCTTTGTTTCACCCCTGCCAGCGCTTTTAAGAGCCGATAAACTTCTTTGTCTACTATCGCTCTCACTTCCTGTTTGTCTTTTGCTGTCGGAGACATTCATTAAGGGCTAGACAGAACCTAGCCATTATGCCGTATAGTAGAGTCTATTACCGTCAATACGACATATGACGGTAAATTTGAATAGACTATCCGAGGTCACATCCATGATTACCCTTTCCGCTGATGAGGTGGCGCTGCTGAGAGCCATTCTCACCGCTCTGCGTGGCATCAAAATTCGCGATATTGACAAAGCGCTAGTGATTCTGTCCAAAGCTGAAAGAGGAGGTCGCTGATGATTGTCCTCACTGATGAACAAGCAATCGTCGTCAATCGCCTACTCACCTGCATTTTGCTCAACGAGACTTACAGGCTTTCAGACGTTGAAGCTGCGCTGATTTGGACGGCTCCAGAAAACCGCCAGATCCTCTGTCCATTCGATAGTTTGTGGTCGAGAAACCTGGCTGAAGAAATCGTGCGGCTAATGCGACAGCCAAGTTAACTTTTACGTTCCCGATGGGTATGCGATGATGTTCACAAAACTATCTGGGTTTGTTGCCAGTCCCCTTTGCCCCTAACTCCCCCACTCGTGGGGGACTTTGAGACACCATCGGCTCGGTCGGAAAAGTTCCCCAGAATGGGGGAGTTAGGGGCTGCTCACCCTTCCTGAATTAAGCGCAGCAACTCATCGGTGGAGATTTTGCCGCTCACTTCTGTGCCTTCGAGGAGGCTATCTGCCAAATCGCGTTTGTGGGTGTGCAGAGCGACGATTTTTTCCTCAATTGTGTTTTCAGCAACCAGGCGGTAGATCGTGACAGGGCGCTGTTGCCCAATCCGGTGGGCGCGGTCGGAGGCTTGGTCTTCCACAGCAGGGTTCCACCACGGGTCCATATGGATGACAAAATCGGCAGCGGTGAGGTTGAGTCCCGTGCCGCCTGCTTTGAGGCTGATCAAAAACACATCACCTTCCCCAGACTGAAACGCCTCTACCCGACGTTTGCGTTCCGCGGCGGGCGTACTGCCATCGAGATACTGATAGGCAATTTTTTGTTCGTTTAAGTAGGCTTGCAAAATGTGGAGATGATCGACAAATTGGCTGAATACTAGCGCTTTGTGGCGGTTTTCCAGCAGTTCGGTTAGCACTTCGCCAAACAGGTTGAGCTTGGCACTCGGCAAGGGTAAATCTGTAACCAGCTTGGGATTGCAGCAGGCGCGGCGCAACTTCATGATCTCTGCCAACACTTGCAAATGCTTGGCTCCGGCAGTGGCATCACTTTCGGCGAGGCGGGTAATTGCCTGTTGCCGCAATGCCTCATAAAACGCCATTTCTTCCTGGCTTAGCTCCACATGCAGCAAAATTTCGGTACGGGAAGGTAATTCTTCCAACACCTGATTTTTGGTACGGCGCAGCAAAAACGGCTGAATGAGTTTTTTGAGCCGCAGACGGGCCGCCTTATCCTGATAGCGCTCAATCGGGACGGCAAACCGCTGATTGAAACTCTCCAGCGAGCCGAGCAACCCCGGATTAATGAAGCGAAACAGATTCCACAGTTCGCCCAAATGGTTTTCGATCGGCGTCCCGGTGGTTATTAGCTTGAAGCCGCCCTGCAAATTCATCGCCGCCTGAGAGCGCTTGGTGGCAAAGTTTTTGATCGACTGGGCTTCATCCAGCACAATCGTCTGCCACTGCACTTTCGCCAGCATTTCCGCCACTTCTTCCTGCTGCAACAAGCCATAGCTGCAAATCACCAAATCGAGCGGCTGAAGCTGATCCAGCACTTTTTGACGGTTGCCGCCGCCAAACTGGATGATGTTCAGCGTCGGGGCGAATTTTTGGGCTTCGCTAAGCCAGTTCATACACACTGAAGTTGGGGCAATCACCAGCGTTGCGCCACCCGCTGCCCGCGACAGAATCAGCGCCAGCGCCTGCAAGGTTTTGCCTAGTCCCATGTCGTCTGCCAAACAAGCCCCCCACGCCCCAGTGGGCCAGTTGGGACAGCCAGCGAAAGCCATCCAGTTGGTAATCGCGCAGTTCGGCTTGCAGCGTCGAAGGCAGCTTGGGGTCAAGCGTTTGGACTTCCTTCAGCTTTTCGATGTGGGCTTTCCAATATTTGTCGGCTTTCAGGCTGCCCACTTCATCGACCCAATCTTCCAGCGCTACCGCCGCCAACGGATGTAGCCGCAGGTTTTTTCCCGACTTTTCGGTATAAGCCCGCAGTTCTTCCAGTCGCTTACGGAATTCCTGCGTCAGCGCCAGAAACTGCCCGTCGCCCAACGGCACAAACCGCCCGGAGCTTTGATCCAGCAGGTTCAACAATTGCTGCATGTCGATCACGGTTTGCGAGTCGAGCTTTAACTCACCGCTGGTGGCAAACCAGTCATTCTGCCGCTGAATTTTGAGTTGAAAATCGCCCAATCCGGCTTGCCGACTCACCCGCAGCTTTTCACCTTCCGGCCATTCAATGATCACACTCTCGCCCAACTCTTGGAGTTCCAGCAGCAGTTCCAAACAGTGCTCTGGTTCTTCAATCCACCATTCGCCGTCGTCTTTGGGATACTCGTTCAACGTTGGGCAGGCAGCAATCGCCGCTTTTGCTAACTGCTTTTCTTGACGCAGATCGCGGCTGGTTCGCATTTTTTGTCCGTCAATGTCGGCAATCACCGTTTCGCCGCCTGTCCCCGGACGGTAGTAAGAACCTGTCTGCGCAAACGGGCGCACCAGCATCGCCACCCGCAGCCCAGCCCCGGCCGGCAGCAAATGAATGTGAGGTTTTGGGTCAGCCGGAACCTCGACCGCGTCTTCAGTGCCGCCGCCAATATCTGAGTGAACCGTAACGATACTAGAAATGGCGTGGATCGCCTCCAACACCCGATCTTTCGCCACCGCAGGCACGTCTAAGCGATTTTTGCTGCCCAACACTTCGGCAATCCGGCGATGCTCTGGCGTCACTTCAATCACTTTGAGGCGCGTCGGGCTTTCCTTCACCACCAGCAAATTCGATTCCTTCAGTTCCGGCACAAACTGAAGCGTCAACCGTTCGCCCTTACCCTGTTTGACAAGCAGTTCGGGTTCGCCCTTCACCACCTCAATCCGAGTTGCCGACTCTTCCCAAAACACTAGGGGATGCCCCACCAAAAAGCCGATTGCTTTGTCATTGAAGCCATACTCAGTTTTGCCCCAGTTATAGGAGTAGGTTTTGATCTGGGCGCACACCTGCCGATCTTGGTCGGTCAGATAGTTGAACTCACTGAGGTCATTCTTCAACCGTTTCAGGGCAATCGGGCGACCGCGACCCCATTCTCCTTTAGCGCTGAGGGTTTGCTCACGGGGTTGCAGCGTCCAACGACTGCCAATCAGTGTCACAAACCAGGCCAAGCGCTGATTGGTATCAGGTTTCGCCGTAGCAGGCGCGTCTTTTTTTGTAGGCTAATCAAGGCATTCAGGCTCAGTTCCCAGGTGGCTTGCGGTTGCAGCAGGTCAACCAGCGGCAAAACTCCGCTATCTTTTCGTAAGTCTGCGGCAAACTGCGCGTAGGGGCTGTTGGGCTGCAAGCGGGAGACAATTTCAGCCGCTTCCATGGCTAACCAGGGATAGCCTGCCGCTGCTGCCTCCTGATAAAACAGCTTCAGCGTTTCGGGCAGCAACAGTTTTGCCTGATTTTCATCGACCCAATAAACACATAGGGCGCGAAACAAGATCTCTAAACTTTGCTGATTGATGTGAGGCGCAGCCGCCAACACTAATTCCTTGCGACCCAAATCGCCCTGCTGCACTTTCAGCAAATTTTCCAGAACCGTATAAATCGGGCTGAGCCAGTGTTTGGCTTGCCGAGCAGTCGCCGCATAGCCTTCCGCCTCCTTCAGCCGATCGGGTGTACCTGCCTTGAGAAGAGCCAGCACAAAAAACAAGCCGCTCATCGACTGAAAGTAAATTTTGCGCTTCCCAGTGGCTTTCTTCAGATCTTGCAGGGCTTGAGCATAGCGGCCCATGGCTGTAAAAACATCACCGCGCAGCACATCCAAAATGCCCCACAGGTTGCCGCTATGACTGCGAAACGGTTCGGTGAGGCTATCGAGCACTCGTTCTGCTTCGGTTAACTTACCCCGCAGCACCAATTGTTCCAGCAGCAGAACTTTTTGCATATCAGAGGTGGTAAATTCTGGATCTTCCCAGTCATCTTCCAGCAGCGTAAACGCCTCTTCCGCTGGGGTGCGACTCAGCATAGATACATTGAGGATACTTGCTAAAGCACCTTCATAGAGTTCCTCTGGTAACGTACAGAACCAATCTGCGTCAAATGGATGATTGCAAACTTGTTGAAAAATATCGTCTAATGTAATCTCACTGCGGCTCGATCGGTACTGATAATATTCATCTAATCGCCGATTGATAAAAGCAACATCATGGCTATAAATGCCAAACCGCACTTCTCGGATCAACTGTTGATCGCTGTTGAAGTAGACTGGTCCGCCTTTCCAGCGTTCCGTGACAGGCAACTGCTTTTTCACCACTCGCATCATGGACTCAAATTGTCCCGCTTGCACCGCTTCACGAGTTGCGATTTCTGCCAATAGCGGGTTACACTGCGGCCCCTGTCCGCCGCTCTGCGTAATCACCTCCAACGCCAACAGCCGATCGATGTACGGTTTGAACGTTTGGTTATTGAACGGTCTGCCGCTGGAATCAGTAATGCCAAGCTGATTGAGGCAGAGAATATACGTAGCCCGGCTGACTGGCTCATAAATCACCGAAAATAGCTGCACCAGCGTTTTTTCTAAGGGCGGCATCTGGTGATAGCGGCGAAGCACCAACTGACGCAGGTTTTCTGCGGGACTGGCAAGGGGCATATTGGGAGGACGTACAGCCATAGCGCAACCGGGGGTAGAACGAACCGAGTCAGAGAATTCCCTGACGAATAATTCTTTTATTTTGCGCTAAACCCCTTCTAATCACAAATAGGATCACAAATGGACTTGATTTGTGAGGTTTATTTTGGTTGTCATATCCAGGCGAATTCTTGCTGCATCAGCTTTTCTGCTTCTTCGCTGTTCAGCGGTTTGGCAAAAAGATAGCCTTGCCCATATTCCGCCCCTAACGATCGAAGCTGATGTAGTTGTTCGGTCATTTCGATCCCTTCTGCAATTACATTCATGCCCAAATTGTGAGCGAGCGAAACAATCGCGCGGACAATCTCAGCACTTTCGCTGTCAGTACTCATGTGGCTAATAAACGACTGATCAATTTTGACCGTATCAATCGGGAAACGGTGTAAATGACTCAATGAAGAATAGCCCGTCCCAAAATCATCAATCAGCAACTGGACACCCATTGCTTTGAGTTGTTCCAGCATCGATTGAGCGGTTTCTGGATTTTCCATGATGGCGCTTTCGGTGATTTCTAGCTTCAGGTTTAATTTCAACTGACCGGCATTAAGCTCTGAATGATCGACCAACTGCCGCACCTGTTCAATTAAGCAAGGCTGAGAGAACTGTTTGGTCGATAAGTTAACGCTCACCGACAAGGGCAGATCAGAAGCAAACTGCTCCTGCCACAGCCGCAACTGCCGACACGCTTCCGACAAAATCCATGCTCCCAGCGGCACAATCAGTCCCGTGTCTTCTGCCAGAGGAATAAACTCACTCGGAGCAATCAACCCCCGTTCGGGATGATGCCAGCGCACCAAGGCCTCGAAGCCGCTAATTCTGCCAGATTTTAGTGCCACAATCGGCTGATACTGAATCCGAAATTCTTGAAACTCGAAGGCATTATGGCTAGCGGTGAGCGCCCGCCGCAGATCGGTTTCGAGTTGCAACAAGGCCACGGCTCGTTTGTGCATCGCCGTATCAAACAAGGCATGACGCGATCGCCCCAGTGTTTTGGCTCGATACATAGCAGTATCCGCATTGCGGAGCAAATCTTCTGGGCGGTCATACTCGGTTTCGTTTAGGGCAATGCCGATGCTCACCGAAGTAAAAACCTCTTGCCCATCTAAGCTAAAGGGAGCTTCCAACGCAAAGTGGATGCGTTCTGCCAGAAAACAGGCATCTTCGGCATCCCGAATTCCTTCCAACAAAATGGTGAACTCATCTCCTCCCAGCCGAGCGATTGTATCAATGGCACGCAAGCAGGATTCCAATCGACGGGCAATGGCAATCAACATCTGATCGCCCACAATATGCCCCAAACTGTCATTCAATACCTTAAACCGATCCAAATCCATGAACAGCACCGCAAACTTATAGCCAGGAACTCGTTTGCTGCGTTCAATCGCCTGCTGAAGCCGATCCATAAACAAAGCCCGATTCGCCAGCCCAGTCAGGTTGTCGTGCAGGGCATGGTGAACCAACTGATGCTCGGCCTGCTTGCGTTCAGTGATGTCGGTTTGAGAGCCGGCCATCCGGTATGCTTTTCCAGTTCGGTCTCGTACCGCTAAGCCGCGACTCAGCATCCAACGGTAAGAGCCATCTCGGTGCTGCATCCGGTGTTCGATTTCAAAATGGCGGGTTTGCCCCTCCAAATGAGCCGTAATTTGAGCTTCTAACCACTTCACCTCATCTGGATGAACGCGGCTAAACCATTCTTGTGGCATGTTGTGAATGTCGGGTTCTTCGTAGCCCAACATTTCTTTCCATCGGGGTGAATAATAGATTTGATTGCTGCGCAAATCCCAATCCCACAGCCCGTCGTTGGCTCCTCGCACCGACAGCGCATAGCGTTCCTGGCTTTCGCGCAGGGCTTCCTCAAAGTCTTTGCGCTCGGTGATGTCTAATCCAACAAACACGGCTGCTTGGTTATGCGAATATTTCTGAGCCGCTAACAAATAGCTCCGCAATTCGCCATCCACCTGCGCCGCCACTTCTACAGTGCTAGATTCAACCGAACTCGCAATAAACTGGCGCACAAACGTCGCGAACCCCGGACTCGATTCCATAAAGCCAAGCTCTTGACCAATAAAATCTTCGGGTTTCAGCTTAAAGGTGTCAGCTAGATAGCGATTGATGCCCAGATATTTGAAGTCGGCACTAAACCAAGAGACACAGCCTGGAACCGCATCCAGCACCGCTTGGAGTTGATCTCTGGCTTGTTGAAGCTCTTGTCGGGCCCGCTTGCGATCACTGATATCGCGTCCAAACACAGCAACGCCCGTAATTTTTTCTCCAGTACGGATCGGGTTGAACAAAATCTCAATATCGTCTGGAAGGTTCGGATTATCGAAGTGAAGCTCAATTGCAAAGCGCTCTCCGGCTAAGGCGCGGTCGTAACAGGTGCGCCACAGCGATTGCTCCACTCTAGGCAGACAAGTCACCAGATCAAGCCGAGGGCGGATGGTAACGCCATAAGCTTTGGCAAACTGCTGCTGACAGGCGGTGTTGCAAGTAATCAGCCGATAGTCACGATCGACCGACCACACAGCATCAATGGTGTGTTCAATTAAAGCGGTTAGGTTAGCGGCTTGGGTTTGTTCAGGAATTGTCACTTTTAATGTTGCCCTTACCAGGGCCATCCATTCTGGACTCGAAAATTGCGTATGGGGCAATTGGGCGCTCGGCAACACCAAAATTGGCAACCTCACAGAATGCCGTTTGAGTGTGTCCGCGAGGGCTAGGTTTTGCTGAGTGGAGAGAGAATCGAAGGTAATAATTAAATCCCATGGCTGATCATGGAGTGCCAATATCAGCGCTTCGAGTGAGTCTACCCACTCCCAGCCAAAGTAACAGCCACTTTTCAGCAGCGCCTGGCTCACTTCGGTTGCTTCCTGCAATGAGTTAACAAACACTAATCCCTGGTGCAGCGATTGACTCACCGCATTTTCTTCCTTAACCCTGATAGCCACCATGTTCGGTTTACCGCTGTATGATTTGCTGACGTAGATGCCGTTCTCAGCAAAAGTTGGCGATGAGTTGTGCCCAAGCCAAGCTTATGAACAACTTCGACAACTTCGCTGGGAAATGCTGTGCAATGTATCTTAATGTTCCGCTGAAACCAGGGGCATCGTAAAAGGTAGAAATTACGGAGTGATTCAGTAACTTCACGGAGATTTCTTGCCCTACCACAGTAAATCTACGGGACTTTCGCGCAAGTGCCCTCTACTTACACTGGAATTCGGAACAATCAGCAGGTAGCAAAGCGAAGTCGGCCACCACAGTCAGAAATTAACGTCGCTATGACAGGGAGGAGTCGGAAACAGGATTTGTGCGAATGGGGGCATTGGAAGAACCTGAAAAGTCATACGAGCCTCCCTCTCTCCGATCCGGAAGATTTCCTGAATCCACCTGATCCCCGTCTAAAGTCGGGTTCAAGCCATCTAATCAACACAGATAGCGCTTTTCTGCTTTGCGCTCAAGCCAGCCTATGTCAAAGTGGAAAGGGCTTAAATTTTTGTTTAAATTTTTGTTACAGTCGAACTGGCGAATGATCGATTGCAATCATGAGCGATGAGATTGTGATTTCTCCTAACTGCTCGTCATGAGGTTGATCCATGCTACGTCTGGAACACATCAGCAAAATTTATCCAACGGGTGAAATTCTCAAGGATGTGAATTGGGAAGTAAAGCCGGGCGACCGTATTGGGCTAGTTGGGGTGAATGGAGCGGGTAAATCTACCCAGTTGCGCATCATTGCAGGCGAAATTGAGCCAACTTCGGGTGAAATCATCCGCCCTAACAGCCTGCATATTGCCTACCTGACTCAAGAATTTGAGGTTGATCCCCAGCGCTCTGTGAGGGACGAATTTTGGCGAGCTTTTGGAGAAGCAAACCGAGTCCATGAAGGACTGATGCAAGTTCAGCATGACATGCAGGCGGCTGACCCAGAAACGCTTGATGCCCTGATTCACAAGCTCGATCGACTTCAGCGCCAGTTTGAAGCGCTGGATGGTTATGGACTAGAAGCCCGAATCGAAAAGATTTTGCCAGAGTTAGGCTTTGCCGCAGGAGACTCAGATCGCTTGGTCGATTCCTTTAGCGGCGGCTGGCAAATGCGGATGAGTTTAGGCAAAATTTTGCTGCAATCGCCTGATTTGCTGCTGCTCGACGAGCCGACAAACCATTTGGACTTGACCACCATCGAATGGCTGGAAACCTACCTGAAAGGGTTGTCTACGCCAATGGTGATTGTGTCTCACGACCGGGAGTTTCTTGATCGGTTGTGCAATCAAATCGTGGAAACCGAGCGCGGTGTTTCTACCACTTATCTGGGCAACTACAGCGCTTATTTGCAGCAGAAAGCCGAGAATCAAGAAGCGCAACTCAGCACCTACGAACGCCAACAGAAAGAGATTGCCAAACAGCAGGCATTTGTCGATCGATTCCGAGCCAGCGCGACCCGCAGCACTCAAGCGAAAAGCCGCGAGAAGCAGCTAGAAAAGATCGAATTAGTTGAGGCACCGGTTGCCGGAGTGAAAACGCTGCGGTTCCAATTTCCGCCTGCTCCCCGAAGTGGTCGAGAAGTGGTGATTATCAAAGATTTGACCCATTTTTACAACGAAAATATTTTGTTTTTGGGCACCGATCTGCTGATTGAGCGCGGTGATCGCATTGCCATTGTTGGGCCCAACGGAGCCGGAAAATCAACGCTGCTGAGGCTGATTACTGGACTAGAAGCACCCACAGAAGGCACGGTGAAACTGGGGGATCATAATGTGATCCCCGGCTATTTGAGCAAAATCAGGCTGAGGCTTTAGATTTGCAAAAAACAGTTATGGCAACAATTCATGATGAAGTGCCAGACTGGAAGAACGAAGAAGTTCGCACGCTGTTGGGGCGATTTTTGTTCAGCGAAGATAGCGTTTTGAAGCAGGTAGCAACCCTCAGTGGTGGTGAAAAAGCGCGGCTTGCTTTAGCCAAAATGCTGCTGCGTCCAGCCAATTTGTTGATCCTCGATGAGCCAACGAATCACCTCGACATTCCCGCTAAGGAAATGCTGGAAGGCGCTCTGCAAAATTATGATGGTACGGCGGTTGTTGTCTCCCATGACCGCTACTTTATCTCTCAAGTTGCCAACAAAATTGTCGAGATTCGGGACGGAGAACTGCGCCTTTACCGAGGCGATTATCATTATTATTTAGACAAGGTTGAGGAAGAAAAGGAACGCCTCAAACTAGAAGCAATTGAAGCCGAGAAGGCAGCTAAGGCGGCTGAGAAGCGGTTAAAACAACGCGAGAAACAGAAGCAGAAACAAGAAGTAAAAAAAGCAAACGTTTGATTGAGATGAGGGGATCAAGAAGATAGATGCTTTGAGTCTAAATACTTCTGGCTTTTCCTGTCTCAGATTGAAAGCTTGAATGATATTATTGCTGAGAAATTGCTGAATCAAAGGGCTATTTGAATATGGCGCAAGTGCCTGTCTCTCCAGTCGTACTGATCATCTTAGATGGATGGGGTTATCGAGAGGAAACTGACGGTAATGCCATTGCTGCTGCCAACACGCCTGTGATGGACAGCTTGTGGGCAGCCTACCCCAGAACATTGATTCGAGCCTCTGCAAAAAGTGTTGGCTTACCCGAAGGACAGATGGGGAACTCGGAGGTTGGACACCTCAACCTGGGGGCAGGGCGCGTTGTGCCTCAAGAGCTTGTGCGAATCAGCGATGCCGTTGAAGATGGCACGTTATTGAGTAATGCTGCTCTACTGCGAGTTTGTGAAGATGTTCGTCACCGTAACGGTAAGCTACATCTAATCGGGCTTTGCTCTGAAGGTGGAGTCCATTCCCATTTGAGCCATCTCACCGGGCTACTAGAACTGGCAAAAGAACAAGGGATCGAGGATGTTTGCATCCATGCCATTACTGACGGACGCGACACGAAACCAACTGATGGTTTGGCAGCGTTGCAACAAATTGAAGACTACATTCAAAAGTATGGCGTCGGCAAAATTGTGACGTTGAGCGGTCGCTATTACGCGATGGATCGGGATCACCGCTGGGATCGCATTCAAAAAGCCTACGAAGTGATGACGCAAGACGGCTCTGGCGACGGACGTTCTGCCGTTGAAATGCTGCAAGCTTCCTATGACGCAGACGTTAGCGATGAGTTCGTCCTACCCGTTCGGATCGCCCCCGGAGCGATTGAGCCAGGAGATGGCATTATCTTTTACAACTTCCGCCCCGACCGCGCTCGCCAGTTGACCCAGGCTTTAGTTGATCCAGACTTTAAAGAGTTTGAGCGCACCCAAATTACTCCCCTCAGTTTTGTGACCTTCACCCAATATGATTCCAACTTTCCGGTGTTGGTGGCTTTTGAACCGCAAAACCTCGATAACATTTTGGGACAAGTGATCGCGCAACACAAACTTCAGCAATTTCGCACTGCCGAAACTGAAAAGTATGCCCATGTCACCTACTTTTTCAATGGCGGCATTGAAGAGCCATTTGAAGGAGAAGATCGCCAGCTTGTTCCAAGTCCATCGGTTGCCACTTATGATCGAGCCCCTGCCATGTCTGCCGCCCAAGTGACGCAAGGAGCCATCGCTGCGGTCGAGAAAGGCGTTTACTCGCTGATTGTGATCAACTACGCTAACCCAGATATGGTTGGGCATACGGGCAAAATGGATGCGACAATCCAGGCGGTTGAAACCGTCGATGCTTGCTTGGGGCGCTTGCTCGAAGGCATCGGCAAAGCGGGGGGAACCGCCATCATTATTGCAGACCACGGCAACGCTGAACTGATGTGCGACGAGCAAGGCAACCCTTGGACAGCCCACACCACCAACCCCGTACCGTTCATTTTGGTGGAAGGCGAGCGGCGCAAAATTCCGGGCTATGGCACTGATGTCACCCTGCGTTCAGATGGCATCCTAGCCGACGTTGCCCCTACCATTCTGCAAATTTTGGGCTTGCCTCAACCGCTGGAAATGACTGGCAAATCTATGATTGTGGCTAGCGAATATGAGGTTCGAGCAAACCGCACTCCTGTCCGCGTTTCGCTGTAGGGTATAAAGGAAAGGGACGACATTTTTGCTTGGAACTTTTTTGCTTGGAACTTTGATATGACGCTGACCAGTATCGTGACAATTCTTTGGGCAATTTCGGGAGTTGGGCTGATTATTTTAGTCTTGCTGCACAGCCCGAAAGGAGATGGTTTGGGTGGATTGGGTGGACAAGCGCAGCTATTTACTAGCACCAAAAGCGCCGAAACAACTCTCAATCGTGTCACCTGGACGCTCACTGCCCTTTTCATGGGCTTAACCGTGGTTTTAAGTGCAGGCTGGCTCAATTCCCCCCCACCGCCCCCCGCTTAAAACTCGCTGGGCTGTGAGACTGACAAAACTTGATGCTTGCTAAGTTTCTGCGCTCACTCCGTCCACTGCTGGTTCAGCGGCTAGTTTGGATTGGGCTATTTGTTCTTGGGACTGGGCTGCTAGCAGTCCAAGTATTTGGGCAGCCTGCGGGAATGAGGGTCAACTCAGAGCAACCGGAGTTCACCTTGCCCATCGCCCAAGCACATCCACTGCCGCCTTCTCTGGCTCAATGGCAGGATCACCAGCAGGGAGACTATTTCGAGCTGATCGAACCTTCGCCAGCCGGATATTTGATCTGGTCGCGGTTTCCAATTCGGGTCTATGTTGAGCCTGTAAATGCAGTTGCAATCAATGGTGTACCCAACCGCGAATTGCAGTGGGATGAAGCAGTTGGGCAGGCTGTCCAAGAATGGAATGATTACCTACCGCTCACGTTGACCCCTGCCGCAGAAAATGCCGACATTACCATTTGGCGTTCAGTTCCTCCGATCCAACCGTTAGCGCCTGCCACCCATCCCAATCAGTCTTTGATCGATCGTCTGCCTCGAATCCGTGCGGCCGAAACCCGCTATCAGTTTCAAATTCAGCGGGCGAGCAATGACACTGCAATCTTAGGACATCGCTTCACAATTTACCTGAGTCCCAATCAAACCGCAAACTATACAAAAGCCACAGCCCGCCATGAGCTAGGTCATGCCCTCGGCATTTGGGGTCATAGCCCTACAACAACGGATGCCCTTTATTTCTCGCAAGTGCGAGACTCACCTCCGATTTCAGAACGAGACATCAACACACTGAAGCGAATTTATCAGCAGCCAACGCCCCTCGGATGGACGCTACCCCAGCAATCGCATGACGAATTTTCTCTGATTTTTGATCAATTTAATTTAGCAAAACCATGACGACCCCCCAACTTAGACTCAATTTAGCCGATGGCTCCGTTGCGTTCAGTTTTAATCCAGAAGCAGCGCAAGAACTTCAGCTAGCCATTGCCACCTTGATGGAACACCTCAAAGCAGCGGCTCAGAGCGCGAGTGGCGGCACAAAACCCCAACCTCAAAAGCCGATGGAGTATCGCCATGTGGGAGAAGTTTTTCTAGAAATTTTTTGTAATCCTAATATTTGGCCCAGCCCATTTGCCGCCAAAGTCCTCATCACTTTACGGGATGACCGAATTCGCCTCAACACTGAAGCTGAATTAACTCGTTTAATCGAAGACATTAATCAGTTTCTAGAACAGCATGGTTAGGCAAGGATTCTTGCTATGCTGAAAGACTGAATCCCTCTGAATTTCTTGCATTTCAGCCATGCCCGCCCTCACTGACTCTCCGATCACTGCCTTTCCACTCACTGCCGTTGTCGGACAAGAAGCCATCAAGCTGGCGTTACTCTTGGCGGCGATTGATCCAGCACTCGGCGGTGTGGTGATTGCCGGACGACGCGGTACGGCTAAATCTGTGATGGCGCGGGCGATTCATGCCTTGCTGCCGCCGATCGAAGTCGTGAAAGGCTCTTGCTGTAACTGCGACCCCACCCGCCCAGCAGAATGGGACGATGAGACGATTGAAAGGCTGCATCCCGGTTACAATGGCTTCTCGATTGCCAACCTAGAAACTGAAATTATTCCGGCTCCCTTCATTCAAATTCCGCTGGGTGTCACCGAAGATCGGCTGCTAGGTTCAGTGGATGTGGCGCAGTCGATCAAGCGGGGCGAGACGGTGTTTCAACCCGGACTGTTGGCAGAAGCGCATCGCGGCGTCCTCTACATTGACGAAATTAATTTGCTCGACGATCAGGTGGCCAATTTGCTGCTTGGTGCACTCACCGAAGGACGCAATCAAATCGAGCGCGAAGGCATTAGCTTCCGGCATCCCTGCAAGCCTTTACTAATTGCCACCTACAACCCTGAAGAAGGCGACCTGCGCGAACACTTGCTCGACCGGATTGCGATTGCCCTATCCGCCGACTCAGTGTTGGGTTTAGATGAGCGAGTGCAGGCCGTTGACCAAGCCACTGAGTTTGCCGATTCGCCGCAGGCATTTTTGCAGCAGTATGTCGAAGACATTGATGGGCTGAAAACCCAGATCGTGCTGGCGCGGGAATGGCTGAAGGATGTAAAAATCACCGCTGAGCAAATCGGCTATCTGGTCAATGAAGCGATTCGGGGCGGCGTGCAGGGACATCGAGCGGAACTGTTTGCCGTGCGGGTTGCCAAAGCTCATGCGGCGTTAGATGGACGTGTAGCGGTGATTGCAGACGACTTGCGGCGGGCGGTCGAATTAGTCATTGTGCCTCGCTCCACAGTTGTGCAGACCCCTCCAGACGAGATGCCGCCTGAACCGCCGCCGCCACCACCGCCTCAAGACCAAGATCAGCCGCAGGATCAGGAAGAGGAACCGGAGGAAGAAGACAACGAAGACGACAAGCCTGATCAGGAGCCTCCTAGTATTCCAGAAGAGTTTGTGTTTGATCCAGAAGGGGTAATTCTTGATCCAGAAGTGCTGTTTTTCGCGCAGATGGCGAACCGGCGCGGTAAATCGGGTTCCCGCAGCGTCATTTTCTCGGAAGATCGGGGACGCTACATCAAGCCCGTGTTACCAAGAGGTCAGGTGCGCCGAATTGCGGTCGATGCCACCTTGCGATCGGCGGCCCCTTACCAGAAGGTGCGCCGACAGCGACAAGAGCAAAGTCAGGTTTCTGGAGCCAATCCTCGTAAACGGGTGTTTGTCGAGCAAAGCGACCTGCGGGCAAAACGGCTGGCTCGCAAAGCTGGAGCGCTAATTGTATTTGTGGTGGACGCTTCCGGATCGATGGCACTCAACCGAATGCAGTCGGCGAAAGGAGCCGTGCTGCGCCTGCTCACTGAAGCCTACGAAAACCGCGACCAAATTGCCCTGATTCCGTTTCGGGGAGAACAAGCTGAAGTGTTGTTGCCTCCCACCCGATCAATCACCTCAGCCCGCCGCAGGCTAGAACGAATGCCTTGTGGAGGGGGGTCGCCGCTCGCCCACGGACTCACCCAAGCCGTTCGCGTTGGTATGAACGCGCAGCAATCGGGCGATATTGGGCAGGTTGTGATTGTGGCGATTACGGATGGACGCGGCAACATTCCCCTGGCTCGTTCGCTAGGGGAGCCAATCCCGGAAGGCGAAAAACCTGACATTAAAGCCGAACTGCTTGATATTGCAGGTAAAATTCGCCTCACTGGATTTCAGCTTCTCGTTGTCGATACGGAAAACAAATTCGTCTCAACGGGATTTGCTAAAGAAATTGCTAAACACGCAGGCGGCAAATACTATCACCTTCCCAAAGCGAATGATCAAACGATTGCAGCTATGACTAGAGGAGCGTTGAAGGATATTAAGGGATAGATATGACCTATCTCATCTAAAATATTGTTTTTTGTTGACCAAGCGTTCCTCGCTTAGTTATTTCCCTAGTGGTTTCCAAAGCAATCGATGTGAACCATTGATCAGGCATTGAATTTAACGCAACTGTGGTTGTATCTCTCAGATGGTCAACCAAGCCACAGATTGCTCAAATCTTTGCCTATTTGCGACACCTCAAAGTTTAACTACCTCGTTGTTAAATAGGATAATGACTTTCTTGTTTTGCAATGTTCTTTGCAATGTCTTTCTATGTTCTATGTTGCAGTTCTGCTATTGCTGAAGGTTGTAGGCATGGGCAAAGTAACTCAATCAAGCTTTTGTCATTACTACACAAACGCCTCATCCCAATTCTCCAACAATTAAATTGCCAACTCCGACTTCCAAATGCATATTAAGGATCGGTTTGCAGAGTTTGGGGTTGCAAAAATGTCATCATTTGATCCAATCCGCGTTGAATCCGACGAGTCACGGTCATGGGACTAACACCAATCCGCTCTGCTACTTCTTTGCGCGACATTTCGTTAAAAAAGACGAACTCAATAGCGGCACGGGTTTTGTCTTCTAGTTGGTTGAGAGCACGCTGAAGCTGTTGGCGATCTTCTTCAAGCCGCTGCAACATTTGGTAATGAGCATCAGGCAGCGTTTCACCTAGGGTAATAGAGGAATCGACTTGCTGACAAACGGTTGCATCGAGGCTCAAGGGCGAGCGATTTTTCACAGCCATTCTAATTTCGCGCCATTCGTAAACAGAAACACCCAATTCTTCTGCAATTTGATCATCGGTCGGCTGATAACCCAATTTCTTCACAAGAGCGACGCGAACTTTCTGCCCTTCTTTTTGTAGATCTTGCCAGCGACGGGGAACCTTAATAGAGCTACCCCGATCTCTGAGAAAATGCAGCATCTCACCGCGAATGTAGGGAACCGCAAAAGAGCTAAATGCACAGCCTTGAGCCGGGTTAAACCGCTCGATTGCCCGAATCAGACCCAAATATCCAATTTGCTCCAAATCTTCGTAAGGTTCAGCACACTGATGGCTAACCCGGTGAGCAATTTTACGAACCAAGCCAGCATTTAAGCGAACCAGCTTATTGCGCAATCCAACGGACGGATTTTGCTGGTAAGCCATCAACAATTCCATGCAGTTTGAGCGGAGAGAAGATTGAGTAGCCGTCATTTGAGTGAACCACCTTTACTGGATTTAGGCTTATTCTCGTCAGCGGAGCCGATCCAAACCATGGTCTTTTTACGGGAATGAATGAAAGCGCGTCTAGGAGAGTCAGGGGAAATACTGATTGGTGAAACTGGCTATGTTGTGCTTTCTAGCAGAGCCGCTTCGGTTTAATCGCTATGATCGAGACAGATCGCCTAGAATCTAGGCAGACACGGAGAATAATCGTGTTTTTTGCAATTGTGAATTTGCAATTGTCAACCCATGTAGATAACAAACTGGTTAACAAGGAAGCACTTATGAGCAACACCAGTAATTTTCGTAGTGCCATGCGTGAGGCACAGGGACGCGCCCTTGTCGGGCCAAACGTCATTGCCAATGCCCTACCCTACCTTGGCGGCGGCCTAGTCCTGACGGCTCTGGGAACCTATGGCGGCTTGGGCATGATTCAGAATCGACCTGATCTGTTCATGCCGACCTTCATTGGGGCAATCGTTTTGCAGTTGGTTCTGTTTTTTGTCGCTCAAAACGTGGCAGAAAAAGGCAACAACAGTACGGCCTTACCTTTGCTGGCTACCTACAGCCTACTGTCGGGGTATACCCTGAGTGGCATCGTCTATGTTGCCCTCGGTACGCAGGGGGTTGGCATCTCTGGAATTGGGATTGCGGCCCTTGGGTGTGGCGTCACCTTCATGGTGGCTCGCCAAATGGGTTCTAATTTGTCTGATCAAGATGGCATTGCGTTAACGCAAACGGTACGCCTCGGAATTATTGCCCTATTTGTGGTGATGATTGCCCAACTCCTGTTTTCGCTATTTGGGGTTTACACACCAAGCTGGTTAGAAATTGGGATTTCTGGGATTGGCGTCCTACTTTTTGCTGGGGCAGCCGTGGTTGATTTTTACATCCTGCCGCGCACTTACCGGGATGATCAGTACCTTCCGGCGGCTCTCTCGATGTATCTAACTTACATCAACCTATTTGTGTTTATTCTGCGTCTGCTGATTGCCTTTAACCGCGACTAGGGTAAGGACAGTCTGAAGTTAATTGATATGCTTGAGGGTTGAGTGGGAAATCTACTCAGCCCTTTTTTAGCAGAAAAATTAACTGCCCACCAGAAGAAGAGGTAGACAACTTTTAGTTTTCGTAAAGAAGACCTCCTTCTTCATCGCAGTCGAGTAAACCGAGTCGCAAAATTTTGAGAGCGGGTGGGCGATAAGACCCTTGCCTTCAGAATTGCTGCGGTCAGAAACGCATAAGAAACGACGCCAACCACCGCTAAAACCAAAAGATTGATCAGCCCCATCGTGTTCCAAAGAGCGTGTAGCGACGACGCTGTTAAGTAGCCAACGCCAAGAATTTGCCAGCGTTTTGACGGTTTCAGCACACTCAACCCAATGAAATATCCAAGATAGCCGCTATAGGCCATGTGCCCTGAAATCGAGCCTAGAATTCGAGGAATTAAAAGCTGTAGCCCCAACAATTCTCGATTTACTCCCGCCTGGAGCGTCACATCATTCATAATTCCGGGCACATATTGCCCCAGAGTTTCTAATAACGTAAACCCAACTGCCGAAGCGGTTCCAATTAAGATGCCGTCTAAGGGTTCCCAAACGCCAATGCGCTCTCGGTAGGGCGACCGCAGTTTTGTGCCCAGCCAGTAAGCCAACAGAATTGGAATCGCCTTGATGAGTTCTTCCATTAGCCCTGCCCCAAAAAACATTTGGATCAAGGTGCGTAGAAAACCGCCTGAATTGTTATCAGGCACATCTCCTGGCAGAACGCCACGAAATACCCACAAGAAAGGGTAAAGCAAAGGGCTGCTCAGCAGCAGAATAGTGACGGCTCCTGCTCCTACTAGCAGCCACCATGGTTTTGCTTACCACAAAGTTGATAGACGAAATAATAAGCAATGCCAGCAATGTAAGCTGCCAGCAGCAAGTTGAAGAAGCCTGGTTTACCAATTGAAAGAAACATCAGTACCACAAACGATACCGTGATAATTCCTGGAACCAGGTATGCTTTGCGGGTTAAATCTCGCCCCGTCGAGAGGATGGGAAACAGTTGGCTGAGGGTGAGGGCATCAGAAGCAGACTGTGAAGCATCAGGAAGCGATACAGCCGATGGCGTCAATGACAGGGGTTCTGGCTCAGTGGGC
Organism: Cyanobacteria bacterium RM1_2_2; assembly: GCA_012033495.1. Taxonomy (GTDB): domain Bacteria; phylum Cyanobacteriota; class Cyanobacteriia; order Elainellales; family Elainellaceae; genus Elainella. The sequence continues at coordinate 7,147 of JAAUQT010000022.1, read as the reverse complement.
AGCGGTATGTTTGATGTAGTCTGCGTAGGGCTGCGGATCTCAAACACAAATCGAGGCCCAGCCTGAGATAGCAAAATTTGATCGCCTGGCTTGAGGTGACGGCATCCTTGCAATCGTTGCCCGTTGACAAACGTGCCGTTGGCGCTGTCGAGATCACAAACCTGCCAGCCCGAAGGGGAAACAGCAGATGGGCTAAGCCGGGCATGTTGACGCGATACAGACCCATAAAGCTGGGAGTCCAGCACAATTTGACATCGAGGATCGCGCCCAATGACCACGGAGGCTGGAGCCACCAGTGGGTATGCAGCGAGAGAAGATTCTTTGTGATGGGAAGCGATCCGCCGCAAGAATGCGGAGCACAGTGGAGATCCGGTCATCGTTCGAGATGCCGTAAACAGGACGGTAAGGAAGATGGATTCGCTCTATTGATTCGCTCTAGCGTCCTGAACCGCTGCATAGAAGAAGATTCCCGTCAGAGGAATCGCTAGAACTAAAATGATGCCTGTTATCAAATTGCCCAGTTGGGGCTGCCCCGAAGAAAGCTCAAAAATCGAGCCGACTGCCGCAATTGCTGCTACACAAGAGCCAGCCAATAGCACACCACTTTTTGGAGTCACCAGTTGATTCCTACCCTATGAAACGTGAATATTGAGTGATGGTTCTTTACCCCACACTCAGCGAACCCAAGCCAACGACAGGGGTAAGGAGGAATAGCATTTTTGCTTCCTACACAGAAGCAATTCTACACCTCACAAGATTGCTGCTGTTATAGATATCGAAGCATAAAAGCCGCAGTCTTACCAGATCTACGCCATGTATAACTTTGCTCATCCAAGTTCCCCTGTTTAAGAGGGATTGAGGGGATCTGGTCTTAAGTCACATCAATCGCCGCTCCCCTAACCCCTGGTCAAGAGGGCTAAGAAACCGTTGCATATGGCGTCAGATCTGCCAACCCCAGCCTTAATCTACTTCTTAGGCGGATGAATCAAGCAGCGATAGAAAATTGAGCAGCATTGCAGGCTTAGCTACTGCACTGGTTTAACCGACCCTACTGCAAAACCATGTTTGGTTAGCTCCTGATTTCTCATCAAGGTATTTTCTACCCGATCAACAAACACAACGCCATTCAGGTGATCGATTTCGTGCTGAATCACCCGTGCCAGCAAACCATCAGCCTTGAGCCTTTGAGGTCTGCCCTGCTCGTCTTTGAATGAAACTTCGATATTCTCTGGGCGAACTACATCCAAAAATACTTGTGGGATGCTGAGACATCCTTCTTGAGTCACACACTGCTTTTGGCTCGATTTGAGGATGACCGGATTGATCAAAATCAGCGGTGGTGCTTCCGGCTGATCGGGTTCACAGTCTACAACGATCAACTGCTTGTGGATGCCGACTTGCGGAGCCGCCAACCCAATTCCATCTTCGCTATACATGGTTTGCAGCATTTGCCGCGCCAACAGCCGGACTTCATCATCAATCTTGGTGATCCGTTTTGCAGGCTGACGCAACACTCGATCGCCCAAATAGTGCAGTTCTAGAGGCGCTTTAGCTAACTTCTTTTTTTCAACCAGGATCTGAGCCGTCATGATTTCGTGACCTGCAAGCGATATGTAATGTTTCAGCTTTTAGTCCAGCGTTTGCTGAATTTCTTGTCTCTCTCCATCATAGTGAATCATCGTCCAATCCGATCGCAGAAAGCGGTTGCCAAAGATGCAAAAACAGGGGCTAAATGGCGCTAAAAGAATCCAAGGAGTTATTCCAGGGGCTATGTCCATTCCAGCTAGAACCCTGACGATAGCAGGGCAACAGCCCCTAGCTTGGTTTGGGGAACGAGCACGATCAGGCTGATGTCGTTAACGTTTGACCATTGCCACTATTGATCATTGCCACTATTGACTATTAGATGACGCGCCCTAGATTTCAAAAAAGTTTTGTCTGCTTCACAACCAGCAAATATTGCCTGCACAGCTTACCAAAATATACAAATTAATGTTCTTTTTCAGGGCATATTGACCAACTCATTTGCCCTGCGGAATTCCTTCTAAACAGAATTTCTGTAATTCCTTTGTCATTCACTGATGCTTATCAACCAGTCTTACAGAGAAGGCAAAACAACATAATTTGGTCATTGCATCTTCATTTGCTGCGACTGTGATTACAATGTGAGGCTTAAACCACATGCAACTTCTTAAAAGCCAACTTTTTAGCATGTAATTTTAGCAGGTAATGGGAGCGTAGAGCGTGCTGCAACTTTTGACCAAATCCGACTATCTTCTGAGGGAAACTTTGCTGGGTTTAAAACGAGGCGGCTGGATGAACTGGGCTGCTGTCAGTACAGTCACGGTGCTGCTGTTTCTGTTTGGTATTAGCTTGCAGGCTTCTTGGCAGCTAGAGGGCTTGCTGACTCAGTTTGGCAGCCAGTTGGAAGTCTCGGTTTATCTCGATACGGGTGTGCAGGCAGCCGATTTGCAGCCCAGCGTAGCAGCCATGCCGGAAGTTGCAACCGTGACGCCCGTCGCCAAAGAAGCGGCCTGGTCAGCCTTGATGCGCGAGATGGGGCTATCCGATATTCAGGGCGCAACCGATCAACTCAGCGGCAACCCCCTCGTCGATGAATTAAAGGTCAAGGTCAAAAACGCCGAGGCAGTTCCGGTCGTGGCGCAAAAACTTCAGCAGATGCAGGGAGTTGATGAAGTGCAATATGTTGATGAAGCCGTGCAGCGCATTAGCCAACTCAACCAAGGGCTAAACTGGCTGAGCTTAGGAATGATTACCATTCTGACTTTAACCGCCATCGCTGTGATTACAACCACGATTCGCCTGATTGTGATGGCGCGTCGCCGCGAAATTGAAGTGATGCAGCTTGTAGGCGCAACCACCACCTGGATTTATCTGCCCTTTATTTTGCAAGGACTCGTCTTGGGGATCGTGGGATCGATTGTCGCTTGGGGTTTAGTGGCTGGAGTGCAGGAGTTTTTGGCAAATTTGCTGACTCAACAATCCGAGTTTATTCAGTTTCTCACCAGCACCATGCGGCTCTCTCCCTACCAAACCATGCTGCTGCCGCTGGCGTTGTTGGGTTTAGGGTGTTCGGTGGGGCTGCTAGGCAGTTTGTTGGCCGTGCGACGGTTTGCTGTGCGGTGAGTTGGGTCTTCTCGTAATCTGCAACGATGGCTTAGGTCAGATTGGGACGAGTTCATCTAGGTACACACGGCATCAATTCCGAATTCCAGATGATTGACCGCATTAAGGAGATTTCTGGGAAACCCTCTCCCCCTGTACGGGCAGGTTTTGCAGATCAATCCTCTGGGCAACGCGAGACTGAGTCCAAACCTGCCCCAACGTGGCAACAACTTTTTTCTAGAAATCTCCTAAATTTACCGCATTAAACTTACCGCATCGAGCAAGGACGCTGGATAGCTTGCTTCAGCAGTTTCTCATACTCTTGCTGCGAAACAATGTAGGCTCCAAATCGCTCTAGGTGAGGGTTGGTCATTTGGGCATCAAACAGGCTAAATTGCTGGACTCGCAGCCATTCGACTAACTTCACCATGGCTACTTTTGAGGCTTCTGGAACGCGATAAAACATCGACTCTCCGATAAACGCGCCCCCAATCGCAATTCCTAAAATCGCCCCAGCCAGCTTGTCATCTTGCCAAGTTTCAAAGCTATGGGCCCAGCCTGCCAGATGAAGCTGCCAGTAAATTTCGCGTAGTTCGTCTGAAATCCAGGTGGTTTCCCGATCGGCGCAACCTGCCACCACCGCCTTAAAGTCTTGGCTGATGGCGACTTGAAAGCGATTTTGATTCAAGATGCGCTGAAGGGATCGCGGGTAGCGAAAGCCATCGTCTAACGGAATTAACGCCCGCTCGCGGCTAGAGTACCAAGCCAAGGAGGTATCGGGGTCGTTCGCCATCAAAAAATATCCTTGAGCATAACCTTCAATAATGGCAGCAATATCGTAGAGGCTTTGAGTCACGGAGGGTAATACTCTGTTCTATGCTGGAAATTACCATAGCAATAATTTAAGGCAATGCTCATTAACTCATTTGCTCTGGCTTAAATTTCCTGAATCTGATTTTCTGATTGTCGGTATATGGTTGAACCCACTGAACCCATCGAAGCAATTACCCTACCCGCTGCGATCCATCCTCAGCAGGAAGGGCAATGGTTGCAGGCTGCTTTGCATCAGTGGCTTGATCAAGAATTTATTCCAGAAGCGATCAATCAAACCATTGCAGCGAGGGCAGCGCAAGTGTTTGTGCGTCAGCGCATGGAAGGCGAAAACGATCTGGGATCATTGGTAATTGCCATTGTGACTGAAATGCAGGAGTTTGATTTTTCGCGGAGTTTTTACAGCGAGTTTGCGGTTGCCAATGCCGTGAGTGAACTGCTGCTAGATAGTTTGGGCATCGATCGCTGCTGTGGTCAGTAGGCAAGCAGTAGAGGCGCAGTAGGGAGATGTTCGCTATTATTTCGACGGTCTGTATCGTAAACAACAGTAACAAAAACACGCTCGATGTGCTTTTTGAACAGCAGATTTACGGCATTCTGTTACTATGAGCAAGGAGCGCTGAAACCTAGAGATTGTCATGCCACTCACGATAACGCCAGAAACAGCTAGATTCCAACAGGACGTAAAGCTAGGGCGGGTTTTGGTCGTTGAAGATGAAGAGTTAATTCGAGAAACAATCGCGCTGGCTTTGACCGAGGAAGGCTACGAAGTTTTCACCGCTGAAGATGGTCGAAAAGGCTTGGAATTTCTTTCTTCTCGAACTGGTGAATCGAGCCACGGTGAAGCCGTTGTGTTCGATTTGATCATCCTTGATTTAATGCTGCCCTATGTCAACGGGCTAGATCTCTGCCGTCTCATCCGCCATGAAGGAGACAGCGTCCCGATTTTGATGCTGAGCGCGAAGGGCACTGAAACTGACCGGGTTGTTGGCTTAGAAGTCGGTGCTGATGACTACCTCACCAAGCCTTTTGGAATGCGAGAGTTAATTGCCCGCTGTCGGGCATTGCTGCGGCGTCACCGTCGTTCTCAGCTTCAAACTCAAGAGTCAACGCTGCGGTTTCATGAAATTGTGCTCTACCCGCAAGAATGCCGGGTCACGATTCGCGGCGAAGAGGTCAACCTGTCTCCTAAAGAGTTTCGGATTCTGGAACTGTTCATGTCCCATCCCCGCCGCGTGTGGTCACGGGAGCAACTAATCGAGCGGATTTGGGGCCCGACTTTATGGGAGACAGCAAAACGGTCGATGTTCACATTCGCTGGCTGCGCGAAAAGCTAGAACTTGATCCCAGTCGTCCAGAATATCTGTTAACCGTCCGGGGCTTTGGCTATCGATTCGGTTAAGGTAAGTAATGGGTAAGCAATAGAGGCAGTCCTGAATAGGGCAAGCCATAAAGTGAGCGTAACAAGTTAGAGTACACATCGGAGTGAAAACGGTCGCTTCTTGCCATTGACAAACGCACAGCAAGGACAAATGCCGTGAGGCAAAAATAATCAACCGTGGCAATCCTAGACTTTCTACTTGGATTATTGATCGGGTTGCTAGCAGTTGGCTGGCAGCAATTCCGCTCGAATATCCGACTGAAGAAAGTTCTTCGCAGCTTGCAGCCGAGTGTAGCCGATTCGCCGTTTTCCTTAACCTCTCAGCTTGCGTTGGGGATCGCACAGCAACAGAGGGAACATCACCACCTTCAACAACAGCTTGCGACCTTACAACAAATTCTCCACGCTGCGCCCGTTGGCTATTTGCAAATCGATGACGAAAACCGCCTGCTTTGGTGCAATGCGCAAGCCCGCAAGATTTTGGGGATCGCTCAAGACTTTAACCGCTCAAAGCCACGCCTTTTGCTGGAGCTAGTACGTTCCTATGAACTGGATGATCTGATTGAGCAAACCCGCAATGCCAATCATCCCTGCCAAAGCAACTGGACTTTCTACCCCACCAGCTCTGATCCAACTGACCTATCTCACCAGCCTGCCTTCACGCTCCAAGGCTATGGGTTGCCCTTACCCGATCATCAGGTCGGCATCTTCCTAGAAAATCAGCAGGAAGTCGTCGTCTTGATGCAGCAGCGCGATCGCTGGACTTCTGACCTGGCCCATGAGCTAAAAACACCGCTGACCTCCATTCGCTTAGTTGCAGAAACCTTGCAAACTCGCCTTGACCCTAACCTAAAAACCTGGGCCGATCGGTTAATTAACGAAACGGTGCGGCTGAGTGATCTGGTGCAAGATCTGTTGGATTTGAGCCAAATGGAGCGCGATTCTTTCCGCAACTTACAACTCAAGTCTACCGATCTGGTGTATTTGCTGCATTCAGTGTGGAACAGCTTGGAACCGTTAGCCCGTCGCAAACAGCTTAGCTTAGACTACAGCGGACCCGATCATCTCACCATCCTGCTGGATGAAGCCCGCATTCACCGTCTGCTCATTAATTTGATAGATAACAGCATCAAATATAGCCCGCCCACTCAAACCATTCAGGTCAAAATCAGCGCTAGTGAAGCGGCGACTGGCAATTCGTCCAATCTCCAGTCTGTCTGCCTAGAGGTAATTGATTCTGGCCCTGGCTTTCCTGAAAAAGCGTTGCCTTACGTGTTTGAGCGTTTTTATCGGGCTGATCCTTCACGGGCAAGGGCAATCCCGCTAGAAAAGATCGAACCGCGAACGGTGGAGCAAAACCTGTCCTCCATGCAAATGGTGAATCGCAGCGCCCACCATGTCGGCTCTCAAGCCCATCCAGCAGATTGGTTAGCACAAGGCGGCAGCGGTCTGGGGTTGGCCATTGTGCGGCAAATTGTCGAAGCGCATCAGGGTTCGGTGAGTGCGGGCAATCATCCGGTCACGGGAGGGGCTTGGCTGCAAGTGCGTCTCCCTTGGCGATCTACCGAACTTTTACCATCTGAATAACGTCCTGAATAACGTCGAATCACGTCTGATGGCTAGCGTGAAGAGACTGGACAAAAGGCTTCTACACGATGGTCAATGATTCCGGTAATATTTGTACATATTACGCAGTGTGCAACTATTTCTTAGCCCTCTTTTTAAGGGCTACGGTGTACACACATCTCGCGTAGGAGTCCAAAACCTGGGCTGATCCCCCTAAATCCCCCTTAGAAAGGGGGACTTCAA
>JAAUQT010000254.1 GCA_012033495.1 Cyanobacteria bacterium RM1_2_2 | reverse complement strand
GGAGGCGATTTCTCAATTGATGATAATGCACTGCTGCCATTCTCCGCTAAGCTGACCTGATAGCCTTTGTCCTCCAAAATGGTTTGGACTAGGAATAGGTTGTCGGGAGAATCATCAACCGCCAGAATGCGATCAATCTTTGAAGATTGGGGGCGAGACATGATTGATCTCAAAAACTAAACAACAGTATGGCACTCTACTACAGCATTTTTGAAAGGGCATGGAAAGGAGCAGTAAAGTATCATTTCATACATCTAAAAGCAGCCATGCCGCTGCTGTTTCCCTATCTTTATCAAAACACATATGACAGATCAAGGGATTACATGCTAGTTTCTCAAAGGAGTTCTTTGGAATTCTTTCACTTAAGCAAATGGGCAAACGGTTGACCTCATTTCAGGTCAGTCAATCATCAATTTGAAACAGGGTATGTAATTAGCTTTCAAGATTAAGAAACCGTGTAGGACTGTTGTTTCAAGTCGCCGACTTTGTTGACAGAGGCTCTTATTTTTTCCCTAAGAATTGTAAGTATATTAACTACAGTTAACATATTCCTTCTCTGTCTCAAGAGGGAATCTAGAGCATAAATTTCTTAATTATTTAATTTATCCCTCTGAATCCCACCTCTTGAGGCAGATTGAGTCAGACAAAACTCAGTGGCCTTACTTCACTGCGGCACCGCTCATTAGAAGGATGAAAAGGCGTCCCAGCCCCCAATTGCTGCAATGAAAACTTGGCATGACTGGGTTATGGACTGAGCATCTAGATTGAGATCCGAGGATCTTCCAAATTCATCCTTGGGATCGGGTTTCGACTGCGCTCAACCCACTTTGTCTTTGAGTGCTGAGTCTTTGAGTGCTGAGTCTCTGAGTGCTGAGTCTCTGAGCACTTTGTCTTTGAGTGCTGAGTCTCTGAGTGCTGAGTCTCTGAGCACTGAGTGCTGAGCGCAGCCGAAGCACGGCATTGCCTGAACAACAACGATTGCCAGGTTAATAGATGATTCGTGAGTGCAAAATTCCCAGATTCTCGAAAATTCCGGGAATCTAACACAGCGAATTCTCAACACTCCCATAGGATTACTATGTCGATCACCGTAATACCTATTCCCCTACCCTATTGCCCTACAATGCGAAGTGCTACTGAAATGAGGCTGAGGAAAGTCAGGAAGCCAACGGCATCTAATGTGGTTGTGAGCAAGGGGCCGCTGATCAAAGCCGGATCGAGATTGAGTCGCTTCAAACCCATCGGCAGTAAAGTGCCTAGGCTAGCTGCAACAAAAACATTGATCACCATCACCAAACCTGCCACAATTGCCACCCATCGCTCAGTAGGAACCGCCCAAATTAGGGAAAGCAGCGCCAGTGCCAATCCTAAAGCTAGGGCCGTTCCCAGTCCAGCTAAGAGTTCTTTACGCAGAATTTTCAGCGTATCAGCATGAGTGACTTCACCAACTCCCAAACCGCGCACCGTCACCGACAAAGCCTGAATTGCAACGTTGCCGCTGGTATTAGACAAAATCGGCATCACCACCGCTAATACAGGAACGAGCGCAATTACTTGCTGAAACGGAGCAATCGCGCTTGCTGCTCCAACATAAAGCACAATGTTGCCCAGCAGCCAAGGCAGCCGCTTACGAACCGTCACTCTCGGTGGAGACAAAGCCGCTTCATCTCCACCGCTGACCCCTGCTAGCTTCTGGATGTCTTCAGTCGCTTCCTCTTCTAGTACGTCTACCATGTCGTCAATGGTGACAATGCCCACCAAGCGATCTTCTCGATCAACCACGGGTAAGGCAATCAGGTCATAGCGCTTCATAATCTGCGCTACTTCTTCTTGCGGCATTTCTGTGTAAGCCTTGATGACTCGATCGCTCGCAACGTCGCGCACCAAAACCGTAGGAATCGTGAAGATGAGTTGCCGCAAGGAGATGACGCTAACCAGACGGCGCTTATCGTCGGTGACATAGGCATAGTAAATGGTTTCTTTGTCATGGTCAGTGCAGCGAATTTTTTCAAGCGCCTCGCCGACCGTCAAACCATCACGCAACTGCACATATTCGGTCGTCATAATCCGACCGGCCGTGTCTTCTGGATAGCCTAAAAGGGTAGCGGTTGCTTGCCGCTCGGCAGGGCTAAGCTGTTGCAGCAGGCGTTTGACGATTCGAGCAGGCAACTCGTCGAAAAGTTCTGCCCGATCATCTGGGCGCATTGACTCAACCAGTTGGCGCACGTCCGCAGCTTGCAGCGAACTAATCAAGTCTTCCTGAACTTCGGCAGGTAGATATTCAAATACATCGGTAGCTTTGTCTTTTCCGAGCAACCGGAAGGCAATCGCTTGGCGTTCTGGTGGCAAATTAACAATGTAATCTCCAATGTCAACCGCAGGAAGCTGGTTTAATTCCCACTTCATCTGGTTTAAGCCAGCAACTTCTGCCCCAGCGAAATCTGACAGAGAAAATTGCTTCTCTTGGGTAGTGAGCATGACAACCTCCTATTAGCCTCTCGCGCGCAGAGAGACTAACGGCTCACCCGCCTAGAGAGGGAATGTACTGTGGGGGAATGGACTTCTGTCCATAGAGTTTCTGAATTCAACATCAATGCCGCCCAAGGGCATAGCATTGCTAATGGACATCATAACCTCGATAGAGACAATCTGGTAGCGACTAACGGTAGGTTTACCGTTTAATAAAAAATTTGTAAGGTGGAGCGCAGCATCCGTGTTTATCAGGAGTTTTTTCTGCAAAGGTATTGATTTTTTGAGAGATTTCCAATCCAAGATATTCCACTAGATGGGGATAGGTTTTACCGACAGGTGGGCTGCAAGGCGATGATTTCATGACTAAAAACTTCCCGCACTGGGGTTTTGGCTTCTAAAAATTTCCTAAGGATCGTGAATTGAATCAATCCATAACCTGGACGGGCGGGTTGAGCAGATCAATGGGCGTCCGGCAATCGATTTGACCGCAAACTCGCCCCTACCCACTCCCTACCCACTATCGAACTGATTTAATTCTCATTCCCTAGCAGCAGATTGGCTGACGGTCACAAGGTTGTAGTGAGATTTAACTTAAGAACTCAAGTACGCAATAGCTGGCTTTCAAGCAGCAGCGTGGCTTCATCTGGAGGTAAGGGTGGACTAAACAAGTAGCCCTGCATTTCCTCGCAGTCCAACGACAGGAGCGAATGTTCTTGCACCTTGGTTTCGACGCCTTCTGCAACCAGCTTCAAATTCAACACTCGACCCATGGCAATAATGGCTGCAACGATGGCTTTATCGTTGGGGTCGGTGGTTAAATCGCGGATAAAAGACTGATCAATTTTGAGTGTATTAAACGGAAATTTCTTCAAATATCCCAACGATGAGTAGCCTGTCCCGAAATCATCCATTGCCATGGAAACACCCATTTGGTGGAGTTCGCAAAGAATCATTTTGGTCAACTCAACGTTTTTCATCACGGTCGTTTCGGTGATTTCTAACTCCAAATAGCGGGAAGCCAGCTTTGTATCTTGTAGCACTCGCGCAATCAGTTGAACGAGATCGGGTTGCCGCAGTTGTCGAGCCGAGAGATTGACTGCCACTCGAATCGGCGGTAAACCCAAAGCCTGCCATTCGCAGTTTTGAGCGCAAGCCGTCCGCAGTACCCACTCCCCAATCGGAATAATTAACCCATTTTCTTCAGCTAAGGGAATAAACTTTCCGGGAGGCACTAACCCCATTTCAGGATGCTGCCAGCGCAGCAAGGCTTCCATCTGGGTAATTTCACCCGTAATCACATTCACCTGAGGCTGATAGTAAATCACAAACTCTTGCCGCTCCAAGGCTCGGTGCAAGTGACTTTCGAGAGCCAGCCACTCCGACGATTCCGAATTGAGCGCTGAGGTGTAAAGATGGTAGCCGTTGCGGCCACTGTCTTTAGCGCGGTAGAGCGCAGCGTCTGCATTTTTCAACAGCGTTTCGGCATCGTCGCCATCGTTTGGATAAACCGCGATACCGAGACTGCCGCTAACGTGCAGCGTGTGCCCTTCTAGCTCGAAATCTGGATTCATTACATCTAAAATTTTTTGCGCAATGATGACTGCATCTTCGACGCTGCTGATATCGGTGAGCAAGAGCGTAAACTCATCGCCTGCCCAACGCGCCACAAGGTCATTTTTGCGTAAACAATACCTTAAGCGATGGGCTACCTCTCGTAAAAGCTGATCGCCTGCGGCATGTCCTAAAGAGTCGTTGATGAGCTTGAAGCGATCAAGATCGAGAAACATCACTGCCAGCGGTTGTTGCTGACGAATTGCCTGGGTCAAGGAACTGGCTAAGCGATCGTTGAAAAACATCCGATTTGGCAGTCCTGTCAGCAGATCATGAGAAGCCTGATAGCGGATTTTAGATTCTGTTTGCAGCCGTTCAGTCACATCTCGGAAACTCCAAACCCGACCAATCACGGCATCGCCTAACCGTTGTGGGCAAGAGCGCCCTTCTAGATAGTGCTCACTTTTCAGTTCTAGAATGTCGTGACTTTCGATTTGAGGTTGAGTGTAAAGTGCTTGGATGCGTGCTAAGAATTGAGTCGGATTTTTCAAAAAGCGCGTAATGAACTTGAGATCGTGAAATTCGTCCCATTCGATCACCGAGCTAGCCGAATTCTGCCAAAGCTCAGCAAATTTTTGATTGAAATTGAGAATGTTGCCTTGACCATTCGTGACGAGAATGCCGTCTGCGGTCGCCTCAAAGGTGGCTTGCAGCAACGATAGTGAATTACCGAGCTTTTCTTGCGTGCGTTTGCGGTCACTTACATCTCGTTTGATTGCCACATGATTCGTGATTTGCCCAGCTTTATTATGAATTGGAAAAATCGTCGCTTCTTGAGGAAAGAGTGAGCCATCTTTGCGTCTGCCCAAGTACGAGCCTTGCCAGGTATTACCAAGCATGATGGTTTTGGAAATCTCTTCATACAGGTCATCATTCTGTCTATCCCGAAATAATTCGGTTAGGGTTTTACCAATCACCTCTTCACGGCGATACCCTGTGGTGCGCTCGAAGGCTGGATTTACGTAAAGCAATCGCGTTTCGGCATCAGTAATTTCAATCGCGTCTGCTGCCTGTTCCAAAACAGCGGTTGCCAGTTCCGCCTGCCGTAATGCCTGCTGGAGTTCGGTTCGCTGCTCAGCAATTTTTTCTGCTAGGCGGCGAGTATCTGAGAGAGAAGTGGTACGGGCTTGTAGCAGCAACAAGATATCAGAGGCACTGCCCCGACTGGTGCGACTCGAAAGTTTTAGCGTCAGCGCTTTGAGATCTTCCTGGTTTTCTATCCAAGGAGCGCCCAGAAAATAAACCAAGTCTTGGGCTTCAATGTAGATGGCTTGCCCTTTAAATTGCAGCGGATGGTGAAGACACTCTAGCAACACGTCCTCTGAGTAATCACACAGGGACGAAAACTCGAAGGCAATATTGGGGCAACGCAGGCTAAAATGCTGCTGAACGAGTTCTCCTGGCATGATTTGAGGGAACAGTCGCTGCATAGCCTCACCTATGTGAAAAAGCCGCATATCTGCTTTGAAAGCCAGATAAAACGGAAAAACTTGAGTGAAAACATCGGCTGAAAGACCAGAGTGGGCAACACTCCTGGGATGACGATCTAAATCAAATGTCGGCGGCGACTGTGTCATAATTCAGCGTCTGCACCCTTACTGCAAATGAGGTTGTTGGTTTGGTAAGCCATAACTCAGATGGTTTGTGCTTGAACCGAGTAGAACAGAACCCAATAGAGGGGTGTGAAAAATCTGCTCTAGGTCATGCAATCTCTTGAGTTTGACATCGCCTTAATTTTGGAGAAAAGTCAAAGCACTTATGTATCAAAATTAAGAGGGCAGTTAGGTAATATCCTAATGCTCTAGGCAAACTTCTGAATGAACGATGCTCAGCAGCGAGGTGTCAGTCAGAACTGGCCTCAGTAGGTTCCCCCTGTCGCCTCATTCTTAATAAAGCTGAGAAGCCAAGATCAGTACAATCGCAGATCTACAGACTGAGCAGCTTTTCACCGCGTCATATTTCTGTAGATTCCCTGAGAAGACTGTGACTTTAAGTAAATCAGCGTTGAAGCTCCTCTTTGCCTCTGGCATGGACTAAACCTGCTACCAATTCATTACTCAATAAACCTACTACTGCTCGTCATGGAAGGGAAAATGCTGCTGCACAATGGCAGACACTTGTTCTAGATGTACTCGATAATACCAGATTTGATCTGGCATCACCAATACTGTAGGGCCGTTGCCACATTGACCTAGACAACCACAACCTAGCACCGCTCCCTTGGGCAGCAGTTTCGCTTGAAACGCTTTCAACACCTTTGCGGCTCCGGTTTTGCGGCAAGCAGAGTTTTGGCAAATCAACACCGTTTTGACAAAGTCAGCAGACATTGTTTAAAGATAAAGCAAATAGGTTGAACAAATCGACCAAAAAATATCAGTATAATTAACTACCTTGCGATAGCCGATTACACACTCTAGAGCGATAAGTAGGTGAACAAAATGAACGGTCAGATGCGTTTCGGCTCCGCTCAACGCGCAAACCATCAGCAGTCGGTGGGTTAAACGCAGTCGAACAGTGGGTTGAGCGCAGTCGGTGGGATTGAGCGCAGTCGAACAGTGGGTTGAGCACAGTCGAACGGTGGGTTGACGCGCAGTCGAACAGTG
>JAAUQT010000021.1 GCA_012033495.1 Cyanobacteria bacterium RM1_2_2 | reverse complement strand
CTGCCGAAACACAATCCGCCTCCTGCTTGTGCCTCTCACCGTAAACGTGACACTTTAGACTGCCGCATTGAGTTCTCTAAAGTCGTCACCTTCTCATATTGAGACCGTCTGAGATTTCTGCACCACTAAGGCCCTCAGCCTCTAATCTCTAGCCATTAATTCAGCGGCACAACCTGAATCTCTACGGTTGCAGTCACTTCAGGATGCAGTTTAATTTCCACTTTGTAGGAGCCGAGCTTGTGGATATCCGGTACGGACAGTCCGCGACGGTCGAGTTCGAGGTTAGTTGAAGATTGGATCACATCTACCACATCTTGGTTTGTCACCGTGCCAAAGATGGCCTCGTTTTCGCCGACCTGTTTTGAGATAGCCAGCCGACCTGCCTTTTCCAGGGCTGCTTTCTGGGCTTCTGCCTCTTTCTTCAATTCCAACAGTCGTTGGCGTTCCGCTTCCCGACGCCGCTCCACCTGCTTCAGGATGCCTGGTGTAGTGTGAACCGCCATGCCTCTCGGCAATAAATAGTTGCGAGCGTAGCCCGGCGCTACCTCAACCAGGTCGCCAGAACGACCCAGTTTATTGATATCTTGACGTAAAACTAACTGAACCCGTTTTGCCATGAACTTTCTCTAACTTCTTGTTGAAACTCAAATTTGCACGGTCACGCGAAGGCAAACCTTTGGCAGTACAATTCTTTGTTTAGAGTCGATGAATTGCACAAAGCCCGACAAACTATCGTAACGAAACAACGACGTTAATCGCAAGCTTGTCGCAAAATTCGTCTTAACTTTCGGCTTGCAAAATTTCGTCATCTACCGAAAAATCGACTTCGGCTGTGTCGCGTCCAGCAGCAAGGTAGTCAGTTTGAAACGAATCTTTTAACCCCGAAACCAGGTCATATTCTGGCTGCCAGTACAGGTCTTTCTGGGCTTTGTGAATGTCGGCAAAAAAGTGCTGTACCCGCATTGGGAAGGCTTTGCGTTTGCCAAAATCAAACTGTTTGGGATCGTAATGTACGATTTTGAGCGATTCTGGGGCTTTGCCTGCCGCCACCGCACAGGCGCGAGCCAGCCCATCGAACGTGACGTAGCGATCGCCAGATATATTGTAAATTTGCCCGACGGCTCTCGGATTGCCCAACACACTGATCATGGCAGCCGCCAAATCTTTGACATGCCCCAACTGAGTGAGGTGCATTCCGTTGCCTGGAATTGGAATCGGTCGGTCGCGCACAATCCGGTCAAAAAACCAAGCTTCGAGATCATTGTAGTTCTGCGGCCCATAAATGTAGACCGGGCGAATCGAGGTAAACGGGATGCCTTGCTCAAATAAGTAAGTTTCAGTTTCAAACTTGCCTTTGTGCCGACTCTGCGGATCAACGGGATCGATCTCGCGGTGGGGCATTTGATCCGACTTCAAATAAACTCCGGCAGAGCTAACATAAATAAAGTGTTTGACTCGGTCTTTGAAGAGGTCAACCAATGGCTGAGTATCGCTGAGTTCGCGGCCATTATTATCAAAAATGGCATCAAATTCTTCACCCGCAAGTTCTTTCAGTTGAGCCAGATCGGTACGGTCGCCCTGAATTTGCTTCTCGATGCCAACAGGAGCCGGACGATTGCCTCGGTTGAACAGCACCACATCATGTTCCTCTTGTGCCATCAGCAGCCGCGTCAGGTAAACTCCAATAAACCGAGTTCCGCCCATGATCAAAATTCGCATCGATCCCACCCAAAATCTAAAATCATCCTAAACCCAAACTTATAGCAACTGTCACGCCTGTGACTATTCATCTTGCTGCTGCGGGCGTAGGATAGTAAACGCTTCTTGATCTGGGAGGAATTTAATGCTGTTTTCTAACGCAAAACCGGCTCTGCTCGTTTTAGCAGATGGCACTGCCTATCACGGTTGGTCGTTTGGGGCATCCGGCACTTCGTTCGGCGAGGTCGTTTTTAATACGGGCATGACTGGGTATCAAGAGGTGTTGACTGATCCCAGCTACATGGGGCAGATCATCACGTTCACCTATCCTGAACTGGGCAACACGGGCGTGAACCCAGAAGACGAAGAATACGAGCGGCCGTTGGTGAAAGGCGCCATTGCCCGCAACATTTCGGCACGTCCGAGCAACTGGCGGTCTACGGAGAGCTTGCCCGATTATCTGAAACGGCACGGCATTCCAGGCATTTATGGAATTGACACCCGCGCCCTCACCCGTAAGATTCGTTCAACGGGGTCGATGAACGGAGCGATTTCTACAGAAATTCTCGATCCTGCCGATTTGCTGCTGAAGGTGCAAGAAGCTCCTAGCATGAAGGGGCTGAACCTGGTGAAAGAAGTAACCACTCAGGAAATTTATGAGTGGTCAGATCCAACTGGATCGGTGTGGGAATTTAGCTCGACGGTTGCAACGGCGACCAAGCCTACTTTTACAGTCGTCGCTATCGACTTTGGCATTAAGCGCAACATTCTCCGCCGATTAGCCAGCTATGGCTGTCGAGTGATTGTGGTTCCGTCCCACACATCTGCTGAAGAAATCCTCAAATATAACCCCGATGGCATCTTCCTCTCGAATGGGCCCGGTGATCCGGCGGCGGTGACAGAAGGCGTTGAAACCACCAAGGCGCTGCTGAAAACTTACCAAAAGCCAGTCTTTGGCATCTGCATGGGCCATCAGATTTTGGGGCTATCGCTGGGTGCAGAAACCTTCAAGCTGAAATTTGGGCATCGTGGCTTAAACCAGCCCTGTGGTTTGAGCCAGCAAATTGAGATCACCAGCCAAAACCACGGCTTTGCAATTGACGCTGGTTCGTTACCAGATGCCGATGTAGAAATCACTCACTTGAATTTGAACGATCGCACGGTCGCTGGACTGAAACACAAGACGCTGCCGCTATTTTCGGTGCAATACCACCCTGAAGCTAGCCCTGGCCCGCACGATGCTGACTACCTGTTTGAAAAATTTGTCCAGGCGATGCAGGACTACCAGAAAAGCGCGTAAGTTTCGATAGAGCGAGACGTTCCATTCGGTTTTGTATAGAATTGCAACAGAAATTCCATTGGTTCTGTAACGGAGGCTTTTGGGGCACTCTCATAGAAATTTCCAACAAAATTGAGGTGGATCATGTCTCTGCATCGAGCGCTTTTCAGTCATCGCTCCTGGTTTCAATTTGCGTTTCAACTGCGGGGTTCTGTGATTCCGGCGATTTCGTTTCGCACGCTCCTTTGCGGAGCTTTGGGGCACTCGTTTCAGTGCTGCACTATCGAGGTATCCCGGTTTCCCTCCCCGTCTTGGCTAGCGTGATCCCCAACATCGTTCTAGGTTTGATGCTCGTCTTTCGGACAAACACCGCTTATGAGCGCTTTTGGGAAGGGCGCAAGCTGTGGGGAGGGTTGATCAATACCGTTCGCAATCTGGCGCGGCAGATTTGGGTCGTGATTCTCGAGAAAGAAGAGCTAGATCGGCAGGCAAAGGTTAGTGCATTAAATTTATTAGTGGCTTTTTCAGTTGCAACTAAATTGCATCTCCGGCAAGATCCGGTGAACGAAGAATTAGAGCCGTTGCTGTTGCCTCGCCACTACGAACGCCTGAAAATAATGAACAACCCGCCGTTGGAAGTTGCCTTTTGGATTCAGGATTATTTGCAACAGCAATATCGTCGCGAATGTGTGAACGTTTATCAGCTTGGGGCAATGCAAGAATTGCTTGATCGAATGGTGGATGCCTTAGGAGGATGTGAACGAATTTTGAAGACGCCCATTCCGCTTGCCTATGCAATTCATCTCAAGCAATTACTGTTAATTTATTGTTTAACGCTGCCGTTTCAATTTGTGAGCCAACTAGGATGGTGGACTGCGCCAACTGTGGCTTTGATGAGCTTTACGCTGTTTGGAATTGAAGAGATTGGCATTGAAATTGAAAACCCATTTGGACGCGATCCAAACGATCTGCCACTCGACCAAATGTGTGAAACAATGAAGCGGAATATCAGTGATCTGACAACCCTAGAGCCGAGGAACTCTAAACTATTCCTAGCCGAGCAAAAGCTGTACAAAGAGTCGCCGGATGACAAACAACTGTTGAGTACATAACTTCAATTTTGAGTAGTAAAAGTGACGCCAAAAGCCACTCATAGCTGGCTAAAAACTCACTCGACATTTATGCCTAACTATACCGAAAGATACATCAGATTCATGGATTGAGAATTGATATGCAATTTTAAGAAAAAGCTCCAATCATAGCTGTCTTTGAGTCATATTGAGAATTACTTCTACTAACTCAAATTCGTTGAGTTGACTGACTGATTCAACCTCGATACAGTATGAATAAAGTCATAAAAAATGCGTAAATTTCGTATTTCTGAGAGCACTTAAAGGCAGGGACATAACACCCTAGCCATAGAGGAGAACACTATGTCTACCACCGAAACGATTTTGCAGCCATTCGATCAGATGCGCGACAATCCAGTCATGCTGGAATTGAATGTGACAACTCCCATTTGTGAAGGATTGAATGTCGCATTAGCCAGTTTTCAGGCGTTGTATTTGCAGTATCAAAAGCATCATTTTGTAGTCGAAGGATCAGAGTTTTATTCTTTGCACGAATTCTTCAGCGACAGCTATGAGAAAGTGCAGGGCTATGTCCATGAAATTGGCGAACGGTTGAACGGCTTAGGAGGCGTGCCTGCCGCCAGTTTCACTAAGCTGGCTGAGTTGTGTTGCTTCACCCCAGAAGCCGATGGCATCTACGGCTGCCGCGCCATGGTGGAGCATGATTTAGTCGCAGAACAGGCAGTGATTCAGGTTATCCGGCGTCAAGCTAGCCAAGCCGAGAGCCTAGGCGATCGTGCCACTCGCTATCTATACGAAAAAATCTTGTTAGAAACCGAAGATCGGGCTTTTCACCTCGGCCACTTCTTAGCGCATGACAGCCTAACTCTGGCTTTTGTTGGCGTCAACAACGGCAACTAACGCTCATCGACACCCGACTGGTTTAAACTAAACTGAGGAAGATAGGCCCTGGATTAATTGATCTAGAGCCTATTTTTTAAAACTGGAGGCATACTTGCACTTTTCCTCAGCCTACCTGCTGGTTTCTCACGGCAGCCGTGATCCCCGTCCTCAAATTGCGCTGGAACATTTGGCTCAGCTTGTCACGCAACGGCTGCGGGAATCCACGCCAATCCATCTGGGCGCTGGGCATGTACTTGAACGGACGCCTTTGGTTGGCACTGCGGTACTTGAGTTGGCTCCCTTACCGCTGCATCAGCAAATCCAGCAGTTTGCCGAACAAGCTATGCTTTGCGGCTACGAAACTATAGATATCGTGCCGCTATTCTTGTTGGCAGGTGTGCATGTAATGGAAGACATTCCGGCAGAAGTGCGGATTGCCCAACAGCAGCTTCAAAATGCTCAAAAAAATATTCAGATCCATGTCCGTATGCATCTCGGCAGTCAAGAGCAACTCTGGCAACTCTTGATCAATCCGGTAGAACCAATGACAACCGATCCCCAAAGCGGCAAGGTGGTCGTCTCTCACGGCAGTCGGCGAGCCGAGGGGAATTTGGTGATCGAGCAAATTGCGGCTCAGATCGGGGCTTTGCCTGCCTATTGGTCTGTTGCGCCAAGCTTAGAAACGCAGGTGACGGAATTGATCAAACGCGGATATCAGCAAATTGCGATTTTGCCGTATTTTCTATTTGAAGGTGGCATTACTGATGCGATTGGGCAAACCGTTGAGCATCTCAAAGGGCAGTTTCCCTACGCCCAGCTTCACTTCAGCCGTCCTATTGGAGCAACATCCGCTCTTGCTGACCAAGCTTTTGAATTGATGACCAGAAGCACCCCACAAAAGTTAAGATAAGTTAAAGTCGCAGCTTCAAATACTGTTTCAGTCGATTCGATCGCGCATTCTGAGCCTTGATGACCGCAAACAAAACCGCTGAAGGCGACGCGGCCAAATCTTTCACTTACACTTCATAACTTCATGCAGCATTTGGGTAAAGTTTATTTAATTGGAGCCGGGCCGGGCGATCCAGGTTTGATGACTCTCAAAGGTAAAACACTTCTAGAATCTGCGGATGTCGTGGTCTATGATGCGCTGATCAGTCCGCCGATTTTAGCCATGATTAACGCTGATGCTGAGCAAATTAATGCGGGCAAACGTCGGGGTCGCCATTCGTTACAGCAGTCTGAAATTACCCAACTACTGATCGAGAAAGCTCAAACCGCAGCGGTGGTTGTCCGTCTGAAGGGGGGCGATCCGTTTGTGTTTGGTCGAGGAGGTGAGGAAATGGAAGATCTGATCGCCGCCGGAATTTCAGTGGAAGTTGTGCCGGGCATCACGTCTGGAATTGCAGCCCCCGCCTATGCAGGGATTCCGTTAACGCACCGTGCTCATAGCTCGTCGGTAACGTTTGTGACGGGGCACGAGTCGGTTGGCAAATATCGTCCGGCTGTTAATTGGCAGGCAATTGCCCACAGTTCCGAAACGATCGTGGTTTACATGGGTATTCACAATTTGCCACACATTATTGATCAACTTCTCTTGGCCGGGCTGTCGATCGAAACGCCGATCGCCTTGGTGCGTTGGGGAACTCGACCTGAGCAAGAAGAGCTAATTGGCACACTGCAAACGATTCAAGCCCAAATGGAAGCTGCAAAGTTTGAAGCTCCAGCCATTGCAGTGATTGGTGCTGTAGTGCAAATGCACGAAGTTTTAGCTGGCTGCCGTCCTTCTGTCTAGATAGCCTGTCTAGGTGGTGGCTACCATAGAGACGCTGGCTCCGCCAGATTAATGCTCCCGGACAGATTAATGCTCTCGGCAGTTGGCTCAAAGGCAGGCATACTGAGACTAGCAGCTTAGCCTGCTCGTACCCATACACCTAGTTTGGTATTTATCGATTCTGATCGTTCGTTCTGCTCAACGCGATTACCTTCTTCATTGTCCTAGAACCTTGCAGAATTGCAGCAGCCCACATTCACGGATCAAATTTATAAGATAAAGAATAGTGCTCAACTTTGGGTTGGGTATTGGAAAAGAGTGGATGGTGTTTTAAGGAGGAAACATGTCAGATTCAGTCGATCAGCAGCCTACAGCTTATTCTGAGCAAAGCTTTTGGGACAAACTGAGAAAATTTGCCGCTCAAGCTGGAAAACAAGTCGTCGAACGTGCTCTCACTTTGTACTATGCAGCTCAGCGTCCAGAAACACCGGCTTGGGCAAAAATGGTGATCTATTCCTCCCTCGCTTATTTTGTTTTACCCACCGATGCAGTGCCTGATTTTACGCCATTTGTAGGCTACAGCGACGACCTCACAGCTATTTTGAGCGCGTTGTCTGCCGTTGCCATGTCGATTACGCCTGAAGTCAAAGCATCGGCTCGTCAAAAAGCACAAGAATGGTTTGGTGAAGATGCCGATCAGCCGCATGATTGTCCGCAGGCAGGTGATCCCATTCGAGAAATTGTGATTGATTAAGAAAGTGATTGATGAGAGCAAAGTGCTACTGAGGTTGGCGAGTAATATCATTTTGCGGCACATAGGGCTGACACACTTCCAACCGAGCAAACAGGGTGGCAATTGTGACTGCACCTTGCCAGGAAGGCAAATGTCCTTTGGGCGCATCTAAAGAGAAGGTATAGTTTTGGTAGGAAATCCAGCGATCTTTAATCCGCCAGCCTACCCGATTGCCAAACCGATGCCAGGGAGTATTAACGCGCCATTTTGAACGGCTCTGCGCCAACCGATTCCAAGTTTCATAGTCGCCATCGTTGCCGCCACCCACACTCTGCCAAATTTCTTTCTGGATGCTGAACCCAAACAGCCCGTTGCTGTGGTTGACCCATAAGTAGTCAATGGCGTGTAGATCGAGGCAGGGCAAACAGCGAATCGCTTCTACCTGTAGCTGTCCTGCTTCCTGCCCGCTGAGGGTTCGCAGCAAGCGTTGGGTTTCCTGCTCAGCGGCTTGCCAGTTTTGGTCGATCAAAAATTCTTGCAACCGGCTGTAGTCTAAACGTCGCTCTGAGTAGAGGGTTGCACCACTCTGGGTTGAGGTGCTGGCGATTTGAATTTGCGAGTCTGGTGATTTTAGGGCGGTAATCGCGGTGAAATCAACCGAGTAGGGCAACGGTCGCTCAGGGGTAAGGGCATTTAAATCGGCTAGCACTTCCAGCGCTGACTGATAGCGTTGGCGAAAGTCATAGCAAATCATTTTGTCGAGGATTTTTGCCAAAGTCGGACTCACCACCGCCCGATCGTGCCAAAACAGTTCGCAGGTGCGCGGATCTTCCGGTAGCTCACGCGGATGGGCCCCTGTCAACGCCTGCACCCCAATCATGCCCACGGCATAGAGATCGCTGCAAAACCTTGGTCTGCCTGCCATCTGTTCACTCGGCATGTAGCCTGGAGAGCCAATCGCAATCGTGCGGGTGGTGTGACCTTGCACCTGAATGATTTGGCTGCTGAGTTGCTTCACGGCTCCAAAGTCGATCAGCACCATTTTCTGATCCCGGTGACGCCGGATCAAATTAGAAGGTTTGAGATCGCGGTGGATCACATTTTGCTGATGGATAAACACCAGCACTTCTAAAATGTCTTGTAAGAGCGGTATCACGCGGCTTTCTGGCAACCGCAATCCGGGCAGTAGCTCAGCGCTCAGATTGTTGCCCTCGATATATTCCTGAACGAGATAAAATTCTTGCTCTTCTTCAAAATGAGCCAACAGGCGCGGAATTTGAGCATAGTCGCTGAGGCGATACAACACCTGAGCTTCGGTTTCAAATAGGCGTTTGGCAGTGTCTAGGCTAACTGGATCGATCAGTTTTGGCTTCAGATGTTTGACGACGCAAGTCGGACGGCCCGGCAGGTGAGTATCTTGTGCCAGATAAGTCTGACCAAATCCACCGCCGCCTAAATAACTGATAATTTGGTAGCGTCCGCCGAGTAGAACCCGCTGATCGGGGTGATCCATTGCCGTTATATTAGGGTTCTCCTACCTGTCTATGCTAATCTCAGGTTCCGTTGCTTTAGCAGCAAAACCCGACTTCCCCATTCTAAGGAATTTTAGGCAGCCCCTTATCTCATGCTCACGCTTTGGTTAATTCGGCATGGTGAAACCGCAGGCAATGCCGCAATGTCGGCCCAGGCAGAGACTCAATTGAGTCAGACAGTCCCTATGGGAAGTCAGACGGCTCACGCCTCAAACTTGGGCACCTTAACGCAGCGAGGTCAGCGTCAGTCGATGCGAATCGCTGAAACTGTAACCCACTGCCCGAATTTGATTGTCACCTCTCCGCTGTGGCGCACCAAGCAAACGGCTGAACCAACCTGCCAGCGATTTCCAACTGCATCCCAGACCGAATGGCCCGTCCAGGAGTTTAGCTATCTTGCCGCCGAGTGCTATCAGAACGCCAACACCCCAGAACAGCGCCGCTGGCTCGATCAAGACTATTGGCAGCCAGCAATTCCAAATTTGGAACGATTTTGCGTCATTCCAGAGATCAGATGTTTTCCTGTGAAAAGTTAAACCCTTGCTGAGCACGGCTTTTGAGCCATAGAGTTTTCTAATTTGGAATTGCTGATTGGCAGCGGGGCGACCCAGAATATGTGAGTGGAGCCGGAGCCGAATCCTTTTCGAGTTTAATGATCCGCGTCAGGCTGATTCAAGATCGGTTACAGCAACTTGCAACAGAGGCAGGCAATGCAGATGCTTTGGTGTTGGTGTTTAGCCATGCCTGGTTTATTCGGGCGGTGATCTGGACGCTGATGATGCAATCGACTGAGCTGAGTGCTCAGCAAATGTGGCGGTTGCATCACTTTGCTGCCGCATCATCAGTTCCGAACGGTGCAATCTCTAAAGTACAAGTTCGGGCTTCAGAAATCTGGTTCACTGGAATGAGCACTGCTCATTTATCGTTGATGGATGATGAGTGGCTCGATCAAACTTAGCTGCGAGATACTTCCAACATATGTCCACGGTTTGGTTCATTCGACATGGTGAAAGCGAAGCAAATGCAGGATTGCCTACAGTCGATCCGAGCATTACCCCCATTACTGCCAAAGGCGAGCGGCAAGCTCAGCAAGTCGCGCAGACGTTCACCCAATCGCCCGATTTGATTGTGACTTCTCCCTATCAACGAACTCAACAAACCGCTCAGCCAACCCGCGCCCGCTTCCCGAACGTGCCCCATGCAGAATGGCCCGTGCAGGAATTCACCTATTTGGCATCTGCCCGCTATCAAGGCAGCACCATTGAACACCGTCTGCCGCTGAGTGACGCCTACTGGCAGCGCAATGATCCTCTATACATCGATGGGGCGGGAGCCGAATCTTTTGCTGATTTGCTAGCTCGCGTTGAAATTGTGCAAACCAAACTAATGCAGTTAGAAGCAGAGTTTGTTCCCATCTTTAGCCACGGTCGGTTTATTCGCGCCTTTGTGTGGGCAGTGTTGACCCGATCGACTGAGGCAAACGCCAAGCGAATGCGGCAATTTTACTCTCTGATCACCGCCTTTTCGGTGCCCAATGGTTCGATCCTAAAGCTGTGCGTGCAGAACTCAGAAATTTGGTTTAACGGCATTCATACCGAGCATCTCAGCGATACAGCGTTAGGAAAGGTGATACGAGATGTAGACAGTAGCGCTGTGGGATAAACACTGTCAGATGAGCTAGGCGAAGAAGCCCTGGTAAACTACGGGAGTTGGGAGCACAGGAGCCACACTGATGTTAGAAACGCCCACAGGTTGGGTTTTACTGCTGATTTTAGGAACCTTCACCGGTGTGCTATCCGGCTTGCTGGGCATTGGAGGTGGGCTGCTCATGGTTCCCTCTCTGACAGTATTGGGGGGTGCCGCTGGTGCAAGCAACAGCAACAAGCTTGGTGGGTGTGCTGCTGAGTTCGCTGTCGGGCAGTTGGCGCAACTTAAAAGCAGGCGAATTAAATTGGCGCGTGTCCCTACTGCTGTCGGGGTTTGGCATTATTACGGCTCAGGTGGGGGCTTGGCTGGGAGATCGGCTTCCAGACGCTTGGCTGTCTCTAGCGTTTGCAGCCCTGCTGTTGGTTACGATTTCCTTGATGAATCTGCGGCAAAAATTACAGCAGAAGCAAAAGCAAAAGCTTCAACACCAGACGCCAACAGAACTTGAAAACCGCCAAGTTAGCGAGGTGCAGGCTCTCTCCTCGCTCAAAGTTGCGCCCGTTAAAGTCGCACCCACAGCGGCAATTGGGCTATTGGCAGGTCTTCTTTCGGGGCTGTTTGGCGTTGGCGGTGGCGTGGTGATGGTTCCGTTGCAGATGCTATTTCTCGATGAGGCAATTAAGTCAGCCGTGCGTACCAGTTTGGGTGCAATCGTGCTGATCTCTATCTCCGGCTTGGCTCAGCACACCTGGAATAACAATGTTCTCTGGATTCCGGGAATTTGTCTGGGTTTGGGTGGCATTTTGGGCGCTCAGTTCGGTACGCGACTGCTGCCCCGTCTGCCTGACCGGATAGTAGGAACGCTGTTTCGCGCCTTCTTAATCGGTCTATCAGTCTACATGACAGTGCGCGGCTTGGCGGCTTGGCGTTAAACAAAATAAACGATATCTAAACCAATTTCCGGTCTGCTTTTTAAGCAACTGTCTGCGTCGGAACGAGGCGGCTAAGGTATTCCTGATCTGTCACAATGTCTCTCACACTTTCCAGCCGATCGAGGAACACCAGACCATTCAGATGATCACATTCGTGCTGAAAAATTCGTGCCACAAAATCGCTGAGTTCTCGTCGGATGCGCTGACCTTCACGAGTTGTATATTCCACTTCAATTTGACGATAGCGCGGAATCAACCCGCGAATGCCCGGAACGCTGAGACAACCTTCCCAATCTTTCACCACCTCACCAGAATGACTCACCAACTGTGGATTAATCATGGCTGTTGGTTCCATGATTGGCGCATGGGGATAACGGGCGTTGGGGCGCGATGCAACGATCAGCACTCGACAAGATTTACCAACTTGCGGTGCAGCGATTCCAACTCCATTTGAGCGAATCAAGGTTGCCAGTAAATTGTCAATAAAAATCTGGAGCAACTCGTCTTGAATATTAAACACAGGTTGAGCAACTTGACGCAGGATTGGATTACCTAGCTGCGAAATTTCGAGTGGAGTAGCCATAACTGCCTTGATATCAACGATAAATATGACGAATGTAGGATGTAATTAAACTTGGCTCGAAAGTAAGCTTTATAAATTACTTTAACCTGTTCACTTTTAAATGCTCTATCTCGCAAGGCTAATTTGCTTCTTTGCACTCACAAAGAATTGTTAAAGAATCGCGTAATTGAGCTTAGAGAAGAGTTTGAGGCGACAATTTATGACAAGAGTCTTAACTTCAACTGCGTTTCCTAAGGAGGCTTCAATCATGGTTTCGACGGCGCTCAACCGATCGAATGCTGAAGGTTGGTGCGTAGAGCGGAGCCGAAACGCATCTGACCGTTCATTTTGTCCGTTGCCTTAACAGAATCGCCCTCTCAATTTTTCTACCCACGGCGGATATTCCAAACTACTACTCAAAGCCCTATTCAAGGCTTGGTGAGGCTTACACGAGTCCTTGAGCGCTCACAACAAAGCCCAGAATAGGGAATTTAAGGAGTAGACCCAGCTATCAAGCACTTTATCAACCAAGCACTTTATCAACTACTTCTAAAACTCAAGCTTTCAGTGCAATTGAATCAGCTATTTAGCAATTTTCACAGGTCTATCATGATGAGTTCTAACTTTATTAGTGCAATGATTTTAGCAGGCGGCTTGAGTTCAAGAATGGGGCAAGATAAGGCGTTGATTAAAGTAGAAGGAATTCCTTTACTGCAACGAGTTTGCTCTGTCGCTCAACAATGCACCGATCAGGTCTACATTATCACACCTTGGATTGACCGCTATCAGCCGTTGGTTTCCAGTCATGTTGTTGCGCATTCCACAAACCCAGCGATTCGCTTCTTGCCTGAAACGCGAGCAGCAGAGGACATCACGCACAGCCCATTGACAGGCTTTTTGCAAGGGTTGAGTCAGCTTCCGCTTAAGTCTCAGCGGGGTTGGGTGCTGCTTTTAGCTTGCGATTTACCCTACCTAGAGGCTGCCGTTTTACAGGAATGGATTGCAGTTTTGCCTCAAATTCCAGAAACTGTGACAGCCTGCTTGCCAAAGAATCCAAAAGGTTGGTGGGAGCCGCTTTGTGGCTTATATCGAGCCAACTGTCAGCCTAGGGTGGCAGCATTTGTGGGCGAAAGCGGACGCTCGTTTCAGCGGTGGTTATCACGAGAAACAGTCCATGAGTTGCCTCTCAACAATCCGCAAATGTTGATCAACTGCAACACACCAGCAGATTTGGAGGCACTTTAGAGCGAACAGCAGAACTTCTGCAAATTAAACAGAAAAAATAACATCACTCTTAATATCATTTTTTTGTCAGTGTAAATATTCAAAATAACTAATCTGTAATAATTTCTGGGCTAACAACATTTACAGAAACGCCCTAAATCAGCATTTCCTGTTGTTCGGTAATACACATAGCAATTCCTTTTTCGTAGTAGGCAGCTTCGTTGATGAACACCGGATAAATCGGCGTCGATGCCTTGTAAGATAACGTTTCACCCGCAAAGGTGAGAAACAGCGGATCACCTGGACAGAGTAGCTGATAGTCTTTGAACTGAAGCTGAGGATGCACCATTGCTTGAATTTCACCCGCTCCATTGCGGGGATAGTCGATTGTGCCCACATGCCGATAAAAAGTGAAAGGTTGATCGAGCGATACATTTTTGCCCTGATTAGATTGATCTAAATAATCTAAAACGGTATGCACCAAAGCTTCTGTTTTCTGGAAAATCTCTGCATTCAGCACGCTTTGAGCAATGGGCCCGACTTCAATCGTGCAACCAAACGGACAAATCGAAGGCAGCCCTGCTGCGGCTCGACGAGATTCGGGTAGGGCATAAACGTTCACAGATGGATTCACTGCCTTTAGATGGGCAGCTAACCGTAAGTTAAAAGGATGGTCGTCTACCATCACAGTTAAGCCCATGTTCGAGGTTGTTGTATGCAAATCCACAATTACATTCACAGGCGTTTCACCCTTAGCGCCAAACTGTCGATCAATTTCTCGTGCCCGCAAGTCTTCATAGCTAGTCAGGTTCAGATTTTGCAGATCAGGACGGCGAAAGCAGCGGTTCAGATCTTTGTCGATGTAGCGTCGCTTAGCAGCAAAGGCTTGAGGATTGGCAAATAGCGTGAGGGTCTCGAAGCTGGCTCGATGCGCCAAAGCCGGATAGTGTTCTAGTTTTTTGATCAGATAAGCGCCTGTAAACTCGTTGCCATGGGTTCCACCCACAATCAAAACCCGGCTAATTAAGACCTGATCGCTGTGCTGCGCTGGTTTGGTCATCATTTTTGCTCCATTTACAGCTTTTCATTGGGGAGTGAATGGGTCGATGGGTGGGAAGTCCCTGTCAATAATTGAATTGCTTGACAAAAGTTGCTGGGCAAAAGTTGCTGGACAAGCCAGTGCTATTGTTTCCAGCCTAGGGGAGTCGCTACCATACTTCAATCATAAATTTAGAGAATATACTAGACTTAATCGGAAATAATGTAGTCTAGGGCGCGTCATCCATGCAGGATCAAACGCTGGTCGCATCAGCCGGATCGCGCCCGTTCCAACAGGGTAGGGGCTGTCGCCTGCCATGATCAAGGTTTTAGCTGGAAGGGATGACAGCCCCTAGAAGTCAAGAGTCCTTCTCGACAGCAATTCTCAGGATGAGAATGATTCTTACTCAAATCGCTGATTTCAAGCCATTCGATCGGCTACAACCCGCATTCTTCGTTCAAGAAGTTGAGGACGAAAGCCGTTGACAACGCTGATTTCAGTACATCAAGCTGAGAATTGCTGATGCCTACCGACTGCCAAGAGTTGATCGATATGATCAGGGGCTGTTTGTCTCGGTATAGGGAAGACTTTTTGTTAACGCATTAGAAAAATTGGGAAAAGTTCAGCTACTTTTTAGATTTGCGTCTAGAATGCGGTGTTTAGCGCTTCATGCGTTGATACCTTTGAGAGGTAAATTACTTCATTGGTATAGACGGGTTGAGTGCTACAATTTGGGGATCAGTCCTTTCGGGGTAAGATTGCATGAGATCGGCAGAGACTGTACCGTCCGAGATTGTGCAGCAGGTTGCTGATTACTTCAGTGTGTTGAGTGAACCCATGCGGTTACGCATCCTAAACTTGCTGCGAGATGGAGAAAAATGCGTTCAAGATTTGGTGGAAGCGACTGAAACCAGCCAAGCCAACGTGTCAAAACACCTGAAAGTGATGCTGCAAGCGGGTATGGTCAACCGACGCAGTGAAGGCACTTCAGCGTACTATAGCGTCGCCGACGATTTGAGCTATGAGCTTTGTAACCTCGTCTGCGATCGGCTGGCTAGCAGAATTGAAGAACAAGCCAAACACTTCCGTGCCTTTAGCCTCACCAGCATGAATCGGTTGAACGAGGTTAGATAGGACCTAGATGTATCTACAAACTCAGATGAGATTAAGCTCAAATTTGCAAAATCCCTTCAGGGTTGACCGAGAAAATGGCGCGTCGCTGTAGCCCTTCTCGCTGCAAGACTTCGTTTGCTGCCAGCAATCCACTGCTGACGGCTCGCTCCATCAGCCCACACGGAAACGGCATCTTCACCCAGTCTCCAGCAAACAGCAGGTTAGCAACTGGAGTGCAGGTGGCAGGACGATTGGCATAACTATTGGGCGGATAGCCAGAGAAGTTCTTTTGGTTGACTAACTCTCGATGCAGTAAAGTTGCTTGCTGCAAACTCGGCACAATTTCATATAGCTCTTGCTCAAAAGTAGAGAGCAGAGTGGCTTGATTCGGAAATTCCTTTTCTTTATAGCAGTAGGCATGAAGCTCAACCACACTGCCGCCGGTGCGCTGTGCCCATTCAATAAACTGCCTTTGAATCCGGTGATATAGCGTGATGCTGTCCGTCAAACGGTAGCCAGACAGCGACGCAAAATTGCTGTGCTGCCAGTCAAAATCTCGATCAAACCAAAACCGACACACCGCAAAGGGATCAGCAATTGCAAGCTGTTTCACCTGTTGGTCAAAGTCGGCATCCACTTCACCCGTCATGCGGGTAAACAACTGTTGCACTCCCGGCACATCGGTCGCAAACACATAGTAGTCTGCCTGAATAGTTTGGGCTGAATGGAGATTCGCGGCAACGGTTTCAGTCGTTCCAACGAGTTGAACCTGATCATCTTGCACTTGAGCCACTTGGAAGCGCGGCAAATCTTGCTGGGCTGGCCCACGCACGACCCGCCCCTCTTGGTCAAACACGGCTCCGTGGCAAGGGCAATGAAACTGACCGTCTGCTTGCGGTTGCACTGTACAGCCTTGATGGGTACAAGTCAGCGAAATAGCCGTTTCCTCTCGGACGGCAAACATTTGGTCGCCTGCCCCAAAATACTGAGTGGTCGGGGGAGTAGAGGCGGGTTCTACGGTATCGGCAACGCTATCCGCAACGCTGGTGGCAAATAAAGGATTTGCCGTCACCCAAAACGGAACATTGTCTGCAATTTGGCCTTGCTGATAGCTGAGTGAGGTAATCTTGCCATCAGTACACTCAATGCGGCTG
The DNA here is from genome assembly GCA_012033495.1 of Cyanobacteria bacterium RM1_2_2. Taxonomy (GTDB): domain Bacteria; phylum Cyanobacteriota; class Cyanobacteriia; order Elainellales; family Elainellaceae; genus Elainella. Next base: position 23,199 of record JAAUQT010000021.1, on the reverse strand, counting down.
ACCGTGGCATCTTTCACAATTTTGCCACCTTTGTTGTCAATCGCCTCAGCAATCGGATTGACCAGCGAAGTGCCCATATCTTGCTTGGTGCCGTTGAAGGCTAGCCCTTCTGGATTCCCGAAAAAATAGAAGTGAAAGAACTGCATCAGTTCAGCCGCACTCATCAGATCGGGAGCATTCAGGCTCGACTTTGCGAACGGCAGGAAGTATAGATCATATAAGCCATGCGGAAAGTCATCGGCTACCCATTGTGAGACCGAAAGGTGATCAAGCTGTTGATAACTTCTTTGGGAATTAAAGCCTGTAATAGCCCGAAAAACCTGCCAATGTTTAGGATGGGTGAGGTTAATGCCCCAACGCAGCCGATTTGGAGAAGAAACGGCCAGATCGACAATATTCCAGGGGAATGCTGAGTGGCTAGGGCGAAACACTTCAGGTTGATATTGCTGATCACGAAACACCACCGAATACCGCTTCAGATCAACGAAATTCTGCTGAATGTTAAGTTCAGAAACCAAGCTTTTGAGGTTGTAGTATTGCGGGAAGAAGCCATGAAAACCATGTTCCATTTGGAACTTATCGTCTCCGACTTGAATTTGCCAGCTCGCAATTTTGCCACCCAGTTGCGGAGAGCGTTCGAGCAGCGTGACCTCAAATCCGCGTTGGCTCAGTTCATAAGCACAAGCGAGTCCGGCGAGTCCGGCTCCGACGACGACGACTCGTTTCGGCTGAGAGAGGTAAAGCGGCAAATCTAGCGTATCCTGTTGATGCACTGTGGGCTGGGGTTTCGTGAAGCGAGAATACCCCAAAAGACCAGCCGTTGCGCCAATCCCGAACATTTGTAGCACTGCCCGACGAGAAAAAGTCGGCAGATCTGAAAGATGAAGCTGTTGGCTCACTCGAACACGTACTCCTCACAGTAGACTTCTCTAAGGATCTAACGACGAAGGGACATTTCTCCAGTTTCCAAACGATTTCTTCCACTTGTATAAAAAATAATGAAGTATTATCACGAAACCCTAGCAGTAGCTCAACGCATCTTAACAGAGCTATTGCGCCGCCGTCGCAGTTTAATTTTTTGGAGTATTTTCCCAGTTTCGGTGCTATTACTCAATGGCTACATTATTGCAGAACGCGCTCAACTGCCGATGGATGAAGCTTTTGAGACGGCTGCCCCTTCTTCGCTGGTGGGAGCCGCTCTATTTTTAGCTGTTTGGGTGGCAGTGTGGCGACGGTGGTTTCCGAACGAGAACAGTTGACCTTGAAACGGCTGTTTATTTCACCGCTCAGCGGCACGTCTTACTTTCTCGGCATTTTTCTAGCTCACTGCTTCATTGGCATCGGGCAAACGCTGCTCGTCTATGCAATGGCTGCCTTCTGGGGCGCTGGGTTTAATGGCAATCTTTGGTTGGGTATCGCCATTATTTTGCTCAGCATTATTGCTTATGTGGGGGTTGGATTTGTGCTAGGAACGCAGTTGGCACGACGCACCGAAGATGTGAACTCGCTGGTGGCTGCCTTTGGTGTACCGCTATTGATTTTAGGGGGCGCATTTCTGCCCGCCTCGCTGTTTCCAGAAAGCCTACTTAATTTGGCGCAATATAACCCGATTTATCACATGAACGAAGCGCTATTGGGCGTTTCTGCGGCCGGGGATGGTTTAACTGAAATTGCCTCCCATTTCTGGTTTTTGTGCATCTTTGCTGTGGTCATGGTGCTGGCTGGCTGGCTCTCCTACCGCCGCATGTTGCAGGTTGAACGCAGGCTGTAGTTTTTGGGGGCAGGGCTTCTAGGCAAAAATTCGGCTTAAGTTCAGCACAAAACCCGGCAGCAGAGTGTCTTCAGTCAGAGAGCTAGGATGCTCCAAAATTTCTGGCGGTTGATGGGGGCGATAAATCTCGACTCGACGGTTTTGCGGATCGATTAGCCATCCTAAAAGCACACCGTTTTCCATATATTCCCGCATTTTGGCTTGCAGGGTTGCCCATTCATCCGTTTCAGAACGTAACTCAATCACAAAGTCGGGGGCAAGGGGCGGAAACCGACGACGCTGTTCTGGAGGTAGGGCATCCCATCGCGCCTGCCTCACCCAAGCCGCATCGGGAGAGCGGTCAGATCCATTCGGTAGCTTAAACCCCGCAGAAGAACTAAAGACAACGCCAAGTTGGGCTTGTCGGTTCCATGCAACCAGTTCAAAAATCAAATCGGCTTCTCGCTTGCCTCCTTCCCCTCCAACAGGTGGCATAATGATCAACTCTCCTTTGGCAGTTCGCTCAAACCGCAGATCGGAATTGTTGCGGCAAAGCTGATAGAAGGCTTCGTCGGTCAACTCAATCACAGGCGCTAGATTGACGATTAGGGGTGGCATGGCGCGCTTGCGGGTAAGGCTTGCGGGTAGGGTTGTAGGGCAAGCAAGGCGTTGAGTCGCGTGTTTGAAGGATTATTGCAATCACCATTGCTATTGCATTCATCATACGAGATCTCAAGCTTGAAGCTGATGAAGCATGGATGAGTCAAGTGTTGCCAAATCACTTGCCAATCTATTCGCTCATTCCAAGCTGGCTTTCGACTGAGGTAGCTCTGATGCTGGCTTCTGCGCCATTCAAGTTCAAACCGCTTTCTTTGCTTGATTTTTCCTTGCCTAATTTTTCCTGGCTCGATGTTTGACTGGTGAAGGCTTCTGCCTGAGAAATTTCTGGTTCCTGAGACATTCTCGCCACCTGCGAGTTGTGCTGACGCCAGCGTCGCGTCAGGTTTTCTACCTGAGTCAGGGAACCATTTGCCAGCGAAACTAGCCCACCCGTTAGGCTGTGCAACTGCGTTAGGCGTAGGTTCATCCGCTCCACCAGTCCGGTGTAATTTTGAATTGCAATCACATCCCCAATCGCATACTGGTTTTCCCAGAGAATCAAAAGTCCCATAATCCAATCCTTGACTAAAGATTGGCAAACCAGCAGCACTGCGAGTCCGATGATCGCACTCACCGTCATCACCAAGCTGAGGGGAATGCCTAGATAAACCAGAATCGCCACCACGCCGCCAAAATAGACCAGGAAGGTTTTTAATGGCTTCACGGCTGAAAGGATCGTAAAAATCCGCAGTTGATCGCGTTCAGGGTCGTCAGCGGCAGCAACGCCAAATCGCACCCATGCCGCAGCCATCAGGTGTAGAAGAATGCTGCCCATGCGGTTCACGGCTCCGGTAAGAAACCAGATTACCAGCAGCAGGGTTGGCATTCCGAGAAGCTGTCGAGCGTATTGTCTTGTCCAGGGGAAGAGGGTTAGCGCCAGCGCCAAGCCGCCAAGCCAGAGGGCAATTTGTCCCCAGGCAAGCAGCCATCGTAGATAGGAAATTATCCCGCGCTGTCGTTGCAAGGAGATTTGCTGCTGAAAGGCATCTAGAAACGAAGCCTGAAACTGAAGCAAGCCTGCCGTTGAACTGCCTAGCTCCACATCTGGGGCAACGGTAGCAGCAATTGCTGCTTGCTGGAGGCGCAGTTTGCGGTTGCGTCGTTTGAGCGGCACTTGGAGGAACCACAGCACCAGACTCGCAGCCAACGTCAGCGCCAGCGTCATCCCCGATTCTCCCAGCTTGCCCCGTAAACTCAAAGCTTGCGGCGAGCGTTCCATCAATGATTCGTAAAGTTTTTGGTAGACAATGGATCGCCACTGTTCAGCGAGTTGAGCCACAGGCTGCCCGTTGTAATCAGCATCTAGGTGAGTCACCGTCACAATTTTGAGTGGCTGAGAGTGGTAGCTGTCGCTAGCAATGATGACGGGTACTTCATTGAGAGAAATTACTGAGACTTGCAGCGTTTTCGGATCAAAATTGGTGAGAATGCCGTCTGCTTTGCCATGAATAAAGCTGCCCTCAATCACCCGATCCAGATTGGCAGTCACTTGTTTTGCGCGAATTTCGACGGGTAGCTGATTCCCTGGATTTGTTCGATCCCAAACCGTCGGAGCCGCTAGGGTAAATAGCTCTGCGCCATCAAACTCAACCGGAGTCACTTCAAGATTGCCGAGCCGCTGCACTCGGTAGTCAGACGATCTCAACTGCTGTTCCCAAATTTGCAGTACGGGCAAGTTTCCTGCCAGCGTTGGAACTGAGGTCGTTAGGAGGGCAAAGACCAATAAGCCTACCAGTCCGGTATTGAGAAGAGAACGAGCAGACAGATTCCACTTTTGCGTAAAATTCACAAGCTTTCTCACAATTCTCAGCACAGCTATCCCCACCCTCATTGCTCTGCATCAGTATAGAATCTGTAGCAAGAAACCGATCGTCTTCTTCAATAAATTCTCTGACGAAACTAAATCTTTCACCGAAGTGAAGTTTCTGAGAATCTTTGATCAAATCGAGCGGCATTAAAATTGCCTGACGTAGTGAAAGCAACCTCAAGCAAGAGCAAATTGCCTGATGATCAACAAACACCGTCATGCTTGATTCGCTGCGCTTTTGCATAGTTTCGCTGTTCAAGCCTCCATTCATCACCCCTCCTTGGAAGCATTATTTATCCTCCAAAGCTACTTAGTATTGACATGGTTATCACTCACAAAACCTTCACTTACGGCAGCTTTAAACTGCGTCATGGACAACCCTTTCCCTTTGGTGCAACCCCTGTACCCGGAGGCATCAATTTTTCCATCTATTCCAATCATGCAACTGCGGCAACTCTCGTTTTGTTTAAGAAAGGAGAACCACAGCCGTTTGTAGAAATTCCTTTCTTGCGAGAGTTTCGTTTAGGAAATGTGGTCAGCATGATTGTTTTAGGGTTGGATCACAAAGATCTGGAATACGGCTACCGAGTAGATGGCCCTTACGACCCCAAAGCAGGACACCGCTTTGACTCCAGCAAAATTCTGCTCGATCCCTATGCCAAAAGCATCGGTGGACGGGATGTGTGGGGCGCGCCGTTAAAAGATCATGGCGACTATCCCTATCGCGGTCAAATTGTCAGCGACGAGTTCGACTGGGAAGGCGATCGACCGTTGGAAATTTCAGAAGAAGATCTGGTGATTTATGAAATGCATGTGCGCGGCTTCACACGCCATCCTTCTTCTCAGGTACAGCCGCATCACCGAGGCACTTTTGCTGGCATTCAGGAAAAAATTCCCTATTTCAAAGAGTTAGGCATCAACTGCATTGAACTGATGCCGATTTTTGAATTTGATGAGCTAGACAATCCGCGCCACAATCCGCTGACTGGAGAACCGCTATTTAACTATTGGGGATACAGCACCATTGGATTTTATGCGCCGAAAGCAGGTTATGCTGCTGCTGGACACGAAGGTAAACAAGTCACCGAACTAAAAGCACTTATTAAAGAACTGCACAAAAATGGCATCGAAGTAATTTTGGATGTGGTGTTTAATCACACGGCGGAAGGAAACGAAACCGGCCCAATGATTTCATTTCGCGGCTTGGACAATAAAACGTACTATATGCTGTCACCCACGGGTGATTACCTGAACTATAGCGGTTGTGGCAATACCCTCAACTGTAACCATCCGGTTGTGCGGGTCTTTGTCTTAGACTGTTTACGCTACTGGGCCTCGGAATATCACATTGATGGTTTCCGGTTTGACTTAGCTTCCATTCTAGGGCGCTCTCTGACTGGGGAACCGCTAGCAAATCCGCCGTTACTAGAAACGCTGGCGTTCGACCCAGTGTTGGCCAAATGCAAGCTGATCGCCGAGGCCTGGGATGCAGGTGGGCTGTATCAGGTCGGCTCATTTCCTGATTACGATCGCTGGGGAGAATGGAACGGTAAATATCGAGATGATATTCGGAGATTCATTAAAAGTACGGGTGACGTGCGAAGGGTAGCACAAAGATTGCAAGGCTCTCCTGATCTCTATGCTAAGGCTGGACGATCAGTTGATAGTTCGCTGAATTTCGTTACTGCTCATGACGGATTCACATTGGCAGATCTGGTTTCCTATAACCAAAAACATAACGAAGCAAACGCTGAAGATAACCGCGATGGCGCAAATGATAACGAAAGTTGGAATTGTGGTGTAGAAGGAATTACAGACGATTCAGCAGTCAACGATCTGAGACGGCGGCAAATGCGAAATGCAGTTGCAATTTTGATGGTGAGCCAAGGTGTGCCGATGCTGCTGATGGGTGACGAAATGGGACGCAGCCAGAACGGTAATAACAACACTTATTGTCATGACTCTGAGATGAACTGGTTGGATTGGAATCTACTCAAAACCAACGCCGCCTTCTTCCGATTTGTCAAAAACTGTATTACCTTCCGTCATATTCACCCAATCTTGCATAACCGCGAATATTTCCAGCCAGATGATTATCTGAACGTTGGCTATCCTGCTATGAGTTGGCACGGCACTACAGCCTATCATCCCGATTGGTCAGAAGACGCTCACACCCTTGCCTTCATGCTGTGTGGTAAATATGCTAGCGGTGATGAAATTGATGATTTTATCTACGTTGCAATGAATGTTCACTGGGAAGCTCACAGCTTCGAGTTGCCTAAGCTTCCTATTGGCATGAACTGGCATGTTTTCGCAAATACGGGAATGCACCCACCTGACGATGTTTGGGAACCTGGAGACGAGCCAATGCTGCAAGAGCAAGCTTGGATGATGGTGGGCGATCGCTCGGTGGTCATTTTGGTTGGAAAGTAGCGATGGGTAAAGTAGTTCTTATCTCTACAGCTAGGTTGGTGTAGCTGAATTAGCGAGAACAAGGCAAAACAGGCAAAATGGTCTGATAGAGATGAACTGAATCGGACTTTAAGTTTCCCAAACTGAAATGGGGCAGCGGCAACATAGATGGGGCAGAAACGCCGCCGGATTTAGCTTCAACTGCTAGCCGCTTCTCCTTTCAGTTTGGGAAACCAGTTTGGGAAATCAGTTTGGCTCAGTGCTGTTTCTAGTCTAGCTTGAGGGCATTGACAGGCACTTCATCCCAAGAAGCGACGGTTCTGATTTGCGCGATCCAGCCTTCCTGCTTTTGTTCAGCCGTCAAGTTAGAGTCAAAAGATTCATAGCATTCCTGAGCCTGCATTTCGTCGCAACAGGCAATACAAGCGCGAATAATGCCACACGGATCAATTTGCTCATTCACCCAAATAACCACAGTCTTCCTCCCTGCTCACGAGCCATTCACCATTCGACTTAACCTTACACCATTTGCTTTTTATTTTTGTAATGCCTGACGAACTGAGGATCGTGGATTAAATCAATCCATAACCTGTACGGGCGGGTTTCGCAGAGCAATGGGCATCCTGTGATGGATTTGATAGCAAAACCCGCCCCTACCCAACGGGCAGGCATAGCAGATCAATCGGCAGCCGGCAATGGATTTGATAGCAAAACCCGCCCCTGCCATCGAACTGATTGAATTCCCATTCCTTACAGCTCACCCATCGCCGTAGCTAACTGCTCAGTGGCGTTACGGTGCACCTGACAGATTCGCCAATCAGGAAGAATTTGAGCACCTATACGCTGATAAAAGTCGATTGCAGGTTGATTCCAGAGGCGCACATGCCATTCTAATCTGCCATAACCGCGATCGATCACCTGCTGAGCCAAACCAGATAGCAGCGCTTTGCCAATTCCCTGTCCGCGATAGTCGGGCAGCACAAACAAATCTTCAACAAATAGCCCCGGTTTGGTCAGAAAGGTGGAATAGTTGGTGCAAAAGAGCGCTAGCCCAACGGGTTGGTTGTCTTGCTCGGCGATGATCACGTCTGCGTAGGAGTAGTTGAATAAGTGCTCCGTTAATTGGGCTTCACTGCCGCTGAACGCCTCTAATCCGCCGTCATACTCAATGTTGGCTTTTACGAGCGCAAAGATGGCTGCACTATCGCTTGGAACCGCTTGGCGCAGGGATTTTGATTGCAGGGCTTCTTGCCAACTCGCTAACTGGGGTAAGGCTGCTCCTGCCACGCGGCAAACACGCGCATTAGTCAGCACTTGCGCCCCGATGCTTTGATAAAACCCAATCGCAGGCGTGTTCCAATCCAAGACGCTCCATTCTAACCCACCATAGCCTCGCTGAATCGCCAGTTTCGCCAAATGGGATAGCAGCGCCTTCCCGATGCCTTTACCACGCGCTCGTGGCAGCACAAATAGGTCTTCTAGATAGATTTTGGGCTGCATCGCACTGCTTGAGTAGACAATGAAGAAGAGGGCAAACCCGACTAATTTCTCCTCTGCTTCAGCCACAATCGCTTCAACGCAGGGATGCTGACCAAATAAATGCTGCTTTAGTGTTGCGGCGCTCCCTGTTACTTCATGGACCAAATGCTCGTAGTCAGCGAGGGATACAATCAAGTCAAATAGGGTGGCAGCTTCTTGCGGTTGCGCAGCACGGATCAAAAGAGAATCGGAAGAGGGATCTGTCATAATCACATCGAATTTAGGCGGCTAGTTTAGCAAAACTGGTTGGGCAGACCTGAGTTAATCTACTCAATATCGACTCACGAATCCACTTAACCAGATCGATGCAGACAAGCGCAAATCACCGATTCGATGCTTTCCATCGAAATGTTCAATTGATATGCTCAACTGTGTCAGCAATGCTATGCCAGCCATTCGAGGAAAATTTCTCGGCTAGCGTAACCAAGTTTTGAGTCGGGCTGCCACTTGGGGACGCCGCAATTTACGCATTGCTTTAGTTTGAATTTGTCGAACTCGTTCCCGCGACAGATTAAAAATGCCGCCGACTTCTTCGAGTGTATGGGTTTCACCCGTAGTTAGCCCATAGCGTAGCGCAATAATATCTCGCTCGCGTTCCGTCAATACTTCCCCTAATACGCTGTAAATCTCCTGCCGCATCATTGCTTCGCTCATTTGCGCTTCTGGAGACTGAGTGCTGCTATCTTCCAAAAGCTCCATCAGTTCAGTGTCTTCACCCTTCCCGACGCGATGATTGAGCGACAGCGAGCGCCGCCGAACTTGCTGCAAATTCCGCAGTTGATCAGCCGTCATATCCAGAGATTCGGCTAATTCAGCTTCCGTTGGGTTGCGATTGAGTTCCTTGCGCAGTTCTCGATGGGCTTTCTTCAGCTTGTTGAGTTTTTCAACAATGTGAATCGGCAACCGAATTGTGCGGGCGTCATTGGCAATCGTGCGGGTAATGCCTTGGCGAATCCACCAATAGGCGTAGGTAGAAAACTTGTAGCCTTTGTCTGGATCAAACTTTTCTGTAGCCCGATTCAGCCCCAGCGCACCTTCTTGAATCAAATCTAGAAACGGTACGCCTCGGTTGAGGTAGCGTTTGGCAATCGACACCACCAAGCGCAAATTGGAGCGAATCATCTTTCGCTTGGCAACTCGACTGAGATACAGCCGATGTTCAAGCTGCCGTTCGGTGAGTTCTAGCTTGCGGGCAATGTCAGCTTTGGTCGGCGTGCGTTCTAATTCTTGCAGCAACTGTTCGCGCAGAGCTTCAATTTCTGCCAAAAACTTCACCCGTCGCGCTAACTCGACTTCTTCATCGGGTCTCAAGAGCGGATAGCGGGCCATTTCCTTGAAAAAAGCGCCAACGGCATCGTCTGAAATCGTTTTACTATATCCTGATGCACGACTTGCCATTAACCCTTCTGGATCTTCTTCAGACCCGAAGCCAATCATCGACGCGATTTCATTTCCTTCTACGGCACGTGCGCTTCAGAGATATCCATTGATTGAATATCAGTAACTGCATCATCGAAGAATTCACCTCCGGCAATTGAACCTAGCCGTAGCGAATCCGTTGAATCAAGAATAGAATTGCTCATTATCTGATTTGAGTTGTGTTTGAGTAACGCCATCGTATCTTTTCATCAATAGAGTGATGATGCTCATTCAGCGAAATGCAGACATATCAACGCGAACACTACCATAGGAAGAAATGGATTGAGAGAACCAATTGATGAAAATCTAGCAATTGCCAGCTAATGTCCGAACCTAAGTTCAAGCTATACAAGTTCAAGAATTAAGTTTTTGTTTTTGTCACCGTTTACTTACTTTCAGGGATCGACTTTCAGCAAGTTTGATCGAACAATCGCAACCCTAATTCTCAGCACTGGGCAAATTCAAACAGTTTATCGAATCGGAGCAAATTAACCCATTCGATAGATAAACCTATTGGCATCAATTCGATTGACTCAGCTTTGACTAAAGAATCAGATCTCAATCAAACCAAGAGAGGATTGTAAAACTGGCAACTGATTAGCGTAATGGCGTCAGAAATTCTCTGCTAACTCTGCTCAATTAAAAATTTGTCTGCCCAACGAAATAAACTCAACTCAAGGCTAATCTACAAGACTTTTTCTTGCCGTTAAGCCTAACTTCAGAGAGATCTCATCAACGCTATGACACCTAAAATTTCAGTCCTCCAATCAACACAATAATAGGGTAGTTGATTCTTTTGTGGTCAGTGCAGCTAATGCAACCATTACCCGACACAAAAGGCGCTGAATCACAGTCCTTTTGTTACTCCAGTAAGGGAACCCCCTAATTGCTTAAACCCTTTCGCCCCAGAACTAGGCTGAAGGTGAGTCTAATATAGCAGTCTCTCGTCTGATGGCAAGTACCTAACCTAAAATTTTTGAAAAAAGCTTTACATCTGTTTTCTTTGTTGGCTGAGACAGGCGAACCAAACGGAGTAAAACGGTTGAAACCTCTGCCTCAGCATTTGCCTAGCATTGATTTTTATTGGACTTGCCTGCAATCTACAATTTGTTGCTGATGTCCTGCTAAAACTGGTTGCTTAGGCGTCCATCAGTTAACATCAAACCCAATCAAGATCAAACCCAATCAAGATCAAACCCAATCAAGATCAAACTCAGTCAAGATCAAACCCAGTCAAGTTATCTCACCCCTAGCAAGGGATAGTTCATCAAACCCTAGGGCGGCAGACTGGCTGAACTCCATCATTGCGAATTGCAAATTAGGATTAGATGTACAATTTTCGAGCTTTATATCAAAATCCGGACGAAGCGTGCGATATGCTTTAATCCTTCCTCAGCAGGGTTGCCCCAGTTCTGCTGTTCGTTCCATTTTGAGGATTGGATTTCATCCGTCCATTCGCTATTATGTATAGTATATATGTACTCAATTAATCCTCCTGTCATGCCCGCCTTGACTACGGTTGTTGCTGAATCTCGTTTCTTCTATTCGCCTAATGCGCGACCAGCCTGGATCGAGGTCTTGGTAGACTGTCCGGGCGCACAGGGGCTTTACACCTATCGGCTCCCTGCTCACCTCACTGTGCAGGCAGGTGACATTTTGAGCGTGCCGTTTGGGGCTCAGCAGGTTGGGGCAATTGCGATTCGTTGGGTGGATCACCTGCCGGTTGACCTTGATGCTGCGGCTGTTCGCCCGATTGAAGATGTGATTAGTCGAGGCTTTTTCCCGGTTGCGTATTGGGCGCTTCTACAGCGGATTGCCCTCTATTACCGCGTTTCGCTCATGCAGGTGATTCGAGTCGCGTTACCTCCCGGCTTGTTGAGCCGATCGCAGCGCCGGATTCGCCTCTGTGTCTCAAAGCCTGATCCAAGTTTGCTGATCCATCCGACAGCGCAGCAAATTTTGGCGTTACTGCAAGCGCAAAAACAGCAAGATTACTCTTGGCAATACCTGCAACGGCAGGTGCGACGAGCCAGCCAAGGGCTGCAAGAACTGCTTCAGCGCGGCTGGGTGGAAAGTTATTTAGAATCGCCAACTCCGGTGCGCCCCAAACAACGGCAGGCTGTCATGTTGGCGGCTCAGGCAGGGCTAGATTTGAGTCCGCGTCAGCAGGAAATTTTGGAAGTGTTGAAACGACGAGGCGGCGAAATGTGGCTGCAAGAGTTGCTGCAAACCTGCCATGTCAGTTCTTCAGTCATCAAAACATTGGCACAACGAGGGGCGTTGGTCATCCAATCGAGAGAAGTGCTGCGTTTGGAAGCGAGTGCTGTGCAGGCAGATCGTCCGAAAGCGCTCACCGCAGCCCAAACTCAAGCCCTTCAAACGATCGGTACTTTGACTGGATTCACACCCGTATTACTGCATGGAGTCACGGGGTCAGGGAAAACAGAAGTTTATTTGCAGGCAATTGCGCCCTTGTTGCAGCAAGGTAAATCGGCCTTGGTATTAGTGCCCGAAATTGGGTTAACACCGCAGCTTACCGATCGGTTTCGGGCCCGTTTTGGTGAGCAGGTGCGGGTTTATCATAGTGCGCTCTCAACAGGCGAACGCTATGATACTTGGCGGCAAATGCTCAACCATACGCCGCAAGTTGTCATTGGCACTCGCTCGGCCATTTTTGCCCCGATTGCTGATTTGGGCATGATCATCCTAGATGAAGAGCATGACGACAGCTTTAAACAAGATCAGCCTGCCCCCTGCTATCACGCGCGCACCGTGGCTTACTGGCGAGCCGAATTGGCAAACTGCCCGTTAGTTCTCGGTTCCGCGACGCCGTCTTTAGAAACTTGGCTAAATATCCAGCAGTCCGCTAACCTACTGCCCGACCATGCTGCTATCACACATGCTGCTGTCACAATTGATGCACTGAGTCCGGTTGCAACACCTGTTTACCTCACCCTACCCGACCGGATTCACGCGCAGCCATTGCCGCCGATTGAAATTGTAGATATGCGCGAAGAACTGCGGCAGGGAAATCGCTCAATTTTTAGCCGCTCACTTCAGCAAGCCTTGCAAAACATGAAAGCGCAGCAACAGCAAGGCATTTTGTTTATCCATCGACGCGGGCACAGCACGTTTGTCTCCTGTCGAAGCTGTGGATATGTGATGGAATGTCCGCATTGTGATGTGTCGCTGACCTATCATCAGCCGCGAGAAGGCGGACATGAATCTCTGCACTGTCATTATTGCGGACATCAACAGCTTCATCCTGCCCAATGCCCGGCTTGCGGTTCACCCTATCTCAAACACTTTGGCAGCGGCACTCAACGCATTATCCAAGACCTGAATCGCTATTTGCCTGATTTACGCTGTATCCGGTTTGATAGCGACACCACCCGCACCAAAGGAGCACACCGCACGTTGCTCAACCGTTTTGCCCAAGGCGAAGCGGATCTGCTGGTCGGCACTCAAATGTTAACGAAAGGGATCGATCTGCCGCAAGTGACTTTGGTGGGAATTGTTGCAGCGGATGGGCTGCTGCATTTGGCCGATTATCGGGCAGGTGAGCGGGCGTTTCAAACCCTAACTCAAGTGGCAGGGCGAGCAGGGCGAGGCGAAAATCCGGGTCGGGTGATTTTACAGACTTACTCACCGCAGCATCCAGTGATTCAAGCGGTTGATCGACAAGATTATCCAGCTTTTGTGGAAGCTGAATTGCACCAACGGGCTGAATTACGCTATCCGCCTTACGGTCAACTGATTCTGTTACGCTTCAGCAGCACGGAGGTCAGTACAGTTCGGCAGGCGGCTGAGCAAATTGCCGAGTTCTTACAATCTGCTCTACGAGATCAACCGCAGTTTGAGTTACTGGGCCCTACTCCAGCGTCGATTCCACGAGTTGCCCGTCGGTTTCGCTGGCAAATTCTCCTCAAATCTTGGGCGACTGAACCACTTTCCCTACCTGATACAGCCGAACTGCGATCCCACTGCCCGCCCGGAGTGAGTTTAACGATCGACATTGACCCACTGCATTTGCTGTAAGTATCGGCTCATCGCATTAAAAAAGAGGAGCCTCACGAACTCCTCTACTTGGGTTATTCCGTCACGAATAAAACGAAAACAATCTTAAAAAACCTGCCTCGCTGAGGGCTTTGACTGCGCTTAATCTTCCCAGCCTACAAATTTGCACCTGTCCAAACCGCGCCGCTAATCGCGCTTTTTCTGCTGTTGACGACGGCGTACCGCCACCATTGCCCGATCGACTGGAAACCCGGCTACTGGAATTACTTGATATTTGCGCTCTTCCTCTAGGTTTCTTAGCTCCGTGTAATCAACCCAATGAATGCAGTCCACTGGGCAAGTATCAATCGCTTCCTGGATTACATCCTCAGAGTCGCCGTCTTGACGAATGACGCGAGAGCGCCCATAATCTGGCTCAATGTAGAAAGTATTGCGAGCTACATGGGCACAGTGCTTGCAGCCAATGCAGGTTACTTCGTCCACATAGACACCTTTCTGCCGCACAACTCCGCCTAACTCAGGCTCTAATCCTGTACGTTCTGGCGCCTCTCGGAATTGTCCACCCAATTCAGGGGCAAGCTCCAGCGCAATTTGACTTGCAGCCATTGCTTCAGTAGACAGTGCAGAGAAATCACTCATGTCTTCTTAAACCTAACGAAGAGGATCTCGATCAAGCTGTCACCAACTGTTAAGCGCTCCAGCGTTGTACCACTAGACGGATCGATCGTCTTGGTTTTGCTGCTGCTCAGACACCTGGAAGCCTTGCTGGGCTGTCTCTTTCAGAATGGTATTGTAGGCATAACGCTGAGTGACTTGCTTCAGGAAGCCTTCTACGGAAAGAGACTGCCGCCAGTACTGCAAATCCGCCACTAGCTCATATTGCTCCTGATTACGGCTGAAGCCAATATCGTAGCCATTGTCTTGCTCGATCACCACTTCCGCGTTATAGGTTTGACCGCGATAGCCCCGAACCGGCTGTGGTCCTGACTTCCAAGAGATACCTAAATCAGTCAAAGCGTTTTGAAGAGAAGTCAGATCTCGAATTTGAGTTTTAATTTGGCTAAAGTGTGACATGGGAGGATTTTCGTTAAATAATCTTGGACTGAACAAAGCAGACTGAATAAAAAACTACCACTTAGTATGGGTGGCATGAGTCTGCGCTGACGCAGACTGCTGTAACGGCTGGGTAAAATGCTCAGAAGTTGACTCCTGACTCAATACCTGTCCTAATTGAGCCTCAATTGCTGCCGTAACCTCAGCGCAGGACGCTCCTATAATACCTGTCACCTTTTCCTGCACCCGCCCATCTGGATAAATGACAAACTCCAGCGTTTCCATGATTTCAATCAGCCTTCAGGAAGTGAATCGCAGTCAACTGAGCTACCCCAACCGCCAGAAAAACTGCTGTATGCAACATTACACGGTTGTTTTTTATGTTAACTAACTTTGACTAAATAAATTAGCCCGATTTAAAACGTTAGAAAACTTAGCAAAATCATGAGGCTAGACTTCAGTTCTTAGGTTAGTTTCGCCTAACTCACTGATCCAGTCAAGGATGCTTTGGGTAGAAACTGCGCTTTGACTTCCTCATTCTTTTGAAGATTGTCATAAGTCTTTTTCTATGGCAACGTCCGTTCTATGGTTAGACAAGGGTTGCTCTATGAACCAGCCCTTTGGCTCAGTTGATTTCCAGCGCCAACTCTATCGTGATGTGGGTTGAGCGTAGCTGAAACGCGCCAGCTCAATTCATTGCCTTAATCGTCTACACGTTGGTTTTCTGAAGTTGGGAAACCAAGCAAATCCTCAGACTCTTCATCTAATGCGTACACAGTTTGGATCACAAACGGTAAATAGGCTCCTCGGAGTCCCCGCCGCACTCGTTCTGGCGTTTCTGGAAAAATTACAAATAGTGGGTGGGTTGCTTCTGCTCCTTCACTCAAAATGTGCTGGTGGGGTTTCGGCATCAGCCATTCATAGCCTTGATTGAGCCAAATTTGGGTTTGCCGCCAACGTCCTAATAAATCAGAAAAATCTTCTTGGGGACGATGAATAAAAATAAAAATCTCTACGCCTGTTTTAATTTTCCACTCTGGATCGCACATCAAAATGGCCAAATCAGATGGTAATCGAACCACTTCCCCCGAAGTAATATTGGCATTCCCAACAACGGTGGATACCGCGTTTCGGATGCGAATCAACGGCAAGGGAATAGGAATGACACTTTCCTGCGGTCGCCGCATACTAGGAATCATTTCCAAGTAGGGTCTGAATTGTTTGAGCAGCGCAATCGCTCCTCGATAATCGCTACATTCTGCCAGAACTTCTTCGTAATGAATTTGTTTAACAGCCATATGCCCAGTTGCCTTTTAGAAAAATCCCCCCACCGAGGTAGGGGGTGTTCTAGATTTTTGTTCACTCTGCACAAACTTACACAGAACAGAAGGGTCTTGCCTATTTGATGGCATCCATAATGCCGAAGATGGGGAGATACATTGCCACCAGAATAGAACCAACCATGCCGCCTAATACCACGATCATAATCGGCTCCATGATGCTGGTAAGTGCCTTCACAGCTTGTTCAACTTCATCTTCATAGAAATCTGCTACCTTCATCAACATCGTATCAATTTCACCAGTTTCCTCCCCGATGCTAATCATTTGAATCGCCATAATCGGAAAGACTTTCTCGCGCTGCAACGCGAGGC
Source organism: Cyanobacteria bacterium RM1_2_2 (assembly GCA_012033495.1). Taxonomy (GTDB): domain Bacteria; phylum Cyanobacteriota; class Cyanobacteriia; order Elainellales; family Elainellaceae; genus Elainella. The sequence continues at coordinate 6,890 of JAAUQT010000021.1, read as the reverse complement.
TAATCATGCCGCCTGTTTGCACTTCTTTACGGGCTTCATCGACGGCGTTAGAAATCACTTGATTACCAGCCGTATCACGCACAATTTCGAGTGAGGTGAGAATGGGAACCCCCGATCGAGAAAGTGCTCCAAACGTGCGACAAAACCGAGCAGTTGCGGTTTTTTGAATTAAGTCCCCAAACAGCGGCATTTTTAGGAAAAACCGATCCATGGTTTCGCGCCCAATCCGCGTTTTGTAATACTGCCGATAGGCAAACAGCAGTACAACGATTGCCACAACCAAGATCAAAACATAGGGGCTACGCAGGAAATTGCTGATCCCAATCATGAATGCCGTGAAAGCGGGTAGCTCTGCGTCCAGTTCATCAAAAATATTGGCGAAGATGGGCAACAGGAACATACACATCCCCAAGAAAATCAGGACGGCAATCGTTCCTACTGCAACAGGATAGGTCATTGCAGACTTAATCTGGTTTTGTAGGCGGGCAACATCTTCCAGCAATTTTGCCAGACGGTTCATCACCTCATCGAGCACACCGCCCACCTCCCCCGCTTGCACCATGCTCACGTATAGTGCATCGAAACACTGAGGGTGTTTGCGCATCGAGTCAGAAAGGTTAGTTCCTTGCTGCACGTCCGCACTAATTTCTTGCAGGGACTTTTTCAGTTTGGGGTTGGGGCACTGATCAGACAAAATACCCAATCCTCGCACCATTGCAACCCCCGCGTTGATCAATACTGCAAACTGCCGCGAGAAAACGGCTTTGTCTTTCACCGTGACGCTGGTTAAAGCAGTTTGAATATCTTGGAGATCGAGGTTGTTGAGTCTATCAACTAATCCCCGATCCTCAGTCAGTTCTTGAACAAATAGTCCTTTTTCTCGAAGCGCGGAACGGGCTTCTCCGGGGGAGTCGGCCGTAATTTTCTCCCGTCTGGCGTTTCCCTTGGTGTCTCTGGCTCGAACGACGTAGGTAGGCATAGCTTACAAGTGTTGAAGTGAAGGAATCAGCGCAATAAGTTTCAATGATTTTTCGTTCATCCTAGACTTTTTTCTCTAGAGCGAGCGATTTTTTTAATTTGCAGCCACTTTCACACCTATCAGCGCTTTTGCATCAATCGGCATCTCAAGTGCAGCAAACAGGGACAAATACAGGACGTTGATCAGTGGAGGTCTAGCCTTAGAACGGGTTCCTACAGGCGAAGGGCGCAAAGCTTTGCGCCCTCAATTCAACTTCTAGAACCTGTTGAATAACCTACCGAGCAGCAGTTGCGCCTGGTTTTGCTGTGCCTGGTGTAGGAGCCGCCCCAATCAGACGCTGCAATTCGTCAGGGCGAGAGGTTCGTGACATCGCAGCCTCGAAAGAAATAGTACCTGCTTTATACAGATCAGCGAGCACTTTTTCTAGCGTGATCATGCCTAGTTTACCTCCCGTCTGGATCGCAGAATAAATTTGGGAGGTTTTGCCTTCTCGAATCAGGTTGGCAATCGCAGGCGTGATCACCATAATTTCTTGCGCCATGACCCGTCCAAACTCGCCAGGCTTGGGATTTTTGCGAGAAACTAGCGTTTGGCTAAAGACTGCTACTAGAGAGTTAGACAACTGCACCCGCACCTGCTGCTGCCGCTCCGAGGGAAATACGTCAATCATCCGGTCTACGGTTTGCGAGGCTGAGCTAGTGTGCAGCGTTCCAAAAACCAGGTGTCCAGTTTCTGCTGCCGAAATTGCCAGCGAAATGGTTTCTAAGTCCCGCATTTCGCCCACCAGAATGATATCTGGGTCTTCCCGCAGGGCGGCTCGCAGCGCGTTGGAAAAACTCTTGGTGTCTTCGCCAAGCTGACGTTGGTGGATCAAACTCTTGATCGGCTCATAGACAAATTCGATCGGGTCTTCAATCGTCAAAATGTGTTCAGCGCGGGTGCGGTTAATCAAATCAAGCATGGCTGCCAGCGTGGTGGTTTTGCCCGAACCGGTCGGCCCCGTCACCAGAATTAAGCCTCTGGGTTTTTCCGACATTTCGCGCACCACATCAGGCAGACCTAACTTCTCGAAGCTGGGAATTTTGGAGCTAAGCGCCCGTAAACAAGCAGCGTAAGTTCCCCGATCTTTGTAGACGTTGACACGGAAACGCGCTAAGCCCTTTACACCGTAGGAACAGTCCAGCTCCCAGTTCTGCTCCAGGTTTTTCCGCTGTGTGTTGTTCAGCATACTGAAAATCAGCCGTTGGCACTGCTCAGCCGTCATGGGTTCATCCCCAATCGGGGTCAGGTGTCCGCTGAGTCGAAAATAGGGTGGCAAGCCCGCCGATAGGTGCATGTCGGAACCGCCCATTTCGATCAGTTGCTCCATCAAATCTTCGATCATTAATTCCATGCTGTTCTCTCCTTGAACCGAATTGACTGGGTACTGTTTAGGATTGGGTCTAAAAAAGCTAGATAAATCGAATTTAGTCTTGGAACCTAGGGGTTGTACAGTAGGGGCAATCCAGCCATTCCTGTTTTAATTCTGCACTACAGCTACGGCAAGTCAGCGAGGTTTTGCGTTTGGCTTTAAGTTCGGCTTCTAAGCCAGTGTCGGTAAAGGTGACGCGCTCGACTTCCTCTAGGGTGGTTGCGCCTTGGCGGACGAGATTCAAGCTGTAGGCTAAGAGCGTTTTCATTCCTTCCTCGACAGCGGCTTCTTTGATTCGCTCAGTCGGTGCGCCTTCGGTAATGAGGGTTTGGATACGTTCAGTGACTCGCATCACTTCGTAGACGCCACAGCGACCTTTATAGCCCGACCCTTTACAGGCAGGACACAACGTATTATTAGTGGCGGCTTGCTGAAGTTCCTCGTTAGTGAGGGTATTGGCGCGGTAGAAGGTAACGTCTGCTTCTCGTGCTGCCGAAAGCCCAAATCGAGCCAACTCGTCTGAGGAAGGGTGATAGGGGATGCTGCATTCGGCACAGACGCGGCGCATCAGTCGTTGAGCCAATACGCCAATCAGCGAACTCGAAACCATGAAGGATTCGACGCCCATCTCATCCAAGCGGGCAATCGCGCTAGCGGCATCGTTCGTGTGGAGGGTGGTTAAAACCAGGTGTCCAGTCAGGGCGGCTTCGATCGCGGTTTTGGCGGTTTCTCGGTCGCGGGTTTCACCCACCAGAATCACATCCGGGTCTTGCCGCAGGAAGGCTCGCAGAATCGAGGCAAAATCCATACCTTTTTCCCGAATCACCTGCACCTGGGTCAGTCCGGGCAGCGAATATTCGATCGGGTCTTCCGCCGTACTGATGTTGATGCCCGGATCGTTGCGTTCCGCTAGCGCTGAGTAGAGCGTGGTGGTTTTACCCGAACCAGTCGGGCCGGTGACGAGAATCAAACCGAAAGGACGCGACACCATCTCCTGCACAATTTGCAGCGTTTCTGGGTCGCCAATCAGCTTATCTAGCCCTAGCTGGGTAGCGGAGTTGTCGAGAATCCGCAGCACCACTTTTTCTCCGTAACGGCTCGGCAGTGTGTTAACCCGGAAATCTACTTTACGGTTGTCAAATCGGCGGCGAATTCGTCCGTCTTGCGGCATCCGGCGCTCGGCAATATCTAGGTTTGCCATGATTTTGAAGCGAGCCGTCACAGCCGGAATAATTTTCTTGGGCAGCGGCTCTAGTCCTTGTGGAATCCGCAACACCCCGTCTTTACGGAAGCGGACGCGCAGCGACTCTTCTTGCGGCTCAATGTGGATGTCAGAAACGCCGTCTTGCAAAGCTTTAGCGATGATTTTGTTGGCTAAGGCAATGATCGGAGCCGCATCTGCGTCGGCTAAGGCTGCATCTAAATTGACGTCGGCATCTTCATCTGGTTCTTCTAGATCGAGGTAGTCTAGGCTATCTAGATCTGACTTAACATCAACTTTCGATTCAAAATCTAGCTGTTTCTGGCGCTCAACCTGTTCATCGAGAAACTGTGAAATCAGCCGTTGGTAGTCCTCGGCGGTGATCACCATCCGCTGGAGGGTTAATCCTTGGGGGCGCAAAATCCGGTTAAGGTCATCCTGGGCGGCTAGGTCGTCAGGGTTCACCATCGCCACGAGCACTGAGGGCGGTTCACCTTCAGTCCGCGACAGGGGAATCAAGCGATAGCGACGACAAATATCAACGGGAATCAGCGTATCGATCAGTTGACTGAGTTGAGTTGTGCTGATTTGGTTGAGTTCCGGGTCAAGTGACTCAACCCCGTAGAGAATTTTGAGTTCAAAAAGCTGTTGCTTCTTGTATTGGCGCAGCAGATCAGGTGGCAACTGCTGCCCGGTGATGACAGCCAGTACGTCGGTGAGAGGTCTGCCGGTTTTGCGGCTTTCGATCAGCGCTTGCTGCATCTGATCATTGTTGACAAAGCCAGACTGAACCAGCTTCGTGCTGAAGGGAGAAAAATTGTGTTGAACGATCAGAGCGCGCCGCTGCGACGAGGAATTAGCCATAGCTGATGCAAATAGATTCCTTACAAAGTACAGTGTTCCCAAAAGTTCCGTAGAACTGACTCAGAGCGAGTGAACTTTAAGCAATTTTTTGTGGGTTCGAGGTGAATCGGATTAGGAATGTCTCGAAGTTTGAGCGAAAAGAGTTTCCGGTGGTGGGAAAAAGTCTTCAACACTGAGTCGCGTGCGATTTTTCAGGAGCATCAGGATCATAGAGTTAGGTTGTAACTGACAGAAATATCGTGAAACTGGGAAACTGACAAACCTTGCGCAGCCAATCAACCTTACACAGCCAAAGTACTGTTGTCGCAGCCAAAGCATTGACATCCGATAGTGCAGCAGGAAGTGACTCAAAAGCTGTCTTGAAACAACAGGGATGGCAACCGTGTAAAAATTGATAGCAATCGCTGACCGAAATAACAACCCATTCGCCAACCTTAGATCCAGCTTTACCAGTTGCAAGATCTCATTTGCAATCTTATTTGCAAAACAATGAGCGACGAGAGCACCCAGACGAGACGGTGGCTGTGCAATTCATAGTCTCGCTTCAATGTAACTTATGCCAGGGAACACAGAAGCAATTTAAATAACCACATCTTAGTAAAAAATTGGGGTCGAGTTTAAGGGAGGGTTGCAATTTAGCTGGAGATAGCAGCGTTTGAGACAAAGTTTGAGGCAACAGGTGGATTAGCGACGCCTGCCATTCAGCCGTTCGGCGTGATTTTTGTGCGATTTTTGTGCGATTTTACGGAAGGAGTTGACTATTCTTAGGGGTAGAGCAATATTTCTAATAGCTCAATTCGCTAATTTGGTAAGGCCATGCTGTCACAAATTGTGCGTCCGATGGTTCGCACCCAGATTCGGTTACTGGCGAACACTCAGGCAACCTATTCCACCCTCGTTACAACCATTTCTCAATGGCTCGGCTTTTTGGGGGTGCAGGCAAATGTAACCCAGCTAAACGCTAACTCCAACCGTATCCAGCTTTCGCTGACGGTGGGCAAACCCGACGCCTGCGACGACTGTGATTGGGAAAAAATTCTGGATAACCTAAAGCAAAGTAGCGCTGATCCAGAAGCAGCTCAAGCCACCAGCCTTAATCCTCAGCAAGAGCGAAAATTGCAGCGATTGCTAGCTTACATGATTCAGGTGGGCAATCCTGAGCAGGGCATTGAATGGGAAGCGCTCATGCCCCAATTGCAAACATTGGGTTTTCAGGAGGACATCCTAGCTGGAATTCGAGCGGCGCTGAAGGTGCCCCAATCGTTGGAGCAATTAATGGAAGGACTTGATCCAGATGTAGCGGCGATTGTGCTCTCTAAAGCGGTTGGGATTGCCTTACTTGATCGTCAGGTTAATTCAGGAGAAGATCGGGCGCTGTCGGCGTTGCTAGAGGCAATGAAACATAGCAATAGTGCTTCCTAACCAAATGCTTCCTAACCAAAGTGCCTCCTGGATTTGAACCTATTGAATGAAAGTATTGAAAAGCCCGCTCCGTTATCCGGGAGGTAAGTCGAAGGCAATTGCCCAAATCTTGCAGTATATCCCCACTCATTTTTCTGAATATCGAGAACCATTTGTGGGCGGCGGCTCTCTGTTTATCTACCTAAAGCAAAAACATCCCCAGCTTCGAGTGTGGATCAATGATTTGAACGTGGATTTGTTTTGCTTTTGGAAATATGCTCAGTCCAATATGGATGAATTGGTGCAGGAAATTGGGCAAATTCAAAACAGCAATATAACCGGAAAAGAGTTATTTGCTGAGCTAACAACGCTGAATGTAAATCAACTTTCTGAGTTTGAGCGAGCCGTGCGGTTTTTTGTGCTAAACCGAATTTCGTTTTCTGGAACGGTGGATTGCGGCGGCTTTTCCCAGAAAGCATTTGAGACTCGCTTCACCAATTCATCGATTCAACGGTTACAGCAGCTTAAAGAACTTTTGAGCGATGTTGTGATCACGAATCAGGATTACAGCGTTGCTTTGGAAACACCGGGCAATGAGGTTTTCATTTTTCTCGATCCGCCTTATTTAGCAGCAACAAAATCGAAGCTGTATGGCAAAAAAGGAGATTTACATACTTATTTTGATCACAATCAGTTTGCTCAAAATCTCCAAAAGTGTCCGCACGATTGGCTAATTACTTATGATGATTCTGCCGAAATTCGAGAGAACTTCAGCTTTGCTAACTTATACGAATGGCAGCTTCAATACGGCATGAATAACTATATGCAGGGCAGTGCAGCAAAAGGTAATGAGCTTTTTATTGCTAACTACAAAGTTGAACAAGCTAAAGCTAAACAAGAAATAATAGAACAGAAGTTGTGATTTCTGAACTAAGCTTCTAAGTAGAAGAACCTAATTAAAATTCGGGTTTCGGCTGCGCTCAACCCACCATTGACTGCGCTCACCACCTCGGCTGCGCTCAACCTCGCCGTTC
>JAAUQT010000253.1 GCA_012033495.1 Cyanobacteria bacterium RM1_2_2 | reverse complement strand
TCAGATCCCTGCCTCCGGCATCCCCCCTTAATAAGGGGGGACTGAGGGGGATCGGTTTGGCGTCAAGATCTGTCACGAAGTTTGTTTAAATCGGTATAACCAAGAGTGAGCTTGGCGATCAGTCGAAAAATGCGGTTTATTGAAATCCCCGGACTCTCGAAGAATCCGGGGATTTTGCCCACAGAAGAGCAGGATGCTTATTTCTCGATTGCGCCGCCGCAAGAACTGCCTGCCCCTGCCGTACAGCCAAAGCAGTGGCGATCGACCTTAATGTGCCGTTGTTGGAGCCAGTCGAGGTTAAACTGCTGAATCGAAACGGTTTCGTTGGCAGGCTGCTGCACTTCGAGATCCAACATTTGGTTAAAGTCACAGTCGAAGAGCCGCCCATCCCACGATACAGATAGCGTATTCCGACACATCAAGCCCGCAATCGTCGCTGGGTTAAACGCATTCACCAAAACTTCCATGTAGCGCTGCAAATTCTCCGACTGTTCCAACCATTCCAGATAGCGGGAAATCGGCATATTGTTCAGCGTAATCAGTCGATCAAAGCGAATGCCATAGTTTTTCATCAGTCCGGTTTTCCATTCCTGCTCCATTTTGGTTTGACCGCTCGCCAAGAACGCGCCCACCGGATTAGACATTAATGTCAGCTTGCGGTTTGGATTACCCTGCCCATACCCTACCGCGTTTAATCGACGCAGTGCTTCAATCGATTTCTCGAAGGTGCCATCGCCGCGTTGAGTATCCGTGTTGAGCTTGCGGTAGTGCGGCAGCGAACAAACCACTTCCACATTCCGGTCTGCCAGCCATTGCGGGAGATCTTGCAGCGGCGGCAACAGCAAAACGGTGAGGTTGCAGCGATCGATCACATGCTTGCCTCGTGCCACACATTGATCCACCAAATAGCGAAAATGCGGATTCAGTTCTGGTGCGCCGCCCGTAATGTCAACTGTGTGCGCGGTGGTTTGGTCAATGGCTCGCAAGCAAGCGTTCACGGTCTCCAGATCCATGTTTTCGCGGCGGTCGGGGCCCGCATCGACATGACAGTGCCGACAGGTCATGTTACAGAGCTTGCCGATGTTGATTTGGAAGATTTCCAGTTCGGCCGGTTTTAGGGGTTGCCAGCCTTGTTGGGCGAGTTGAGCCGCAAAATTTCCCTGATGCGGCGTATGCGATAAATCCAGCGCAGCTAAGGTTTCACGTTGATAGTGCGGAGATGCCAGCGGCACACGCCGTCTGTGTAAAGAGGTGGTGGGTTTAGCCCCAGACTCAGGGCTATGGAGATCTAATTCGAGCGGTGTCGTAGCTTCAAACATGCAAAAGCGTCCTTACATTCCCAACTGTTTAACGTGATCCAACATCTGCATTCCATGTACGAGAGATGCACCACCCCGGATTGCGGTTGCCACATGGATTGCTTCGGTCATTTGCTCTAGATCCGAGCCTTGCTGCAAACATTCTTTGCTGTAAGCATCAATGCAGTACGGACACTGCACCGTATGGGCAACTGCCAGCGCAATTAGCGCTTTCTCCCGAACCGATAGCGCACCTTCTTCAAAAACAGCCCCATAGTAGGCAAAAAACTTTTCCGCAAGTTCCGGGTTGCCTGCACCGACTTGGCTAAATTGCGAAAGGTGTTCGGGTTTGTAGTAATCCATTTGATTGTCTCCATGACAGTCGGGTTTAACAGCCCCATTCTAGGCAAGGTGCGCCTTCTCTAAGCTAACGACCCTAACTGAGAATTTGCTGAGGGTTCGCTGATGCCAACCAGAATTTCTCACTTCTGAGAGAGTCTTAGGGCGAGTGTCCTAAATCAATCGTCTTAAAATAGAACAATAGGCACTGTTAAGAACTGTATAGGACTTTCATGGTAGATCAGTTATTGCGAGCGACGGCAGCCGATGGCGGCATTCGGATCGTGGGTGTAGTGACCACCCGTCTGACCGAAGAAGCCCGGCAGCGCCACAACCTTTCTTATGTGGCAACAGCAGCACTCGGACGAACCATGACTGGAGGCTTATTGCTGGCTTCCAGCATGAAACGGGCTGAGTCGCGGGTGAACATTCGCATCAAAGGGAATGGCCCGCTCGGTGGCGTCATGGCAGACGCAGGCGCAGATGGTACGGTACGCGGCTATGTAGACCACCCAGAAGTAGAGCTTCCGCCCAATGCGAAAGGCAAGCTAGATGTGGGTGGAGCAGTGGGTCACGAAGGTTATCTCTATGTCGTGCGGGATGTTGGCTACGGCTATCCCTATTCCAGTACGGTGCAGCTTGTTTCGGGCGAAATTGGCGATGATTTGACGCATTATTTAGTCAGTTCAGAGCAAACTCCCTCAGCCCTCGTGTTGGGGGTTTTTGTCGGAGCGGCAGGGGTGACGGCAGCAGGCGGTTTGTTGGTGCAAGTTTTGCCCAAAGCTGCCAGAGACGAAGCCCTAGTAGAAACGCTAGAGTCGCGGTTGTCTACGCTGACCGGATTCACGCCGCTGCTGCAAGCCGGAAAATCGCTGCCGCAAATCTTCGAGGATTTGGTGGGCGACATGGATTTACAAATTTTTCCAGAAACTCAGTTGGTGCAGTTCCAGTGCAACTGCTCGTTTGATCGAGTCTTGGGAGCACTCAAAATTTTAGGCGAAACGGAACTGCGCGACATGATCGAAAAAGATGAAGGCGCAGAAGCCACCTGCCATTTCTGCAATGAAGTTTACAAAGCAGGTAGCCATGAGTTGGAGCAACTGATTCAAGAACTGCGAGCCGATTCGGTTTCTTTCTAAGGTTCTTGTTATAAAGATCAACCCGCAGCTAAAGCACAGGCTGATCCGTTGCAGAAGTGCCCCTACTGGATCGGTTGCTCTACCTCGGTTGCTCTACCTTCAAGAATTGGGATTAGCCTTGATGACTCACTCTCTAACCCCAGATCCTCGGATTTTTCAACAATTCGGGGATCTAACCCTTTGGACTCAGTCCGTCTGTCCCTCTTTGAGATCGGCTGGGGTAATTACCTCATCGCTCAAGGGATTTTTGTCTTTGATCAATTGAGATTTACCATTGTCTGGATTAAACAGCGGCTTTCGATCCTCTGGCACATCGCCTACATACTTCTCAAACTTGTCGTGATCCATTTGTTCCAAGTTAGGAATATCTGACAAGTCAGAAGCAGTGGTTCCTTTGGGCTGCTTAGCATCTGCGTGGGCAACCTGCACAGGACTGAGACTCAGCATCAAAATGGCTAAACCAAACGCTATCATGCTAATTTTCAACCGACGATACCATTGACGTTTGCTTAACATAATATGCAGCATATTTATCTTTGCTTCCTTCTAGACTGGGGCAAATCAGCCAGCCATCACTCCGACCGTTAGATTTGCTCGATTATGTTTCAAAATTAGAGGCAAGCTGAGTTTTTTCGTTCTAGCAAAGGTGGGATCTTGCCATGCCAAAATACGTTCTTTGGGGTAGCTACTGTGATAATGTGCTGGAAAAACGCGCCCCTTATCGTCAAGCCCATCTCGATCGGCTCGCAGCACTGAGAGATTCGGGAGCGCTGATTACGCTCGGCCCTACCCAAGATTTGACCCAAGTGTTTGGCGTGTATGAAGCCGACACCGAAGCCGCCGCCCGCCAACTAGTCGAAGCCGATCCCTACTGGCAAAACGGTATTTGGACGGAATATGAAGTGAAGGAATGGATTCAGGCGTTTTAGAGGGATTTGCCCTTACTCAGGCACCATTGCCGAAGGACGCAGCCAGTAGGCAAACTCTGGGGCCAGAAACGCTTCTCGAACGGCGGCTTTCTCTGGGCTGAGCAAGTTGGGGCGCACCACTCCGGGCAGAAACTTCACATCATAGAGTTCACGGCAACCGCTGGGAAATTCTAGCCAACCCACGGGCTGCCCTTGCCGCAATCAACGATTGCCACGCCACAAAGCAACTGGTCAAACCGTTCTTGGATCGGCAATCCACCGAAAATGTGCTGCTCTCGGATTTGGCAAAGTCCAATCAGGGCATAGTCGCCCACAATCGTTAGCCCTCGCCCGAACCCCGGTAGCGCACAAACCACCTCTGGCTTCCACGTAACTGGATCAACCTGCCAAAGTTCCCCGGTTCCTGAGTTGAGCAGCCACAGTTTGTTTTGATACCAGCGCGGCGAATGGGGCATCGATAGTCCGCGCAGCACAATTTCGTCGGTTTCCACATCAATGACAATGCCGCCCGCAGCTTTGTTTTGACGCCAACCGCCCACCGTATCGGTTTTTCCCAATGCGGTGACATATTTCGGCTTACCTGCCACCATGGCTAACCCATTTAGGTGACAGCGATCTTCTGGGGCAATTTCTGAGATGAAGGCAGGATACCAGCGCGGCACAAAATTGAACTCTAAACTGAGGCTGGCTAAACAGCTAAACCGCGTGTTTACCAACCACAGCCCATCCTGCCCGAAGGCGAGATCGTGGGTGTTTAAGTCGCCGGTGAAGTAGCTGGCTCGCGGTAAGTAGAGCGCATCATAGCGACCGGGCTGCTCTTCAAGGTAGCTGTGGGCTAAAAGGCGAGCATTGGCAAAAAACAGCACTTCCTGCCTTGTGGTGAGGGCAATTCGGTCGCCTGTCGAGGCCACGCCCATCGGTTTATCAAACTGTCGCGCCAACAGCGTTACCTGATGCCCATTCCAACCAATTAACAGCACTTTGCCGGCCTGATAGGTTGTCACCAGCAACGAGCCGTGGGATTGGCGAAGCCATTCCAGGAAGCCTGCATCTGCGGTACAGGCAATCGTGTTGCCGGTGGCAAAGCCGTGAGGTGAAGCAGAATGCTCGGTTTTTACGGGCTTGATTGTTTTCGTAGATTTTGCAGATTTTGCAGATTTTGCAGATTTTATAGCCGCTGAAACAGGTCGCTGCTCAGCAATCACTCGCGTTGCTGTGGGAGGTGCTCCGGTTTGATGCCGCTGCCAAATCAGCCGAAAGCCTTCTTCTAGACGGCGTACCGTTCGGGCGGTGTCAAACAACGGACTGGTGGATCGCTGCCGGATGAGCCGTTCTTTGAGCAGGTGTAGATCGGTCGGATCGGTGGCGAACTGCACGGCAAGCTGTTCATAGGCAGCTAGGCTGGGCGTGATCAGGTCTGGAATTCCGGCGGCGGTTAGCAGACTGGCAGCAACGCGAGACGCGAAAGTATTGCCCAAAACGGTCAGCACTGGCACACCTGCCCACAGCGAATCGCTAGCCGTAACGTGAGCGTTGTAATGCAGCGTGTCGAGAAATAAATCAGCGCAAACATGCCGCCGCAGATGGTCTGCCTTGGGGACTCGCGTCGCAAAAATCAGCCGAGTCGGATCAACCCCCTGATCTGCCGCCACTGCCTGCAAATTGGCTTCTGCAATCGAGCTTTCGCTGAGCAACCACAGCACGCTGTTGGGCACTTGAGCCAGAATCCGCATCCAGGCTGAAAACACCGTCGGCTCAATTTTCTGGCTTTGATTGAAACAGCAAAATACAAACGCCTCTGCCGGAAGACTGTTTTGGATTTTAAGCTGGGATCTAGACGCTGCTGGAGCCGGGTCTGCATCTGGATAAGGGTAGCAGTTGACCTGATAGGTTTCGGGTAGGTAGAGGCAGGTTTCGGTGAGGGTCGGGGCTAATTCAGGTGAAGTAATCACCGCATCGGTAATCACGTAATCGATGGCGTCGGCTCCCAGCGTGCCGGGGTAGCCGAGATAGTTGACTTGCAGCGGAGCCGGACGCAGGGCAAATAGCTCTGGACAGGCATGGTTGGTGTAGCCTGCAAGATCGATCAAAATATCAATCTGGTCGTCGTGGACTTGTTGCGCGATGGCGGCAGGCGTCCAGTTTTGCACGACGCGAAAACCATCACAGTCGGCGGCAAGCTTGCGATACTCAGCGCTGCCATCATCGGCATTGAGGCAATAGGCAAACACTTCAAAGCTGCGCCGATCGTGGAGTTCAAACAATCGTAGAATGAGTTGCCCAACCGCGTGATAGCGAAAGTCGCCCGAAACGTAGCCTAAGCGGATTTTGGATTTTGGATTTTGGATTTTGGAGGTGGCTGCATCGGTGTTCTGAACGGTGGCTGAATGGGGTGTTGCTTCAGCCTGCCATGCGGTTGCTAAGTGCTGTCGGAGGTCTGCCATGCGCTGGCTAATTTCGCGGGCGTGGTGTTCGGCAATGCTTTTTTGCGTTTCGGCAGAAAGGGGCAGAAACAGGCTGTTTAAGGGCGAAAGATGCGGCGAAAGATGTGGCGGATGATTTGAAGTGAGTTGATTTGAAGTGAGTTGAGTTTGGACTGCTTGCTGGAAGCGGTTTACCCAAGCGGGTAGCTCTGCCCAGTGGCAGGTGGTGAGCAGCAGTTTGAGGTAGCTGTCCAAAATTTGCACCTGATTGGGCTGAAGCTGCAAAATTTGCTGAAAGGTCGCTGCTGCGGCGTCAAACTGCTTTAGGCGAAACTGAATGCTGCCTAGGTTGATTAATGCTGGCAAATAGCTGGGTTGAAGCGCTACCGCTCGGCTGTAGTGTTGGAGGGCTGGTGCCACTAATTCCTGCTTTTCATAAATTGCCCCTAGCCCGTTCTGCGCTTGACGTAAGTAGGGTTCAACGTCAATGCTCGCTGAAATGCCTGTTTTGCCTGCTCAATTTCGCCGATTGCTTGCCATGCGACACCCAGATTTCCCCAGGCTGCGGTGAGTTGGGGCTGATGCT
>JAAUQT010000252.1 GCA_012033495.1 Cyanobacteria bacterium RM1_2_2 | reverse complement strand
CTAAGAACCTGTTGGAAAAGGGGCTGCTATCGGTTGAGCTCTCATTGATCCCCCCGACCCAAACTGATTTGAAGTCTATCTTTTCTAGACGCGAAGCGGCTTCCCACAGGGTAGGGGGATTGAGGGGGATCTCAACCGCTTCGCGTCAATCGCCAGACTTTTCAGACAGGTTCTAAAACCAACCAAGTTACAGCTTGGTTGCATCGCAGAATTTAGATCAAATTAGCAAATTGGGCATCTAAAGAATGTCGTTCAGGAATGTTGTCACCGCGCCCTTTTTGCCGCTTCATTTAGGAGCATATCTCAGGAGAATGTTAAGCAACCGTAGGGGATTCTTAAATAAAACAGAAGATTAGTTAAAGGAAAAACAATTCGTTTTTTAGCTTATTAAAAGCACTTAAACGCCTGATTTTATCTAGATAAACGCTATATTTATTTATAAAAATATGGATTGCCTGATCTGCTTACTCTACTGGTAATGTAACAATTTTTAACCAAAATTCTTCAATCCGCTTCACGATTTGAAATAGCTGTTCCAGATCAGAAGATTTAATCACATAGCAGTTGCCTTGCAGCGAATAGGCTTTCAAGATATCTTCCTCGCGATCGGAAGTGGTCAGTACCACGATGGGGATGCGCTTGAGTTGCGAATCGGTCTTAATTTCCGTCAAAATTTCTTTGCCGTCTTGTCCTGGCAAATTTAGATCTAGCAAGATCAAGTCAGGGCGTCCAACGTCCTGATAGGCTTCACGGCGGCGCAGGAAATTGATCGCTTGCGTTCCATCTACGACTGAAATCACTTGCCGCTGAGAAGCATTCTGAGTCAAAGCCGTTTCGATTAAACGCGCATGATCAGGGTTTGACTCGATGACCAGAATAGAAAGTTTAGCCGGAGCGCCTTGCATTTCAATCCATTGATGATAGGGCTGGGTGTATTTTAATTGCAAATGGGCTGATAGTCTTTTCGCTCGGACATGGCCAAAACTGGATACTCCTGACAAGAATAGAGCGGCTCGATCGGGAAAATCGTCTGGAAGTTTTTGCCCAAACTTTCGGCAGTCACCGTTTCTAGCGGACATGCAGGGGATGGGCTAGCATTTCCCTGCGCCAAACAGGATTCTAGCTGGGTTTTGTAATTGGACGCCAGCGCGTTATCGGGATTGATCTCTAGCGCCTGCTTAAAGGCATCCAGCGCATCAGGAAAGCCAGTCCGGCCTAAGAGCAACGTCACGACTCCTTTGCTGACCCAAACTCGATCATTCTGAGAAGGAATTGTGCGCGCCAAAATTTTATCTTTGAAAATGTAAATCGCGTCTCGATAGTTTTTAGCTCTCACATTAAATGCCCCGTGGTTGTAAACCAAATTCGTAGAGGCGGGGTTAACAGTTTGCGCCTTTTCAAACAGAGCGTTGGTTTGCTCATAAACCGCTTGGTTTAAGGGGTTTTTCACCATCAAAAACGAAAGCAGTTCCGCCAAAATCGGGAAATCAGCCGCCGACATGCGGGCAGCATCTTGCTTTAAATAAAGCTCAATAGCCTTGCGGTAGCTGTCTGCATAAGTTGCTTCATTTTGCAGAAATTGTGCCAAACCCAAATAGAAAAAAGCCTGCGGATCATCATCTTGCGCTTCACTCGCAGCTTGAAAATCTTCCAAGGCACGATTCAGAATTTTTTCAGCATCCGCAGATTCATACTTCGACAACAGCAGCGAGGCTTGACCGCGTTGCTTCAAAGCCTGCGCATCGTTGGGTTGGTTGGCAATCAGTTGGCTACAGGCTTCTAACACCCGATTGGCAGCCACCACTAATTCCACATCAGACTGAGCCGACGTAATCGAAGCATTGCAAGCCGCCACCTGCTCAGACTGAATTTTGCGCTGATAGCCCCAAACGCCCAGTGTGCCCAGCGCCAGTAGCCCGACCAATCCGCCAACCAAGATCCGCCGATCGCCCAACCAAGCAAACCGGAAAGGCGTGGGAGTCGGTTGTTTCAGGGCACGCAAATCTTCCAGCACCTCTGTAGCGCTGAGATATCGCCGTTCTGAGCTATGGCACACCAGTTTCGTGAGAATGCTAGCTAACCCTTCCCCTACCGGAACCATAGGGCGATCAGAGATGGCAAAACGCCAGATAATTTCCCCAGTTTTGCGATCGATGGTCAAATAATTCGGTTGAATGCCAGTTAACGCCTGAATTCCCATCATGCCAGCGGCATACAGATCTTGACTGAACGGGGCCCGATCCGCAGTTCCCGTTGGCAAGCTGTAGCTAGGAATATCGGACATCTGCTCGGATGAATCAAGCCGATCACTCAATTCAGGAATGCCCTCCAGAATGCCAAAATCGATTAAAACGAGCTTCCCGTCCTGCTGCCGTCGTCTCAAATTGCTGGGTTGAAGGTTGAGATGAGACAAGTCCTGTCGATGCACAAACTCCAAAATTTCCAGCAGATCGATTAGAAAATCAATTACTTTTGGTTCGCTCCACAGCCGATTTGTCCTAAACTCCTCTTTGAGATTTTGTCCCTCGATAAATTCCTGCACAATGTAGAACTTTTCGTTCTCGGTAAATGAAGCAAGCAGCTTCGGAATTTGCCCGTGACCGTTCAGCTTTTCTAGTTCTTTGAATCGACTTGCTAGTAAACTTTGCGTCACTGCTGGCGTTCCATCTGGAATATTCAGCGCAATTTGTCTGATCACATATTGGCTCTGACTCGGCAAATCTCGGTCTTTCACGAGATAAGTCTGCACAAATTCTTCTTCTCGCAGCTTTTTCATAATCTCGTAGCGCTGCCGAATCACAGGGCGTTCTCTAGCTGTGACTAATTCCTGCTCGACCCAATTCTGATCAAAAACCCGAGCGTAGATTTGATTTGCCACTTTAAGATGTCCTGCTTCGTCTTCAATCAGTCCTAAATTAATCAACAAGCGAAGTTCTGCACTGTCATCAGCAATTACTCCCTCGTGGCGCAGAATTTTTTGATAAAGCTGCAATAGCTCCAAACATTTCTCATCGGCAAGCAGCGTATCCCGGAGAGTACGCAATGGTTCTGCCGAAATTTGGGTTTCCCAATATTGAATTAATCGTGTCTGCACCAAATGTTCCACCCAACCTGCCTCCTCTCCAACCGGAATCCGCGATTCTGACTCTGAAATCAAAAGCTGGCACAACTGCTCGGTTAAGCCTGGCTGCGATCCCGCCCAAGACTGGATCGCCTGGATCAGCACCTTAGGACGACTGGCAATTTGACCCAACTCTGGTGCAAACCGAGTCAAGATTTTGTCAACCTCGGTTCGGGCCTGCTGAGACAGCAACTCGGCAGTTTCCCGCGTGATGCGTTCTGCCACAGCCTGACTGCTGGCTAAAAATTGCCGATCCGCATCACTCAACTCCTTATTTTCTGCCCATGCCAGTGCATCCCGCAAAGCTCTGCCGCGCAGCAAACGAGACTCATCTTTGCGACCGGAAGCCAGCCAAGCGCTCATCATTTCGGCATAGGGACGCAGAGCCGCCAGCGCTTCTTGCACCCACTGTTCGTTAAACACCGCTCTGTAGATGGGGTTATATACTCTCAGCACCCCTGCCTGTTTGACCACCAACCCCGATAGCCGCAATTCGTTCTGCTCTCGGCTGTCATCGGCGGCAATTTGTCCGGTCTGTAAGATTTGCTGATAGAGCCGCAGCAGCCTCCCCAAAAACGGTTTATCTTTTTCGCAGATTCGGCGCGAAATCGTCTTTAGGTGATCGGGGTTATCCTGCGACTCCCAGTTGGTGAGAATTTGCGACTGCACCAGCGTTTTAACGGCCGCCACTTCCTCTCCGGCAGCAATGCCATGATTGGGCGCATCAACCAGCAGCCGACACAGCTTTTGGGTCAGAAATGGCTGTCCGCCTGTCCAGTTCAAAATTTCTGCTAGCACGGCTTGCGGCTGCTCTGCGTGCCCTGCCAGACCGGAGATCAGGGGCTGCACTTCTGCCAACCGAAAGCCATGCAGTTCAATGGCGCAGCCCAGATTGAAGGGCGTCCGCTCTTTGTCGGCAATCAGGTCAGAGGGCGTCGCCACCCCTATCAGCACAAACGTCAGCCGCTGATAGGCTGCTTTCTCCGGGCGCTGGTTATAGCACGAGCGAATGAAGGCAAAAAGTCGTCGGTGGGAAAGTCTAAACTCAGCACCCCATCAATTTCGTCGATCACCACCACGATGCGCTGATCAAGCTGAGCCAGCAAAATCGTTTCGATAAATTCTCCCAATCTCGCTAGGGGAGTCAGCATCTGGCGTTCTTGCCACCAAGCTGTTAAATCGCACTTCAACCCAAAGCTGATCACAAAATGATTCGCCAGCGTCGCATACCACTGAGCGGGACTCACCTGCTGGCTGCCAATCTGCGTGAGGTCAATGAGCGCACAGGCAAATCCTTCTGCTTCTAGCCGTTTGCGCGTGCGAACCTCCAAGCTAGACTTACCCATCTGACGAGAATTGAGCACATAGCAGAACTCGCCGGAACGCAAAGCTTGATAGAGCGCTTCGTCTGCCTCTCGTACCACATAACTGGGCGCATCGGCAGGCAGGGTAGCCCCAACGCGATACTCGTAAGACTGCTGGTGGATCATGCCTGATGTTTTAAGAATGGAGGATGAAAGAACGGGAACGCAAACAAGACTGATAATTTTTCTTTACATCAGCACTATGGCGATCTAGAAAGAATAAGGGATGGTTTAGTAAACATGTGAGTTAATATAGGTTTAAATGAGGCAACACTTAACGCAAAGCATCAGAAAAATACTGCCGATACAGCAAACAGCGAGGCTTGACCTGATTCCCTTCTAGATGGACTAACCCCATACTTTGTAGCTTGAAGGCATGAGCAGGCTTCACCTGAATCGGCTCTGCTGCCCTCACCACATCCTGAAAGACTTCCACCAATTCTGGCGATTGTTCTAGATGGCTAAGCTGTTGGCGCAGATGGTTGCTGTAGATGCCCGCTTCTGTGTGTGCCGTCTGCAAGACCTGCTCTAGGGTGACGTGCTGACGCTGAATTTGTTCCAACCCTAACTGCAACAAGTAAGGATGTCCGCCGACCAACTTGGTAAACTGCTGCACCTGATCCGTGCTCCAACCGATCCGATATCGCTGCACCAAATCCTGCACTTGCTCAAAGGTTAATTCAGGCAGGTCAACCAAAACGCCAACTCCTGCCAGTGGCGAAGCGTTGATGTCGAGCGCCCCATAGATTTCGGTAGCATGAACAATGACTAATCGCAGCTTTTGCCAAATTGGGCTATTCCGGTCGCTGCGGCGCGGTAGATCGTGCCAGTTGCGCAAAAGTTTGCAGAAATCGGTGGCAATTTCTTCGTGTTCAAATACCAAATCGGTATTGTCGAGCGCTAGCACCAGCGGGCTATTGACGGTATTGAGCAAGTAATCCTGAAAGTAGAAGGTAGCATTGTAGCTGCTGGAGTAAATGTCCTTCCATTGCTCTAGCCGATCGTCTAAGCCCAACTCGCGGCTCACTACTGCACAAAACCACTTCAGGAAGGTGTTGAGATCGGAAAAAACGGCCCGATCGGCAAGCTGAAAGCTGAGGCAAACGGTTTGATAGTGTGGTTGAGAGGACCACAATAGCCGCGTTAACAGAGCCGTTTTGCCCATTTGCTGAGGAGCCTTAATGCGGAGCAGCCCTCCCGGTGTTTCGATCGTTTGCTGACAAATTGATTCAATCGGGGATCGCTCAATGTAGAGGCTAAAATCTGGCTCTAGCCCGTTGCTGGGTTGACCAGTGATTTGACCACTGCCTTGAGAGGTAGTCAATTCATCAGCCACCTCAGAGGCAGCCACCTCCGATGCCAGCGCTTTAGACGGTGATGCAGCCGAATCAGGCGCAGACTCAGCATCAGGTTGAACAGGCTGAGCCGCTTGAGCGCCGGTGTTATACCACTGGTTCCATTCTTGAAAATCAACGATGTCAACGGGTTCCAATTCCAGCGCCCGGACAATATCGCGCACCGAATTGCGATCAACCCGTTCTCGACGAATCAGTCGCTTCAATGTATCAGGTGCGACCTGAGCCGCGTTGGCCAAAGCTTCAAGCGTCAAACCCCGATTCCGGCGCTCAGCTTCCAGCCGTTCAATGCCTGCAAGGGTTGCCTGTACACTACGGCTGCGGCGTTTATTCATAGCAGTTGTATTCATAGCAGTTGCCCTGATGATCGAGTGCTGCATATCAGCCCTGTATAAAGTTTATGGCTTTTCTTTAATGTATGAGGTATGGAGCAGAGAGGGCAGGGGTATCTCCCCTCTAGGTTACTGAGCATACCAGCTTCTCAGCTTTGATTTAGGTAGACATACAGACTGAAGATCCCCTGCCCCAATTGAATGCTACGGTGTACACCCAACTCCTCTCAGCCCCCTAAATCCCTCACCTGTGGGGGACTTTGAAGACACAACCGGCTTGGAGAAGTCCCCCAGAATGGAGGATTTAGGGGTCGAAGAAGTCTGCGACGAAGCGAATCTCAACGGGTGTGTACACCGTAGGCGTCAGAGGGTAAGGGAGAATCTTTGCGCGGGTGTACGGTAGCCTTTTTCAAGCGGGCTAGGGGCAATCGGACAGTGTTTGTAGATTCCCGACCAAAAACCACTTACCAAATTGGAAAAGACTCCCACATCAAGCTTGCTACGGTGTACACACAAGTCGAGCGATCCCCCCCTAACCCCCCTTCAAAAAGGGGGGAACCGAACCCAAAATGGCTTGAAGTCCCCC
>JAAUQT010000251.1 GCA_012033495.1 Cyanobacteria bacterium RM1_2_2 | reverse complement strand
CTGTGCTTAACAACTAGAAGAGAGGTGTTCAATGTCTGATTGGCTCTACGCTGATTCGAGTGGCCTAATTTCAAATCAGAGTAGTTTCAAACAAGAGTCTTAGGAATGGAATATTAAATCAGTTCGATCGTGGGTACGGGCGGGTTTTGCGGTCAAATCGATTGTCGGATGCCGATTGGTCTGCTCAACCCGCCCGTCCAGTTTACGGATTGATTCAATCCACGCTCCTTGAAGCACGTCATCCATGGATGGTCAAATGATTGCCGCATCAGTAGGATCGCCCGTTCCCCAAAACAGGCTAGGGGCTGTCGCCTTGCTATCATCAGGGTTTTAGCTGAGAATGGATGGTAGCCCCTAGAAATTAGCGCTGAGTCATTGGGTCGGCAATGTAGCGGAAGTTCGGTTCAGAGTTCCATGGGCCGCGCTCATCCTTTGAGCCATTAGACGACAAATTGTAGTAAATATCGACAGTTTCATCTGGCTGAACGTTACCAAAGAATGGATCGTCTAATTTGCCTAGGGAATTTAGCGCTTCCATAAACATTTTAGTGTGAGAGATTTCGCGTGTCAGAAGATGGACAAGCGTTTCTTTAGTCCCTTCATCAGTAGCAAGCTTGATCAATTGCTCATAGGTTTGCCGTGCTCCAGCTTCAGCAGCAATATTCGCTCTCAAATCGCGTACAACATCACCGCCTTCATTCAAATAGTTGGCTGACCAAGCATTACCTTGGCTATCTAAAAAATGTGGCCCGACACCCCGCACAGCAAACAAAGTGCTCTTGAAAGCTTCTGTTTGGTCTACATTTTTCGTGTGAGCTTCAATCATTTTGCCCACCATTTCCAAGTGTCCAAACTCTTCAACTGCGATATCCTGAAGCATGTCCCGGATACCCGCATTTTCAACATGAAAAGATTGCACCCAGTATTGCAACGCGGCTGAAAGTTCTCCTGTTGCGCCACCAAATTGTTCTAGAAGAAGCTGAGCGAAACGGGGGTTTGCTTCTTTGACTTCAACAACGTGAATAGGTTCCTTTTTATGAAAAAACATCTGTTTTTTTCTCCTCTATCTTAAGTGGCACTGGTCTTAATGCCGTTTATACATTGCTTCTTTCTCAAACAAACGACGGAATTTTGCACAAAGCATAAGGTAACAAGTGCATAGAGTTAGGGCTTTACGATGGGATACAGCCTTAAACTCCGGTCGTCCATGTCTGAGCAAGTCACAGCAATGCGTCGATCTTAAATCTCTCTACTAAGCTTCACCAGTTCCCAAAGAGAGAGTTCGTGACAGAGGGTTTAATCTCACCTCAACTATAGACAGAAGTGTTTCAGTTTCTCCTATCTTAAAGATTCCAAATACAGTAGTCTTTATAATCACTCAGTCGTACACATCAAAGCACCCTGTGGTCTGATAAATGAACAGCCCTTACCGCTACAGCGAGAGGTTTGCGACTCCCCCGTCTGACTCTACAGCTTTTGAGCCTAAAGAAGTCCGCCACATCCTAGGGGCTGTGATCCATTTCAGCCAGAATCTTGATGATGGCACGACACCCCCTAGCCTGTTTGGAGGAACAGGCGCGATCAAGCCGATGCTGCGCTTGACCATCCATGGATGACGCGCCCTAGGATGATTGCATCAAACTCCAGCGACTTGACCCGTCAATAAATCGTTGACAGACTACGAACCGCCCGTTAGCGATTCCCTGATAGCGTCGCAAAATGTACTTAGATCCTCACTGTGCCGTGAACTAATGTAAACCTACGTGATTACCGTTAGTTGGTTTATGAAGAGTTAGCAAAATTTGCTGCTATCGAGCCTTTCAACAGTCGTTTGGCGGATGCTTCTACCAAATGTTGCTGTAGTGTGTTTATTGTTGCAGCTTTTCTGTGAAGAATAGACTGTGTTTGACTGAATTTCTGCAAATTGGTGCACGTTGATGGCTTTGTTTTCTCAACCGTTCCCGTTGTCTCTCAAGCTAGAAAAGGTTGCTTCTCACGCACTTCTGTGTGGTTTATTTTGGTCGCAGTGCCTAGGCTGCATTACCTCAGCTTCTGCCGAGCCTGTCCCTAATCGCGTTAGACAAGTGGCTCAGGTGCAAGCTCAACAAATGCCAGCAATTGGAGTGGTTCAAAGTGCGGAGAATCAGGCTCATTGGCAGGAGATTACCACTCGTCTTGCGGCAACCGGACTCGACTATCAAATCATCGACTGGAACACGATTCAACGTTCTGGCGATTTTGGCAATGTCTCGGTGCTATTTCTGCCCAATATAGAAACCATTACTGCCGATCAGCTTTTGGGGTTGCAAGCATGGCTGAACCGGGGCGGACGGGTGATCGTCAGCGGTATGATTGGCAGCCAATCTTCTGCCGGTGTCCAGCAGGCTTTGCGATCGTTGCTCGGTGCCTATTGGGCGTCTGATCTGTCGCAAGCTCAGTCTCTTCAACCTTTACAGCTTGCGAGCCAACGCTGGATTCGTCAGGCAAGTACAGCCAGTACGCTCATCGGGGGGGTGATTGTGCCCACCAGTCTGTCGAGTCAACCTGTGGCGGTGTGGAATCGGGGCAATCCATCTGGATCGGCGACCGCTAGCAGTGAAGGAGCTGCTGTGGTTGTGACTCAGCGATCGACTTTTTTGGGGTGGCGCTGGGGTGATCCGGCTGCGAGTTTAGCAGATTTAGACAGCAGTTGGCTGCGAGCCGCAGTTAGTCGATTTCAAGATGTGCCGCCGCTTCAATCGGTGGCGAATGCGGCAACTGCGACGCCTGCCCAAAGGACACCTGCCGCTTCAACGACCCAAGAGCGCCCTAATCGAGGGGGTTTGTCATCCAATCCTGCCAGCGAAACTTCCAGCACGGCTCTCTCTTTGGGAGCTTCAGGGCAGTCAATTTTCGGACGAACAATGCCGCCAATGCCTCAACCCAGGCCGGAGACAGCTTCACCTCGGACAACTACAAGCCAAGATCCGGCGGAACAAGTTGCCCCTGCTGAATTAGATATCGAACGTAAAACTCGGATTACTTTGTATGAAGCGACCTCGATGCAGCAGGAGTTGGAGAATCTAATTGGTCGCTATGAGAGTGCGCTAATTCTCTCCAATTCGCGGGCAAACACTCGCTTGGCTGAAGCAGCACAGGTTCCCAAGACAGGCGGAACAGCAGATGTTCTAGGAGCAACGGTTCCCGTCGGCTCGGCAGTGGCGGCAAGATCAATTGATGATGCGATTTTGACTCAGGCGCGGCAGGGTTACGATACGTTTTCACGAGCTTTGCGGCAACAAGACTATGCGACGGCTCGGCAACAGTGGCTCGCTACCCGTCAGCTTTTGTGGGACAACTTCCCGCTCGATCGACCTCTGTCTCAGCCAGAAGTGCGGGCCATGTGGCTTGATCGGGGCACAATTGTGCGGGCAGGCTCTCGTCAAGGGTTAGCCCAAATTTTTGATCGCTTGGCAGAGGCAGGCATCAACACCGTATTTTTTGAGACCGTGAACGCAGGCTATCCGGTTTATCCCAGTCGAATTGCGCCTGCCCAAAATCCCCTGACTCGTCACTGGGACCCGTTAGCGGAAGCAGTCGAGTTGGCTCACCAGCGGGACATGGAACTGCACGCTTGGGTGTGGACGTTTGCGGCCGGAAACCAGGTGCATAATCCGTTGATCAATCAGCCTGCCAGCTACCCTGGCCCAATTTTGGCGGCTCGTCCAGATTGGGCCAACTATGATAACCGCGCCCAGATGATTCCGCCAGGACAAACAAAACCATTTCTTGATCCGGCGAATCCCGAAGTGCGCAGCTATCTGCTCAATTTGTTTGAAGAAATCGTGACTCGCTACAAGGTAGACGGGCTGCACCTCGACTATATTCGCTATCCGTTTCAAGATCCGCGCACCGGTGGCCACACTTACGGCTATGGCATGGCAGCGCGGCAGCAGTTTTATCGGTTGACGGGGGTTGATCCGATTACGCTTTCCCCCGGAGCCACTCGTACCAGCGCAGCCGCAGGACAGTCGCCCCAGCAGCGGCTTTGGCAACAGTGGACGGCATTTCGGGCAGAGCAAGTCAACTCCTTTGTGGCAGACACCTCTAGATTGGTGCGGCGGCTCAATCCTGAGTTGGTGCTGTCTACCGCCGTGTTTGCCATTCCTGAACGGCAGCGCGTCAATGAAATTCAGCAAAACTGGGAGCTTTGGGCCCAGCGCGGCGATGTAGACATGATCGTATTGATGAGCTATGCCAGCGATACGAATGGCTTACAGCGTCTCGCCAATCCCTGGTTATCGAGAACTGATCTAGGATCAACGCTGATTCTGCCTGGAATTCGGATGCTTAACCTATCCGATGCCACAGTAATTGATCAGATTCAAGCCTTACGGGATTCTTCATCCGGTGGATTTGCCCTCTTTGCAGCCGAAAACCTCAACAGCCATTTGCAAACAATTTTTAACCGTATGCAAGGTGAGGCAAGCGTTCAAACCACTGAGCCGATTCCCTATCGTCAGCCCTTTGATGCAGCGGCAAGTCGGTATGCAGTGCTGCTGCAACAGTGGAATTGGTTACTAGAGAACGGACAGCTACAGCTAGGCGAGGGGCAGCTAGAAAGTTGGCGAACCAAAACAACGGCTCTAGACGAAGCCCTGCAAGCTTTGGCAAATCAGCCGTCTAGCCAGAATTTGCAGCAGGCCCAAACCCAACTGAGCAGCTTCCAGAATCAATTTAAAACTTGGATCAATCTACCTGCCCTCAGTGAAGATTATCGGGTGCGGACTTGGCAAAACCAGTTAGCCACGATTGAAATGCTGCTGGAGTATGGCGATCGGGTTGTTTTGACGCGGCAGGGAACCCATCAAGCAGGCACTCCCTAGGCGCAGTTCAGAAGATTTCAAGTTCAGAAGGGTGCAAAAGTTGAAATTCAACCCTCCAAGTTCACCGCAATTCCTGTATGCAACCCAGCGCGGCGGCGCAGCACATCAAGCAGCGTCAAGAAAGTAGAAGGCAGCGGCGCAACGGCTTCGATCCAGTTGGCTGTCACCGGATGCTGCAACTTCAGCTTCCAAGCGTGCAAAGCCTGCCCCGGTAAATTAACGCCCACCGAACGTCCAGCCCCGTAGACCGGATCGCCCACCACCGGATGCCCAATCTCAGCGCTATGAACTCGAATCTGATGGGTGCGTCCAGTTTCAAGCTGGAACCGGATCAGCGTATAGTTGCCTAACCGTTCTGCCACCTGCCAATGGGTAACGGCGCGGCGCCCGCCTTTCTCTTCCGGCACGACTGCCATTTTTTTGCGATCGACGAGATGCCGACCAATCGGAGCGTCAATGGTTCCTGAAGGGCTGGAAGGTGCACCATAGACAATCGCTAAATAGTCGCGTCGGGCTGTTTTCGCCTTAAACTGTGCCTGCAAATGCTGATGGGCAAAGTCGGTTTTAGCAATCGCTAAGGCGCCGCTGGTATCTTTGTCGAGCCGATGCACAATTCCCGGTCGCTGCACACCACCAATTCCGGCTAGGTTGTCGCAGTAAGCCAGCAGCGCATTCACCAGCGTGCCGCCTTCATGTCCGGGGGCAGGATGTACGACTAGCCCAACGGGTTTGTTGATAATCAGCAGATGGTCGTCTTCGTAGAGCACTTCTAGCGGAATGGCTTCAGCCGCGAGATCTAGCGGTTTAGCAGCCGGAACCGCGACGAGAACTTGATCGCCCAGTTGGATCATAACTTTTTGCGAAGTGCACACCTGACCGTTGATTTGCACCTGCCCTTGTTCAATCAGTTTTTGCACACGCGAACGCGAGAGATCCGCGATTTGCTCAGCCAGCCAACGATCGAGCCGTTCGCCACTGGTCGTCGCCAAAAGCTGAAATGTTGTGTCGGTATCTGATGAATGGGTGTCCGATAATTGTTGAGCGCTGTTAAAATCTCGCAACAGAGTTCCTTTCCTTGGGTACTTTAGACGATAAGAAGACGATCAGGGCATCAAAGCGTCGTTTTATCTTGCGATTTATCTTGCGACGCAGTTTGCCCATACCGCTAGGTTAGCTGTTCTCACCTTATCCTTCCTCGATCTACTCTAACTTTTGTTGATGGTGAACTTCTGCTGATGGTAGCTCCTCTACGCCTTGTTTTGATGATTCAGCCGATGAGCCGCCAAGGAGCACTTTGGCAAGCCATTCTGCGTTCTCAAGATATCTCCGTGATCTGGGAACATCCAGACGTGAATCTGGCTGAGAGTTTCAAACACCTCAAATCTGCTGAAGTGCCGCTGCCGCATTTGTTGCTGATCGATACAAGAGTTCAAGCCATCAATGCCTATTCTGTTTGCCGTTGGTGTCGTGATCACTATCCAGAAGTGCCAGTTGTTTTGGTGAACGGTGCACAAAAGGAAATTTGCCCTTCCGAGCGCCAATGGGCGATCTGTCAGGGGGCGGCTGATCTACTGCCTCGGTTTCAACGCGATCGGCTAGTGAGCGGTGCGGTTGCCAGAGTCCGCCGAATTTTAGAGTTGCTCGATCGGGAAACGTTGGACAGCGGCGCCTTGGTTAACTCTTTAATCAGCGCCAGCTATGGGCATCGTGCTGGCGAGCCTTCCAAACCATCAGAGCGCAGAGACGCACCACCTAAACACCAGCCTAAAATTTTGTTTGACTTGTTCTAGGGGCTGTGATCCATTCCGGAAATTTCAGCCAGAATCCTGACGATGGCAGCGCGAAGCTCCTAGCCTGTTCTGCCGTGTACACAGATCTTGCATTGGAAGTTAAAACCCTGCTTGATCCCCCTCAATCCCCCTTAAAAAGGGGGACTTCAAGCCAGTTGTGGGTCGGTTCCCCCCTTTTGTAAGGGGGGTTAGGGGGGATCGTTCGACTTGTGTGTACACGGTAGCCTTAATAAGGGGGACTGAGGGGGATCGGTTTGGCGTCAAGATCTGTC
>JAAUQT010000250.1 GCA_012033495.1 Cyanobacteria bacterium RM1_2_2 | reverse complement strand
TAGGAGATTTCTAGGAAAAAGTTGTTGTCACGTTGGGGCAGGTTTGGACTCAGTCTCGCGTCGCCCAGAGGATTGATCTGCAAAACCTGCCCGTACCGGGGTAGAGGGTTTCCCAGAAATCTCCTTAAGACCCAGTTGGGTTGTGGACATTTTTGAGGTTAGCTGCATTTCTGGTCAGAACAGGTAATAAACTGAGGGGTGGCAAGCTTGAAATCACGGTTGATTTTTGTGCAATCGGTTTGCCCCAGTTTGGTGCTGAATCCTGTCAATGAACGCTATTGCTGCGGTTGAGTGAACCATGAAATCTCGCTCTTTTTTTGCCATCTTATCGGGTGTGGTGCTCGGATTGGTTTTGCTGGGTGCAATTGGAGCTTACTGGCTAACGGCGAGTGCGCCTGCCCAACTGCCCAAACAAAATGCTAGCCATGCCACTCCAACCGCAGCGATGTTTGTGCCTCGCCAGTCGGCAGTGATGGTGTCGCTGTTGGTTAACCCCGATCGGCTGGAGTCTTTTTGGTTGGCAGAAGCGGCTGCGCCTCAGCGGAAATCCTTAAAGGCGGATCTGGGTCGGCTGCAACAAAGCTTATTTTCCACGGTTGGGTTGGATTATGAGCGCGATCTGAAAGCTTGGTTAGGCGACGAAGTGACCTTTGCCCTCACCAGCCCCGATATCGATCGAGATCCAGCTAACGGCTCCCAGCCTGGCTACCTACTGGCGCTAGCAGTCGAAGATCCGCAGGTGTCCCAAACCGCAGTGCAGGCGTTTTGGCGGCGGACGGCAGCAAAAGATCTGGTGACAGAATCCTTTGCGGGTGTGCCGATTGTCCATGCTGCTGACGCTGATTCTCTAGAAGAGCCTGAAGTAACCTTTGCTAGCGCCATGGTGGGCAACCAATATGTGCTGTTTGCCAATTCGCCCAAAGTAATTCGCAGTGCGCTCAACAGTGTGCAGGTGGCTAGTCTCAGCCTCGAAAGTAGTTTCACCTATCAGCAAGCCCTAGAGCAATTGTCTGGGCAGCAGTTCGGTGTTGTGTTTGCAGCCGTGGCTCAGATGCAGCCGTGGCTCAGCCAACCGTTTTTACGGTCTAATTTGCTATCCAAAACTCCCCTTCTCAGCTTGTTCGACCTCGCTGCCGCCGCACAGCGCTACGATAGCCTGATGGTTACGCTGAAGCCCGACCCGCAGGGAATTTTAGCTGATGCCGCTGGGCTGCTGTCGGAACCAGGGTTGCAGCCCTCCAGCAAAGCCGTGATCACCGACGCTAGCCCGCTGCTGAAGTTTATTCCATCCGGCAGTACGTTAGCGATTGCTAGCAAAGATTTACGCCAAACTTGGCAGTATATTTCGGATCAATTGCAGGAAGGCTGGCTCTCGAATCTACCTTTGGCGACTCGCGTTGAGTCTACTTTGGCGAGTCTTCAGCAGCAGTGGGGCATCAACTTTGCCGAAGATGTCTTTGACTGGGTGACAGGTGAATATGCCGTTGCCCAAATTCCGCGAGCCGACCAGCCTCAGCCCGACTGGATTTTTGTCACCCAACGTTCGCCGGAAGCCGAAGCCGGACTGGATCGCCTCGATCAAATTGCTCAGCAGCAGGGAGCCAGCATCGGGACGTTTTCCCTGAGCGACCAAAAAATCTACGCCTGGACAAAATTGGTGACTCGCAGTTCATCATCGTCTGAACCCGCCGCGCTGCAAGCCGAAGTGCAGGGCGTACATACCACCGTTGGCGCTTACGAACTGGTGACAACTTCTCTAGAAGCGATGCAAGAAGCGCTCGAAACCGCCCAAGCAGACACCCAGCCCGACTTTCAAGCCGCCGTCGCTCGCCTGCAAACCCCGAATCAA
Source organism: Cyanobacteria bacterium RM1_2_2 (assembly GCA_012033495.1). GTDB lineage: Bacteria > Cyanobacteriota > Cyanobacteriia > Elainellales > Elainellaceae > Elainella. The sequence continues at coordinate 5,129 of JAAUQT010000250.1, read as the reverse complement.
GGCTACGTTTATCTCGATCGTAAAATGCTGGCAGGGTTACAGGCTGAGTTTGGTCTAGAATCGCTGAAGCCCTTGCTAAACAGCACTCAATCGGCAGTGCTCAGCAGCTATGGCGTCAATGAAACGGGGCGGCGAGGGGCAGTGTTTTTACACCTGGAAGGCTTGTAGGGCACTGGGAAAAGTGGATGCGTCGGAGGCTTTACCCCCGACCCAGTCAAATCCGGTAAGCAACGACTACACTGGGTTTCATGACGACTTACATCCAAGCGCTGCCTATTGAAGTAGTTCATTTAATGGCGGCTGGAGAAGTAATTGACTCTCTGGCGGCGGTGGTGCGCGAATTGGCTGAAAATGCGCTCGATGCAGAAGCCAGCCGAATTCATGTCGCTCTGTGGACGGATCAATGGCGGGTGCGCGTTGCCGACAATGGCCAAGGCATGGGATTGATCGACCTTCAGCAGGCTGCCTTGCCGCACCGCACTAGCAAAATTCAGCAGAAAGCAGACCTTTGGCAGATTCGCAGTTTGGGCTTTCGCGGCGAAGCCTTGCATAGCCTGGCCCAACTCGCCGATTTGGAAATTTGCAGCCGCGATGCCGAAACCGATACGGGCTACCGTGTTGCCTACAACCACCAAGGACAGCCCGACGCCGTTGAGCCAATTGCGATTGCTCCCGGTACGGTGGTGACAGCCTCGCGCCTGTTTGGTAACTGGCTGGCCCGCCGTCAAAGCTTGCCTGCTCCGGCTCAGCAACTCCGCTCAGTGCAGTTGATCATCCAGCATTTGGCGCTTTGCCATCCGCAGGTGACGTGGCAAGTCGAGCAAAACGACCGTCCTTGGTTTTCGATTGGCGGCAATGCTAGTCCGAAACCGATCCTGACTCAGTTTTTGCGAGAAGTGCAGCCTTCAGATTTGCAAGAACTCAAAGGGGTGGCAGATTGGGAAGTTGAAGAAACCTCTGTGCTGGCATCAGATCAAACGCCAAACGCACTGTATCTGCTGTTTGGGCTACCCGACCGCTGCCATCGTCACCGTCCCGATTGGATCAAAATCGCGGTCAACGGACGGGTTGTGCAGTTGCCCGCCTTAGAGCAAGCAATTTTGGCGGCTTTTCGGCGCACGTTGCCCCGCGATCGGCATCCGGTCTGCTTTGTGCACTTGCAGGTTGCGCCCCATCAGGTGGATTGGAATCGGCATCCGGCGAAGGCAGAAATTTATCTGCGTCATCTAGAGCAATGGCAGCATCAGGTCAAACAGGCGATTGGCGAGGCGTTGCAGGCGAGTTTGGCCCAGTTTCCCGATTCTGCCTATGCGTCGCAGATGGGGCAGCTTCTAAAAGTGGCAGAAGCAGAAGGCGTGTATCGGACGAGTCGCTCGATTCAGCAGGAAACCGGCTCACCGGACGCTGATACCGACGCCGATACCGACGCCGATACTGAGGAAGCCAAGCAACCCGAAGTGCAGCCTGAATCCGCGCCGCTGCTGATTCCTCTTAAGGCAGTGGCTCAGGTGCATCGCATGTACATTCTGGCAGAGCATCCGGCAGGCATGTGGCTGATTGAGCAGCATATTGCCCACGAGCGGGTGCTATATGAGCAGTTGTGTGCGCGATGGCAGATTGTGCCGTTGGCTGCTCCCATCGTGTTGGAACAACTTGCAGACAGGCAGTTAACGCAATTGCAGCGGTTGGGAATAGAAGTTGAGCCATTTGGAGAACAGCGATGGGCAGTGCGCTCGGCTCCAGAAGCTCTGATTGAGCGAGATGACTGCGGCGAAGCTCTGCTGGAACTGAGCCAAGGCGGAGATTTGGAATCGGCGCTGGTGGCGACTGCTTGCCGCACTGCAATCCGCAATGGCACAGCGCTCTCACTGCCAGAAATGCAGACGTTACTAGAGCAATGGCAGCGCACTCGCAACCCGCGTACCTGCCCCCACGGTCGCCCCATTTATCTGCGGCTAGATGAAACAGGCTTAGCGCGATTTTTCCGACGGCATTGGGTAATCGGCAAAAGTCACGGTATTTAAAGTCACGGTATCTAGGGTTGCTGCGCGTTCTGCTGGTCTACTGGTTTACTGGTCTACTGCTCTACTGCCGAGCGTCCCTGTTTTGCCAAACGCACGATTACAAAGTAACCCAAGTAGAGAACGTAAATAATCAGCGCCATGATGCCCAAAAATCCTAGAAATTCAGGCTTGTAGCCCCCATGAAACGCATCCTTGAAGCCGAGTGGGGGTTCGCGCCACACCTGACAGAACGGAGTTGCGAAGATAGTTTGAGACACGGCACACTGCAAGAAAGGAATGCTAGCAATAACGCCAAGCACACTGTAAATGCTAACGGCCCACCGCCAAGCGGTAAACGTCAACTTCAAGGGAGTTTGGCGCTGCTCTGAGATTTCTTCGTTCAAGTCAAGCCAAAACCAGAGTCCAACTGGAATCAAAATCCGCGCCAAGAAGCCTGCCATGAAGCTCAGCGGCAAATTACCAATCATTAAATAAACTGTAATTGCCAGTAAGCTGGAAACCCGCCAGTAGATGATTAGCAGTCGCTGCATGGCTTCGGCCCGTTGGACAAGCGCCCAAATTAACAAAATCAACGGAAGAATGACGGTAAACAGTACGGCTAATCTATAATCCATCCAAACTAACGAGCGCAGCAAATCCTGTGGCATATCGAGTAATCAGTAATCTAATTCGCTATTGGCATTCATTCACCCTCAAGGGTAGCACTGTATCGATATCCGCGATTGGCGGGGCAAAACATTCGGCAGATGGTTTTGCCAAGATTGTAGAACGATTCGCTAAATGCTTTGGAATGGGAATTCAATCCGTTCGATCGTGGGTAGGGGCAGGTTTTGCGGTCAAATCGAGGGCCGGATGCCCATTGATCTGCTCCCGCCCCTACAGTTTACGGATTGATTCAATCCACGATCCTTAGATCCTAATGACGCACCCAGTTACGGTAAGCTAGTCCCCGCTGGCATCGCTTTAAGCAAACAAACTGTCGGTAATGCTGCCAGCATTCGTGTTACGCAAGACAGCAAGTTCATCGTCGCCAGCCCGAATCACCGTGTTGCGGCGGCTCTGCTCGATCGCTAAATCTGCAAACTGTAGACCGATTAAGCGAAGCCGATCGTCTGCTCTCAAATCAACAATCGTGCTGCTGCCCTCGCCAGCCGCCAGCACAAATATGTCACTTCCATCACCCCCAATCAACCGATTCAAGCCAGTGCCGCCGTTCAATAAGTCATCACCGCTGCCACCCCGTAGAATATCATCGCCCTCACCGCCATCTAAGTCATCATCTCCATCTAAACCATGTACGCGATCGTTTCCGGCGTTGCCGCTCATCAAATCATCTTGTCGTGTCCCCAGCAGTTCATCGTTATCATCACTGCCGTTGATGGTGTTGAATAACCGAATGCGAGCAATTTGGTATCCGGCAGCCGTAAAGTCACCATTGGCAAACCGAGGATCGCTGAGGATTGCTCCATCCGGAATGAAGCCTCCTGCGAGCGTCACAACCCCATTTTCAGTCACGCCAGTATCAGGAGTTTGTTGACCGAAAAAGGCCGTGTTGGCTGGAATTTCATCGTTCACCTCTGTGCCTGCATCCAGAACATTCGTGCCGAGAATGATGAAGTCTGCGCCAACAAAATTGCCCTGTTCATCAAAGATGAGGTGAGCGCGTTCGTTGCCATTTGCTACGAAAAAATCGTTGCTGGGCAATAACATTGCCGCGTAGTTAAAGTAAACATTTTGACTATCGCTACTGTCCACCGTGACGGCAAATCTGGCAGTTTCTTGGGGCGCAATAGGGCCATTGACACCTGCAACCACGCCTTGAACTGTGCCAAATCCTGCTTGGTTAAATTCTCGAGTAATCGCTTCAGTTGTGCCATCTTCGGCAATTCGCTCCACCCCTTCAGAAGCAGGACGACCGCGATCGTAAGTATCAAAGTTACCATCGTGTAATCCAAACCAGAAGGGGGTGAGTGAGGTTCCATTCGTAGGAGCCAAATTCTCAATTGAAACTGTGATTTGAGTCTCAGCCATGATAAAGCTCCGTAATTATGCGTATGTAGCAATGCCCCTAGAGCATCGCAAGCAAAGCTGAGACTGTGCTGATGTCAGGCTGAAGTTTGCCTAAAGCTTTTTTTAGGCAATTCTACTGGAATCCTCAGTAAAGTCTTATCCTATTCTCATCTACAAGAAATATGTCGGCTTCTTTTATTTGCATTCCTGAGAGCAGTACCCAAATTCCTACGCCAACACTTGCTCAACGGTTAGCTCCCAAGCCGGAACTAGGCTCGATTCGATGCGCTGACTGCCTGTAAAACCTTGTCTTCATATTGCCCTTCAACCCATTGGCAAACTGTGATTTGCGATACTTCAGGATCAACAATCCAATATTCAACAATGCCTCTGGCAGCGTATTCAGTGTGTTTGTAGCGGTAGTCACGGGTGCGGTTGGCTGTGCCCGGTGAAACGACTTCAATCACCAGTGCAGGCGGCGGCATTGTCGTGGGTAATGGTGGCGCGAGGTTTGCCCGACAGAGCCGCTTTCGATTCTTCGGTGTGAACCAGCAAATCGGGTAGGCGACATTGGGCGCGTCGTCCCATTACTTCAACTTCTGTGTTGTAAGCCACTAAAGCCACCGGAACGTATTTTGCAAGTTCAAACAGCAATTTTTTGGTGATGTCATTGTTACGGGTAGATTCTGGTGGCATTTCGACTAATTCTCCATCCACCAGTTCGTAGCGGGTATCGGTGCCGTCGTCATAGGCAAGATATTCCTCGAAGGTCATGAGTTGGGGTGAAGTTGCGGCAGTTTGAGTCATGAGAAATGCTCCAGAAAGATGCCGTGAAATCGATAGAGGTCGCCTGCTTTCAGGTTTGCAGCCAATCAGTTGACTGATAAGGCTAACTTCCTTCAATTTGTTAGGACTTACGCAGTTAGCTCCCTCAACTTCCCTTTTAAGGCTACGGTGTCCACACAAGTTGAAGATCCCCCCTAACCCCCCTTACGAAAGGGGGGAACCGAACCCACAACTGGCTTGAAGTCCCCCTTTCGTAAGGGGGATTTAGGGGGATCAGCCCAGGTTTTGGACTTCTACGCGAGATGTGTA
>JAAUQT010000020.1 GCA_012033495.1 Cyanobacteria bacterium RM1_2_2 | reverse complement strand
GGGTAGGCGCATACCAAAGCAGATTAGGTGGCACATTGCCGACCACCGCCGCCAAAATTTTTGGAATTTGCTGATCGCCCTGCCCAACATAAAGTGATTCGACTTGAATTGCAGGATGGTTTTGGTTAAAGCGATCCACTAACCGCTGGAGCACTTCCCGATTCGGCGGTGGATTGACACCATGCCAAAGGGTGAGATGAGTGACAGATGAAGGGGTTGCGGCAACAGGCTGACAGGCGGCAAGTCGCGGCAACAGGCTCAGCAGCATAATCTGGAATAGGCGACGGCGGTTGAGCATAGAGATTGAATCAGTTTTGGCTTTACCTGCTAGCTTCTCACTCTAGCTTCTCACTCTGGCGGCGGCTCAAATTCGCCCGTCGCGTTGGGGTCAAAATCGCGCACTTGTTCAACAGCATCTAAGTTAATTTCGCCATAAACGTGAGGAAAATGCTGGTTGCCCACCGCGTCATAGCGCAGTTCTGATTGCAGCCGTTCGCTTTCGATGCAAAGCAACACCAAGCCTCGCTGCCCTCTAAAAAATGTGTTGGCCACTCCAATGAGTTGGGCAGGCGTTGAGCAATGAATGAAACCTTCTGTTTCTAGGGAAGCATGGCGATAGACACCTGCCGTTTGAGCAGCCTGCCAGCTTGAGCGATCGGTAATGTGTAAAATCAAAGCCATTTGGATCAGAAAGCATCGCTTGAATATGCCATCCCAATTCTCGACGAATTTGTCTAAAAAAGGGCTTCTCTTCTCTATATCCTCTCTATCTGTAGCACTCAAGTTCAGGACAAGCTGATCCCAGCACCGATCCCCGGTTTTCAAATTTCTGCTGACCGAGTTGGGCAATCCGTAGAATCCGACCTACAATCGGAAAAGCTAAAAAAGTAAATATTTTCAAAGCTTGGCGATTGACAGCGATGGCACTACAACCAGGAGATCCAGCACCAGAATTCAGCTTGCCAGACTCAAACGGGCAACTGGTTAGCCTATCTGATTTTCGAGGAAAAAGGGTTGTGCTCTATTTCTATCCCCGCGACAACACACCAGGATGCACGAAGGAAGCCTGCGGTTTCCGAGATGCCTACCCGGAATATCAGGCTCAGGAGATCGTGGTTTTGGGAGTTAGCACTGATGATGCCAAATCTCACACTAAATTTGAGCAGAAATTTAACCTAACTTTTCCCTTGTTGACTGATGCAGATGCACAGGTTGCTACAGCCTATGAAAGCTATGGGCTGAAGAAGTTTATGGGCAAGGAATACATGGGCATCAGCCGCAATACTTTTGTGATTGGGCCCGATGGCAAAATCGAAAAGATTTATCTCAAAGTTAAACCTGAGAGTCATGCGAGCGACATTCTCAGCCATCTTGCTGAGCAAGAATCTTGACCGTTGGATTGAGTTAGATTGAGTTGAACGGGTGCAGCATTCTCGGCTCTCTGGTCACTGGCTTGACTCATTGTCCTTCTAATTTTTAAGGTTGACTCAATTTGATGCTTCAACTCTGGCGATTTTTTCAAGCAGGTCTTAGGGTCATTCTGCGTCATCCGATTACGGGAACTTGCATTATCCCTGTGCTGCCGGATGGACGAATTGTTTTGGTGCAACGACGAGACAACGGGAAGTGGAGTATGCCGGGCGGACTTGTTGAGTGGGGCGAAGATATTACTACGTCTGCCCAACGAGAGCTTGCCGAAGAAACAGGGTTAAATCTGATTAAGATTAACCGTTTAGTCGGAGTATATTCTGATCCCAAACGTGACCCGCGCTTTCACTCCATTTGTGTGGTGATGGAAGCCACCGTGGAAGGAGAACCAGAAGTCCACGACACGCTAGAAATTAGCGCCATTCGTGCCTTTACCCTCTCAGAAATTCCGCAAGGCGACCTCTCTCACGATCATGACCGCCACTTAGCAGACTATCTCAACGGCGCAACTGTCTTGGCATAAGGCTTGGCATGAGATTTGGCATGAGATTTGGCATGAGATTTGGCATGAGATTTGGCATGAGGCGACTTGGTATAGCACTCACCATAGAACACATAGCACTCACCTACCGTATGCACCGATCGCAGTGTCCGCAGCCCTGCGCTAACTGAGCCGCAGCCTGACTAAAGCCGAAAGCTTGTAAGAGAAATTGCCAACGGCAGGAGCGGCTGGTGAGATATCGCTGCATCGGTCGCGCTGCTTGCCTTTGAGATTTCGAGCTGGGCTGAGCGGTTCGATCAAGCTGATAGTGAAACGGATCTTGCCAGGTCAACTGTCCGGTGCTGTGTAAGTGAGCAAGCGCCAAATCTGCTTGTTTGAACTGACGGGTCACTTCTGAAAATTTGCCTTCCGACGGCAAGCGGTGGATCAGTGTTTGGGCGGTTTGCCGCTGTTTTTGCAACTGCTGCTGAAAAACTGCTGCCGCTGCCGATCGGTTGGATCAAGCCAGCCTGTTGGTTCGCTGATTAAGGTCAGCGCTGTGGCAGGTTTGCCGTCTCTTCCGGCTCTGCCCATTTCCTGCACATATTCCGACAACAACAGCGGCGCGTGAAAATGGACAACCCACCGAACTGCGCTTTTGTTGATCCCCATGCCAAAAGCTGACGTGCAAATGACGCAGGGCAGCGAGCCATTTAACCAAGCAGCTTCGATGGGGCGGCGTTCTGTGGGCGCAAGTCCGGCATGGTAAGCAGCGGTTGGATATCCTTGCTGTTTCAGCCAATCTGCCAGCATTTCAGTGTCGCGGCGCGTGCGGACATACACCAGACCTGTTCCTGTCTGTGAGCGGATAAAGTGCAATAGCTGCTGCCGTCTGCCTCGCGGTGTCCAAGCAATTTTCACCATCAGGTGAAGGTTTGAGCGATAGGGACTTTGCAAAAAAAACTGCGGCTGCTGCAACTGCAAAACTTGCTGAATCATTTGCTGAGCTTGCGGGTCGGCAGTGGCAGTAAAAGCGGCTATTGGGAGGGTTGTGCCTGCGGGTTTGTGCTGAAGCAACGCCGGACGAACTGCGCCCAAGCGTCGGTAAGCCGGACGAAACGTATCGCCCCATTGCACCAAACAGTGCGCCTCATCCAGGATCAAGCCGTTGATTGTCACTTGAGGCAGGCTCAACCGCTCCCAAACCGGCGGGCTGAGTAAGGTTTCTGGCGAGAGGTAGAGCAACCGTAAGCGCTGATTTTCGATGAGCCAGAGGGTTTTGCGGCGGTGCTCGGTGGGTAGCTCACCGTGCAGTAAGGCAGCCGGTAAGCGGCGTTGCTGTAATTCCTGCACCTGATTTTCCATCAGCGCCACCAACGGCGACACCACCAACGTCAAGCCTGTTTCGAGCAAGGCAGGCAGTTGAAAACACAGCGACTTGCCGCCGCCAGTTGGCATGATCACAAGCGCATCTTGCTGAGTGAGTAAAGCTTGCACAACTTCGCCCTGAGGAGGACGAAAGCTGGAGTAGCCCCAGATTTGCTGTAATTTTGCTGTCATTCTTTGCCATTGTGCCTGATCGAGAGGCAATTGATTCAATGGCGAATGAATCGGTGCTGGCGGTCGTTGATGCATCCTGAATCTCGAATGAACTGCCTTCAGAATTCCCGAATCGCCAGCTTGCCGAGAATCAAAGCCAAGAATTCGGTTCAAAGCGTTGAGGGCTGCAAAATTTCGGCAAACCAAGCCGCCACCCGTTCGCCCATTGCCTGCAACGAATAGCGAGCCTCTGCCTGCTGCCGACAAACCCGCCGATCGATCTGCTCAAGCTGCCCAATGGCTGCCACTAAGCCATCCACATCATCCGGCTGCACCAGCCAACCCGTTTTTCCAGATTCCACAATTTCGGCTGGGCCGCCTCGCGCGTAGGCAATCACGGGCACACCGCAAGCCAATGCCTCAATCGCCACATTCCCAAAGGCTTCGATCCATTTCGGCGTCATCAGCAAACCGCGGCACTGTCCTAACCCTTGCTGAAGCGCTGCCGTGGAGCAAAACCCTTGATAGGTAAACGTACCTTTGGGATAGCGTTGCTGAATGGTTTCCCAGTATGCCGGATCAGGCATCGCTCCCCAAATTCGCAGTTCAATTTCGGCTTTTTGGGCTGCCAGAATCGCATCCTCAATTCCTTTCTCAGGCGCAATGCGTCCCACCCAGCCGAGACAGCGGTCTGCTTCTGAACGAAAACTATAGAGCGATAAATCTAAACCGTTCTCCAGACAACGCCAGCGCTCACCAAAGGCAAAAGTGGCTGCCTGCGCCTGACTGTGAACGGCGATCGTGTTCGGAAACCGAGTCAGAGTTCGCTCGATGATCTGATCCATCGCGTCGGTGAGCGATCCCATGCTGACGAGATGAGCTACCGGACGATCAAAAAAAGGCGTGAGGTAGAAGGGCAACCAGTCGTAGGCAAAATTGAGGATCAAATCATAGGAGTGCTGCATTGAGTAAGCAAAATCCCAAAGGTTTGCCAGCACTGCGTTCTCTGGTAACAGAATTGGCGATTGCCGCCCCTGCGTTTGAGCCGTCGGCTGCAACTGCCCAGAAACTGAAATCAGCTTGACCTCTGGCAAATCAGAGAGCACAGATCCCGCTGGCGCTAAAACACTGACTTGATCGCCGCGATCTCGCATTGCTTGAGCAATATTCCGCAATGTCAGTTCAACTCCACCGCCTAAGCCAGACCCAATCGCACCAACTGGCGTGGAAATAAATAAGAGATTCAAGGCGGGTCGGTTTCCTGGATTCAGCATGGAGAGTAATCACCTGACTAACCGAAAAGGGGAAGCTACAATCAAGATCAGTGATAACATCCGCATTTATTCTGATTCCCTCTCCTCGTTCAAGCTACGGGGATGCGTAAACCTAAGGATTAATGAGTGGGTTTGCCTAAACTTAGGGCAGAATAATGTGTTAGGGATGAAGAGAAGCCACCACAGTCCATTATCAAGGAACTGAGGCGGGTATCTCAAATTGTTGAGCAAGTGGAAGTGAGCCAATGTCTGCTGAAACCAATCTACCGACTGATCCGGAGGCAACCTTAGAAACCGCCGCCGTTGAGCCAACTGTAGAAACTGCTGTAGAAACTGAAGAATTTACGCTAGAGCCTGAAGGTGAACCGTTTAACCTGTCTCCTGAAGGAGCATCCACCGAATCGACTGCAACAGATTCAACCGATCAGCCAACGGAATTGCAGGTCACGATTAGTGCCTTAACTCAAGACATCGAATCGCTGAAAGCCCAGCTAGACGATCGCACGAGTCAATATATGCGCATTGCGGCAGACTTTGAGAACTTCCGCAAACGCACTCAAAAAGAAAAAGAAGAACAAGAGCAGCAGGTCAAATGTGTCACGATTAAAGAACTGCTGCCTGTAGTGGATAACTTCGAGCGGGCAAGGGCCCAAATTAAGCCCCAAACTGATGCTGAGATGAATATCCACAAAAGCTATCAGAGCGTTTACAAGCAGCTTGTAGATGCAATGAAAAAATCGGCGTTTCTCCCATGCGTTCGGAAGGCAAAGAGTTTGATCCTAATTTGCATGAAGCTGTCATGCGAGAGCCAACCAGCGAACAGCCTGAAGGAACCGTGTTGGAGGAACTGGTGCGGGGCTATTTGCTCGGTGAGCGAGTTTTGCGCCACGCGATGGTGAAAGTGGCTGCTGCCCCAGAAGAAGCATCACCTGAAGGTGTTTTAAGCTAGCTGCTCCTAACCTCTTTCAATCGGGTTCTCTGAATCAAATTTTCTGAGTAAGGTTCTAATCATGACCTTGACCTAGTGGGCGTACACTACCCAGGATGCATAGTTTACGTGGATTACAGCTTGTCTCTTAAAACATTTTGTGTGCAACTGATCGTATTCCCGAAAAATTGCGGAATACTGAGCTAGAAGCGAAGAAATGAGTTCAATTTAGCCACAGTTGCGCGCTCATTCACTGAAAACATGTACGTAACCGCTAGTTATGGGAAAAGTCATTGGCATCGACCTCGGCACAACAAATAGCTGTGTTGCCGTTCTGGAGGGGGGGAAACCTGTTGTTATTTCTAACTCAGAGGGTGGGCGAACAACGCCTAGCATTGTGGGTTTTGGTAAGACAGGAGAACGCCTGATCGGACAGTTGGCAAAGCGGCAAGCTGTCACCAACGCAGAGAACACGGTCTTTAGCATCAAGCGATTCATCGGGCGTCGCTGGAACGATACCGAAGAAGAACGGACGCGGGTTCCTTACTCTTGTGTCCGGGGAAAAGACGAAACTGTAGATGTGCAAATTCGCAATAAGGGTTATACATCTCAAGAAATTTCGGCAATGATTCTGCAAAAGCTGAAGCAAGATGCCGAAAACTACCTTGGTGAGCCAGTTACCCAAGCCGTCATCACAGTTCCGGCTTACTTCACAGATGCCCAACGCCAAGCCACTAAAGATGCCGGTACGATCGCTGGCTTAGAAGTGCTGCGAATTATCAATGAGCCAACGGCAGCGGCCCTGTCCTATGGTTTGGATAAGCAAGATCAAGATCAGATTGTTCTCGTGTTTGACTTGGGCGGCGGTACGTTTGATGTGTCGGTGCTGCAACTGGGCGATGGCGTTTTTGAAGTCAAAGCCACTTCTGGCAACAATCACCTTGGCGGTGATGACTTTGATAACGTTTTGGTGCGCTGGATGATGGACAACTTCCGCGAACAGGAAGGTATCGATCTATCCACCGACAAAATGGCGCTGCAACGGCTCCGAGAAGCAGCCGAAAAAGCCAAGATTGAACTTTCTAGTATGTTGAGCACCACGATTAATTTGCCGTTTATTACCGCAGATGATACGGGCCCCAAACATCTGGAAATGGAGCTAACTCGCGCTAAGTTCGAGGAGCTAGTCGGACATCTTGTGCAGGCTACGATTGATCCGGTTTCGCAAGCTCTAAAAGACTGCGATCTGGCTCCTGAGCAAATTGAGCGGATTATTTTGGTGGGCGGCTCGACTCGCATCCCTGCTGTTCAAGACGCAATTGGCGCTCACTTTGGCGGCAAAACTCCCGACCGATCGGTGAACCCAGATGAAGCCGTGGCGTTGGGGGCAGCCATTCAAGCCGGAGTGCTGGGCGGTGAAGTAAAAGACTTGCTGCTGCTCGACGTAACGCCGCTGTCTTTGGGCATTGAGACCTTGGGAGAAGTGTTTACCAAAATTATTGAGCGCAACACGACGATCCCGACCAGTAAATCGCAGGTGTTTTCGACGGCAACAGACGGACAAACTTCTGTTGAGATTCATGTCCTGCAAGGCGAGCGGGCGATGGTGCGCGATAACAAGAGTTTGGGCAAGTTTCAGCTAACGGGTATTCCACCTGCACCAAGAGGCGTCCCTCAGATTGAAGTTGCCTTCGAGATCGATGCAAACGGGATTCTCCAAGTTGCCGCTCGTGACAAGGGCACTGGACGAGAACAAAGCGTCCGAATTACTAATACAGGGGGATTGAGCGACGCTGAAGTGGAACGGATGCGCCAAGAAGCTGACCTCTATGCCGAAGATGATGATCGGCGCAGACAGCTCGCTGCTTTGCGAAATCAGGCAGATACACTGCTCTACAGCTACGAAACTACCCTACGCGACAACGCTGCCTTTATTACAGACGACCTCAGAAGTATGGCTACCCAAAAAGTTGCTGAACTGCGGGCTGCTGCTACCAGTCGGAGCACTACCCTAGAGGAAATGCAGCAGTGTATTGATGGACTGCAACGCACACTAATGACGATTGGAGAGGCGGTTTATCAATATGCTCAGGCGGGTTCTGCTGAAGAGTATCCCTACGACGCAGCGACCCAAGCGGCTCCTTGGGCAAACGGGCATACCCCTGCCGAAACAGCTCCCTTTGCGGAAGATTACAGTGAAGAGTTTGTAAGTGATGAGACAATTAGCGCCGATTATGAGGCGGTTGATTAGTCAGGGTAAAACATTCGGCTTGGGATCAAACGAGCGGCATCGAAAAATCGCTGACTGAATTGCTTCGCCCTGGCTAGAATGTAAAACCGTTCGTGAGTTGATTAGTTTAGGATGGAGTAGAAAGCAAGTTGGTTAGCAATCGGGTATGATAGCCTGAGCTAAGCCTTTGCTCTTCTGCTCCATTTATTTGTTTATTTGTCCCCCTTCATTCCCCTTCTCTGAAGCGCTCTATGGCAGGTGATTACTACGACATCCTCGGTGTTTCGCGCAGTGCAGACAAGGAGGAGATCAAGCGTGCCTATCGACGGTTAGCCCGCAAGTTCCATCCAGATGTCAACAAAGATCCAGGAGCCGAAGAACGGTTCAAGGAGATCAATCGAGCCTATGAGGTGCTCTCTGACCCAGAGGTGAAAGCTCGCTATGATCGGTTTGGCGAGGCCGGTGTTGGGTCGGCGGCTGGTGCTGGCTATCAAGACTTTAGCGATCTGGGCGGTTTTGCCGACATTTTTGAAAGCTTTTTCAGCGGCTTTTCTACAGGTATGGGGCAACAGTCACGGCGGCGGGCCGGCCCTGTCCGTGGAGATGACCTCCGGCTGGATCTGAAGCTTGATTTCCGCGAGGCGGTTTTCGGCGGTGAGAAGGAGATTCGGATCAGCCATCTAGAAACCTGTATGGTTTGTAAAGGCATCGGGGCAAAACCGGGCACTCAACCGCGAGTTTGTCCCACTTGCAGTGGCGCAGGGCAGGTACGCCGAGCAACTCGTACTCCTTTTGGCAGCTTTACTCAGGTTTCAGTTTGTCCGACTTGTAATGGCAATGGTCAGGTGATTGAGGACAAATGTGATAGCTGTGGCGGTAGCGGTCAAAAGCAGGAAGCCAAAAAACTCAAAATCACGATTCCGGCTGGGGTAGACAACGGTACTCGGTTGCGGGTATCGGGTGAAGGTGATGCCGGACAACGCGGCGGCCCAGCGGGCGATCTCTACGTCTATCTGTTCGTCAATGAAGATGCCAAATTCCAGCGAGATGGGATCAACATCCTCTCAGAAGTCAAAATCAGCTACCTTCAAGCCATTTTAGGCGACCGGATTGAAGTTGAAACAGTGGATGGGCCGGTTGAAGTCGTCATTAATCCAGGCACTCAACCCAATACGGTTTTGACGTTGGAAGATCGGGGCGTGCCGCGCTTAGGCAACTCTGCTAGTCGGGGCGATCACTTGTTAACCATCCAAATTGATATTCCAACCCGCATCAATACGGAAGAACGCGAGCATCTAGAGAAATTGGCGAAAATTCGGGGTGATCGCCTCAGTAAGGGCGGCGGAATTGAAGGCTTCCTGGGAGGGCTATTTCGCGGATGACTGCTCCGACTCAGCCTGATGCTCAACTGGATCTGCGAGGCGTACCCTGCCCCCTTAGCTTTGTGCGCGCCAAACTCCGATTAGAGAAAATGCCGGCTGGTTCCCTCCTCGAAGTGTGGCTTGATCCAGGAGAGCCGATCGAGCAAGTGCCCGACAGCTTAAAAATGGCAGGCTACGATGTCGAGCAGATTGAAGATCGCAGCAATTTTTTCGCCTTGCAAGTCCGTCGTCCAGCGCTAGCGCCTGTCGAATGTTGAGATTAAATCCTTGAGGCTAAATTTTGAGGAAGCGATGAGCGACCGATGGGTGATCTGATGGATCATCTAATTGATCATCTAGGGTGTTATCTAGAGGATAATGAGCGATGAGTGCTGATTTAGCTGATTCACTCGACTCTCAGTTAGAACTCGACCCGCTCACTGGAACTGTGCTGGCTGTTCAGGCCAATTATTACTGGGTCAAATTAGACCTGCCTGCTGCTCCTGCCGATGCGGCTCTGTCTTTTCTGCTGTGTACTCGTCGAACGCGGTTGAAAAAGATTGGGCAGCGAGTCATGGTTGGAGATCAAGTTCAAGTAGAAGAACCCGATTGGCAGGGTAGGCGCGGTGCTATTGCTGAAGTGTTTCCCCGCAAAACAGAGTTAGATCGTCCGCCGATTGCCAACGCGACTCAGATTTTGCTGGTGTTTGCGCTGGCAGAGCCAAATTTAGAGCCAATGCAGTTGAGCCGGTTTTTGGTGAAGGCAGAATCTACTGGGCTAGCAATTTGCCTTTGTCTCAGTAAAAGTGATCTGGTTTCGACAGCAGACCAAGCAGCGTGGATCAGTCGGCTTCAGCAGTGGGGCTATCATCCGTTGCTGATCAGCCTTCCTCAAGAGCAAGGATTCTCGGAACTGCTAGCAGCATTAAGTTGCAAAACGACAGTGGTTTCAGGGCCGTCTGGTGTCGGCAAATCGAGCTTAATTAACCGTTTAATTCCCAAAGTAGACCTTCGGACTAGCGCGGTTTCCGGGAAATTGGGGCGTGGTCGCCATACAACTCGTCACGTTGAGTTATTTGAGTTACCCACCGGCGGTTTTTTAGCCGATACGCCCGGTTTTAACCAACCCGATTTATCCTGTGCACCAATTGAGCTTGCTCACTATTTTCCAGAAGCTCGCCAGCGCCGCGCCGAAGCGGATTGCCAGTTTGCTGACTGTCTGCATCGAGATGAGCCAAACTGTGCCGTGCGGGGTGATTGGGAGCGCTATGAGCACTACCTCACGTTTCTTGAAGAGGTGATCGCTCACCAACAAACCCTCGATCGATCCAGTGACGCAGAAGCTACAACTAAAGTGAAGTCTAAAGGCGACGGACAACTGAAGGCAGAACCCAAACTGGCGGCTAAGAAATATCGTCGTCCCTCTCGCCGGACTGAGAAGCAAGGCTTACAGACTTTGTATCAAGACGTAGACGAGTTGGAAGTGGAAGCAGATTGAGCAAATTAGCTTGAGGTTAAACCTTGCCGTTTGGTCAAGACTTGCTCTAGCCTTTCAAGTGCTAACTCCAGAAGCATGAACCTGTTCCAACTTGTGGATGTCATTCAGCAGATCTCGCAGGATCAGCCGAACGCCACCGCTTGGCAAAGTGGCTTTGTCCCAGGTAGCGAGAACGTGATGCAAATCAGATTGGAAGGCTCTCAAGAGACGCTTTTCAATTTGCTCATCTTCTTGATATTCACTCAAAGTTGGCCCAACGATATCCTGCCACATTAACTGAATCAGCGGAATGGGTTCGCCCTTGTCTACGCATTCCAGAAACCAGTTCAGAATGTCAATCAACCGAACTGATTCTTTGATTCCACCTGGAAACAAGTAATCGCATCCCTGCTTACACTGACAGTAAAAGTCAATAAAGACGGTCGATGCTAGATCAGTGTACTGAGGCTTGAGCGCTTGGATAGCGACAATTAGCTTTTTGGTTTGTGGCGTGATGTCCATAGGCGACGAAAAACGAGTCGTTCTATGACCGTATCACCAATTTCTAAATCGCTCTGCCGTCTAGATCACCCAACTGGATCGCTGCTTCATTCACGTTTTTTATGTCTTGATTGGGTTCAGGATTGTTATCTTTGCGATCCCCCGAATCCCCCTTTTTAAGGCTACCGTGTAGACCCAAGTTCCGAAAACGGGGGGACTTCAGACCTTTGGCTCGGTTCCCTTCTTGTTCAGGAGGGTTAGGGAAGGATCGAGTTACAAAGTGAAGCAGTTGTTAAATTTCTTAATAATGCTAAGGTGTGGTTGGTAGTTCTTGCTTGAAAAGCCAATTCATGCGTTTTCTATGACCTCATCAAATATCCAACCTGCCCCTTTTGCTGTCGAAACTTCGCCATCGGTTATTCCCAACTGGAAAATCAAGCTGCTTTACGACGGTGAATGCCCGCTATGTCTCCGAGAAGTTGACTTTTTGCGAAAGCGAGATGCCGGACGGGGCTTAGTTTGCTTTGTAGACATTGCCGATCAGGATTACAATCCTGCTGAAAATGGCGGCGTTGATTTTGAGACGGCGATGGGTCGCATTCATGCTGTTTTACCGGATGGCAGCACCGTTAAAAATGTAGAAGTTTTCCGCCGCGTTTATGAAATTCTGGGGATGGGATGGGTCTATGCTGCGACCAAACTGCCGCTAGTTGGTACTCTGGCAGATGCCCTGTATGGGATTTGGGCAGATCGACGGCTGGCGCTCACGGGTCGAGCCGATCTTGCTACCCTTCTTGCGTCTCGGCAGTCTGTCGGCAATGCATTTGCCTGTGATGGATCTGCTGGCAATGCATCTGCTGGCAATGCATCTGCTGGCAATTCAACCGGGCGCTGTCGTCTCAATGAGGAGAATTCAGGGCAATGACTCAATCAGGCTCACAAACACGCTCCTCACCAACTCCACGCCAAATTCTAGCCGCCCTGTTTCCATACCTTAAAACTGCTGCTGCTTATGCTCGTCAGATTCAAGCGAGAATCGCAACTCGTCCAGATAAGGATGGCAAAGATAACTTTTTTGCAGCCGCTTTGAGTGATGCCGATCTCTCGGTGCAAACAATGCTGGAGGTAGCGCTACTGGGAACCTTTCCAACTATTCGCTTCTATGGGGAAGAGTACGAACAGTCCTACAACACTAAATACTTTCGAGCGATCGATTTGGGTGAACAAGACGACTACCTGGTGACGCTTGATCCAATTGATGGCACTCAGTTTTATTTAGACGGTCATTCTAACTATCAGATCATTCTCAGCGTGCTAAACCGCGATGAGTTTGAGGCGGTAATTTCTCTTTTCCCAGCCTTACACACCTATTGCTATGCCGTGCGCGGCGAAGGCGCTTGGCAGGGGAGCCTGGATGACGAACTGGAGAATTGTCGCCCTCTGGATGTTGAGGCGGCCGCACCCAATGCCAAAATCTTTTTGGGGTGGGGGATGGAGGCTCTCAGAACGCAACTGAACGATCGCTATCAGGTGATTGACATTGCCAATGCTTACTCGAAAGAAGTTCAAGTGCCCAACTCTGGCGGGTTGCTGCGAGGTGAATTGGCAGGAGCCGTGAGCCGGGGGGCGCAGTTCATTGATGGTGCGGCTCTGGCATTTATTGCTCAAGAAGCAGGCTGTATTGTCACGACTCATGCAGGTGATCCACCACCGCCGTTACATTCTTGCTCAGACTATTGGCGTCCTGGGTTGATTATGGCGACTTCTGCCTCGATCCACCAGGATTTACTAGCTGCGGTGCAGGGGCTTCGAGTCAATTCACCTGCTTGAGTGCAATATGTCAAGATAATCTAACAAAACTTCGTGTCAACCCTACCTAGGGTCGATCGGTGATTGCGCCTCATCAGGAGTAGAATTTGTGAGAGTATGCTAGATATCCAGCGACTCAACTTTTGAGACGGCACTCTACTGCAACAAGACTGAACTCATGGGAAGCCCAATTACCTCTTCAATCAATCATTTGAGGCTGAAACACCCCTCCAATCCCAGTACCTTCAACATCGAGGAAACCAATCAACAGCTTCACGATCAGGACGCGATTCAGATTGTGAAGTGGGCGGTTGAGCAGTTTGGCGACGGGCTGGTGATGACCACGAGCTTTGGCATTCAATCGGCGGTGATGCTGCATCTCGTTACGCAAATCGTGCCCAATATTCCGGTGGTTTGGGTCGATACAGGATATCTGCCTGCTAAAACCTACATTTTTGCTGATGAACTAACGCAACGGCTCAACCTTAATCTGAAGGTGTACCAATCTCCGATTAGCCCGGCTCGCATGGAAGCGCTGTATGGGCGACTGTGGGCCCAAAACGATGTTGAGTCGCTGAATCGCTATGATCAGATTCGCAAAGTTGAACCGATGCAGCGCGCCCTAGAAGAACTGAAGGCAACCGCTTGGCTAACCGGGCTTCGCAGCAGCCAAACTGAGCATCGCAAAACGCTAGATGTTGTGAGTCTACAAGGCGCAATCTACAAAGTTTTGCCGATCTTGAATTGGTCTTCTAAGGCAGTTTATGACTATCTGATTGCCCACAATCTGCCCTATCACCCGCTGTTTGACGAAGGCTATGTGACGGTTGGCGACTGGCATTCTAGCCGCCCCCTGATGGCAACCGACGAAAACGAACGTGATACTCGTTTCAAAGGCTTGAAGCAGGAGTGTGGCATTCATTTACCGCAAAATATGGACGAGTCGGCTAGCTTTAACTCTAGTTCGCTATGAACCGCTTTGCTCTGTGAATGCTGTTTGCTCTGAAAAATTCTGATGGATCTCGGTGAATGGATCTCACATGATTTACACCTCGATTCGCGCCTTCAAAAGGCTATCAGGCAAAAGTTGTCAGGCTTGAAAAACATCAGGCTTGAAAAATAACAGAAAGATTATTGGCAGGCATTGTCACCGTGCGCAAAAACGATAGCCCCTCTGCCTGAGCCGCTGCAACTACATCCTCTAAGTTACGGACTCCCCACTCTGGATTCTGCATTTGGAGGCTGTGGTCAAAAGCGGCATTGCTGGGTGCAGTGTGTTCGCCACCTTGCTTATAGGGGCCGTAAAGATACAGAACCCCGCCCGTCGGCAAAATCCGCTTTGCGCCTGCTAACAAGCCCAAGCAAGCTGACCACGGCGCAATGTGGATCATATTGATGTTTACAATAGCCTGAATTGGGTCTTGCTCGAAATCTATACTTTGCGGTAGTTCCGGCTGTTCGATGCTCCAGCGAGCCACTCTTGCGTCGAGGGCTATTGGCGGATAAAGATTCTCGACTGGATGATAGCTCTGCCATGCCGCAATGCTGGCTCGCGCACTCGGATTTGGATCAGAAGGCAGCCATTTGCGAGGGGCTAACCGAGGGGCGAGAAAAATCGCGTGTTCGCCCGTCCCACTCGAAACTTCTAGCACGGTTCCTGTGGGTGGCAACACTTGCAGCAACACCTCCAGAATCGGCACTTGATTCCGCTGAGTGGCAGGCGCATACTGGCGGGCATCTTCAGACATTTTGACGGCAAGGGATCAGCAAAAGAATCAGAACCAGAGAAGAGACATTCATTGACAAAGATGGAAAAGGAATGAATAGAGAACGGCACAATGCCCGCCAACTCTTCAGTCAGATGCCTCCAGCGAAACTCACTAAACCGATGCTTGCGCTAGCATCCGTGCTTGGGTTTGGTTGAGCGTCGGCAATGCATCTGCATCTGTGCAGTAAACCTCGGCAGAATTGTTTGGGCTTTCAATCAGCTTGACTTTGTGAAGCTGGGCCCCAATTTCTTGAATCGGCTGTCTGAGAACGTCCCGAATGTAGACTGCAATATTTTCGGCAGTGGGCACAATGTTGGCGAAGTAAGGCACATCTTTGTTCAGGAACGTGTGATCCATCGGTTCGACGACGTGATCATCCACTGCGTTTTGAAACGCGACCAAATCGGCAATCATGCCAGTACGCGGATCAATTTCGCCCTTAATCGTCACTTCTAGATGGTAATTATGTCCATGCCCATTCACGCGAGCACACTTACCGTAGATTTCAGTGTTTTCTTCCAAGCTGAGATGGGGCGATGCTAGCCGATGGGCGGCGCTAAAGTGAGTGCTAATGGTCAAATAAGCTTCCATGTCATTTCCCTCATATTCGGCCCAAAGTTCAGGGTGTTCAAATAGCTGAATGCGTACCAGCGGCAGGTAGGGCGCGAGGCGCTGCCAGATCACCCGTGCCATGTGTTCGGTCGTTGGTAAGGTTTGCTGGAATTCTTCCCAGGTTTGATTCAAGTAAGAAAAGTCGAGCTGGCTGGTGATTTCACGCTTGATCACCTGCTTTACATCCGACAAGTTCAACACCATGCCATATTCGTCGAGTTCGCCCACCATGGAGACAAACAAGACGTAGTTGTGGCCATGACCGGGAGCTTGCGCACAGCGCCCAAATTTCTCAAAATTTTCTGCTTCTGTCCATTCTGGTAGCCAGTATCGATGGCTCGCCGAAAACTGGGCGCGGCGGTTGATGATACATTTCATATCAGAAATTCTGTTAAGTTCCGTGAACCTCTTTCAGAATAACAGGGAATGGCAGGAGATGTGGAGGTTGTCCATGCCGCGATCGATCAACCGTCATAGAACTTCTTTGGGCTTTGCATTCACGTAGCACTTTGCACCACAGTCAGCCAAACCAGCAGCAGGGCTTCTGTCCACTCGACGACTGCGCCGTAGGTGTCTCCTGTATGCCCACCCAACTGCCGAGCGAACCAAGCCGCAACTCCGCCCGCAATGACAGCGCCGAATACTAATCCGGCTGCTTGCCACCTAGGAGCCGCCAAGCCACAGGGAGCAAAACTGAGTCCTAACAGCAACAGCAGCGACGGCACACAATCCCAGAAAGAGCGAATTGCTGCTTTATGAAAAGCCCCTTTGCCCGTCGGTTTGAGGTAGGGATAGCAGGCAATCGCAACTTGCTGTCCCCAGCGCCCCCAACCCGCCGCAACCGGAAGCGCCAACCAACGCCAGCTTGTTAGATCGGTGAGCGCAGCGGTCTTGAGCAAGACTAAAATAATTGCCGCCATCACGCCAAAGGCACCAGTTGTACTTTCGGTCATCACTGCCAAGCGACGGCTTGAATCAGGAACCGCTAAGCCATCGGCTGAATCGATCACGCCGTCCAAATGCAGCCCTCCGGTAAGCGCTAACCAACTGACCACTATCACTGCACTTCGGGTCAGGGCAGGCACGCTGAGCCAAGCTAAACCTTGATCGAACAACGCCAGTAGTCCGCCAATTAAAAGACCAACCAGCGGCGCAAAACAGGCAACCCGACGAAAATCTAGCGTTCCTACCAGCGGCACGGGTAGTCGAGTATAGAAGGCAATTGCTGCAAGAAACCCCACCCTCAGATGCTCCATTGCTCAGTGCCGTTAAGCAGTTGTAGGTCGTTAAGCAACTGTAGCGCTTCTTTCTCAAGTGGTTTACATTGCGAACTACTTTGTACTGCGGATGGCTCTACAAAGTCTCTCACCTGAGTAAGAGTGTTGGCCCTCCTGCCTTGGCACGTTCCAATCTGCTGAACTAGGGGTGTTATCCATTCCAGCTAAAACTCTGACCATGCCAAGTGAGCCATTAACCTGCTTGTGAGGTAGGGTGCGATCCGGCTAATGCGGCAGGCGTTTGACCATGAATGAATAACGCGCCTTAAGATTGAACTAAAAGTTAGAAACGCAATATTTAATTGGGCAAAATGATACCACCTGAGCAAGTGAAAAGGTTCAGCAGTCTGGCTGAATTTCCAGATGCTAGTTCCAGCAATAATTGAGGGTAAATCAACGAAACTCTAAATGATACTTAAAAAAGGAATAGTGATTAGGGGATGCCGAATTTAGAAATGGTTTAGAAGCAAGATTCAAGATGCGACGGTTTCTGCGGAAGGTTTCACCAGAGTTATGGGATAAGCTAGTTTTATCAACTCCCGCGAAGTGTTGTTACGGTGCAGGCTGTAGCAAGTAGTAACGGAGTCCGTAAAGCCTTTAGCATTTTTGTTCTTGTTGCCTCATGTCTCAAGATTTCTGTGTTCTCTGGTTACGACAACCACTGCTGCTACGAATAGGCTGTTGCTACGAATAGGCTGTTGCTACGAATAGGCTGTTGCTACGAATAGGCTGTTGCTACGAATAGAGTGCATTTCTGGAATGGGGGGCGCTGATGGCTAACTCAAAGCCAAATTTGCTGCCATCGAATGAGTGACTAGGGCGCAAGCGTTTCTACTTTCAACATTTGCGAATTAGTCAACCTAGGATTTGAGTTCCAATCAAAGGCATCTTTGTCTATGAGTTACGATCATCTTTCTGGAAACACCAAGCTGCCGGCTCCTTGCATTGTGGATACAGGCATTATTGTCAACAAGCAAGACATGCAAAGGCTGCTAACCGATCTCAGCCGTGTGCGTTATCGCTTCAGTCATGAAGGAAGGCTGCTGGTTGAAGATGAAGGCTACGTGCTAGAAGTTTTTGCTGATCCTCAGCGTTCAACTTTGGTTGCCAATCACACCCTCTACATCAATGTGTGTAGTTTTGATTACTTGGAACTAAAGCGCTCAAATGAACCGTCTGATGAGCAACAAGCTTACTTCGATTTGATTCAAGAGAATCAGCATCTGAGGCTGATGCCGTTGTCCAATCCGCTACAAGACCAGAGAAACCGCAGTCTGAATGTTGCTGCTTTAGAAGCTGTCGTGGCGGAAGTGCTTTCGGCAAGCTGGGATGTTCGCATTGACGACGACGAAAATTTTTCCTTTTAATCTCGGTTAATCATCCATTTGGTTCATTCAAGCACTCAAATAGGTGATGAGAGCACTGGCTCGATAAGCTAAAGTTTGTAGCGTAACTTCGTAAAGCATTTAGCGTGAGTTTTTCGTTTGAGTGTCAAGTCCGTTGTCGGCAAACGCAAGCGCGAGCCGGGATTTTTTCAACCCCTCATGGCGTTGTAGAAACACCTCGTTTCATGCCTGTTGGTACTTTAGCCAATGTTAAAACCCTTACCCCTGCTCAGCTTCAAGACACGGGGGCACAAATGGTTTTAGCGAATACCTATCATCTTCACTTACAGCCCGGTGAGGACATTGTGCAGCAGGCAGGAGGGCTACACCGTTTTATGAACTGGAACGGCCCGATTCTGACGGATTCTGGTGGGTTTCAGGTCTTTAGCCTCAGTGAACTCCGGTCAATTAGCGATGAAGGCGTGACGTTCCGTTCACCGCGAGACGGGCAGTTCATTCACCTGACGCCAGAGCGGTCAATCCAGATCCAAAATGCGTTAGGCGCAGATGTGATTATGGCGTTCGATGAGTGTCCGCCCTATCCCGCTAGCCGAGAAGCCGTACTTGCCGCCACACAACGCACCTACCGCTGGCTAGAAAGGTGTATTGCCGCCCATAGCCGCCCCGATCAAGCCTTATTTGGCATTGTGCAAGGAGGCGTTTATCTGGATCTGCGGCAACAGGCAGCCCGTGAACTGGCTGAGTTTGATTTGCCGGGCTACGCGATTGGTGGGGTCAGCGTGGGAGAGCCGGCCGCCTTGATCGAAAAAATTGTTCATGCCACGACGCCTCTCTTGCCAGACCACAAGCCGCGCTACCTAATGGGAGTAGGCACTTATCAAGAAATGGCGCAGGCAATCGCAGCAGGGATTGATTTGTTTGACTGCGTGATTCCCACTCGGCTGGCTCGTCACGGCAGTGCTCTCGTGCGCGGCGAACGCTGGAATCTCAAAAATGCTCGCTTTAAAGCAGACTTTGCCCCACTCGATGCTGATTGCCCTTGCTATGCTTGCCAAAACTTCAGCCGTGCCTACATCACCCATTTACTGAGGTCTCAAGAGATTTTGGGCTACACGCTGCTGTCGATCCACAACATCACCGAGTTAGTGCGGTTCACTCAGCGAATTCGGGCGGCGATTTTGGCGGATCGATTTGTGGAAGACTTTGACAAGTGGCTTCAGCCCTCGCTTCCGGCTTCAGGGATTGGGACTTCAGGCTCACATTAGAGCAAGCTCACACTAGCTCACATTGAAGGAGAATGGAGATAGCTACCGCCCAGCGACCTACCTTTAGCGCTCAATCTTTTCTTTAATTTATGTCTCCCACTAGCGATTCCTTCGTTCCTGCACTGCAAGCCTGTGTGAAAGCATTGGGACTGTCGCAAATCCAGCGGCATATTTTTATTTGTGCTGATCAAACCAATCCCAAATGCTGTGATAAAGCCACTAGCTTGGTGGCGTGGGATTATTTGAAGCAGCGGCTCAAACAGCTTAACCTCGATCAGCCCACCCCTGAGCGTTCCTCCTGCATCTTCCGCACCAAAGCAAACTGTCTGCGAGTTTGCCAGCAGGGGCCGATTTTGGTCGTCTACCCAGATGGAGTGTGGTATCACAGTGCCACACCAGACGTCATTGAACGCATCATTCAAGAGCACTTAATCGAAAATCAAATTGTTGAAGAATATGCCTTTCTGACGCATCCTTTGCCATAAGAGGGCAGAAGGCAAAAGGAATTTGGCGTTAATTCAGTTTGCTAAATTTGAGCCACCCATCCACGAATCAGTTGCAGGCTCCATAGATATAGACAGGCTGTATGGAGCAGTCCATAATAAAGTCTGCTAAAGCAGGTGAAGCAACCTGGGCAAACCCATCAGCAATACAACAAAACTAAATCACAGACTCTTGCCTCTGCCTTTAGCCCTTTGCCTGCCCTTTGCCTGCTCAAGAATGTCCAGATGTAGAATTGCTTGACCTCTACCCTATTCCCGGAAAAACAATATACAATAACGCGGTATGTGGGAATGCTAGGGATTCATCTGGGTTTAGCGATCATCTCAGCCTTAACCTTTGATGGATCTACTCGCTTTTCGATGCATTACGGTAACGAACCGCATCTGTAACTCTAGATTGGTAGATGGAGCTTTCAGATCTGGGATAGCATTCATTTAGCCAAAGGAGCTTCAGCAATTTGAACGTTGTGTAGAATTACCAGGTATCATACATTGACGAGTTTTGCTATTGACTCTGAATATGGCGAGTAGTTAAGCATGAGCAAGGAACCCAACGTAGGAGAGCACAAGCGGCTATTGCTGATTGATGACGATCCGAACTTAATTTTATTGGTCAAGGATTACCTGGAGTTTCGGGGTTACGAAGTCATTACCGCAGAAAATGGTCAAGAGGCGCTGGATATTCTAGATCAGGAAACGCCAGACATGATTATCTGTGATGTGATGATGCCCCAAATGGATGGTTATTCTCTGGTCGAAAATGTGCGAAAGAACCCGCGTACAAGCTGGATTCCGGTTTTGTTTCTGTCGGCTAAGGGGCAGAGCCAGGATCGGGTCAAGGGTTTAAACACAGGCGCAGATGTGTATATGGTGAAGCCGTTTGAGCCAGAAGAACTGGTGGCTCAAGTTGAATCTTCGCTGAAGCAAGCTTCCCGCCTAATTCAACGTCAGGATAAAACATCCGAATCTGCACCCAAAATTCAGGTTCCTTTTGATGTGGAACTGACGCCCACCGAGCTTCGGGTCGTGCAGTTTGTGGCTCGCGGTATGGCGAATCGAGAAATTGCGGAAGAACTGAATGTGAGCCAACGCACGATTGAAAGCCATGTCAGCAATATGCTCGGTAAAACTGGGCTGCACAATCGCACAGAGTTAGCTCGTTGGGCAATTGAAAACAGCATGGCGTAGAAGTTAACTCCGTCATCGGTCAATTTGATGGAAGTGCTACAAGGTTTTGTGCCGCAATTCTCGTTTTTGCTGAGGCTTGATCCAGTCTTGGCTGCTGGCACATTTGAACAAAATAGCCTGAATTGGCAGGTGCAGCAGACCATACAACGATTGAGTGAATGGTTTGAGCGACTGTTGTCTGGGGTGAATTCTGAAGGGGGAGAGGCTGCACCGTCACCTCCTCCAGAATGGCTGCTTAAGGCGGTCTTTTGGTTTATTGTGCTAGGAGCGATCGGTTGGTCAAGTTGGCAGCTATACAAGCTTTTGCATCCTTACTGGGTTAATTACTGGCAGATGGCTCAGCCACGAAACCCCGTTAGCTTGCTTCCATCTCGGCAAACTGCATCTGAGTGGTTGCGGCAAGCCCAAACTGCCCAACAGCAGGGGAATTACCGCGAAACCTGTCGGGCGCTCTATATGGCCATGCTTCAGCAATTGAACGATCGAGGCATTATCCCTCAAGAAATGAGCCGTACCGATGGCGAATATTTGACCTTGGTGCAAAGCTTGAATTTGCCGCCGCCTTATCGAGTCTTGATTCACACCCACGAGCGGCTGTGCTTTGATCGAGTAGCCATTTCTTCGGAGGTTTGCGATCGCTGCTGGCAAGCCTATCAGGAGATCGAGCGTTCTTGACATCCTCCCACGTCTAAAGAACGTGGGATTCCTAAACCTCACGATTTAGGTTTCTGTTTCATAGCACCTGCCTTCCGAGATTTGCTCTCTTCGGGTCTTACGGTCGCTCCACAGACTAACACGGCTAGCCCAGCCGCTAAGTGGTTCACAGCAGCATTCACATCTCGGTCATGGTGAGCACTGCACTGAGGACAATCCCACTCACGAATATTCAAGGGAAGCGAATTCACTTTATGCCCACAACTAGAGCACGTTTTAGAACCAGGGAACCAGCGCTCAAGCTGAACAAAGGTGCGCCCATACCACTTGGCTTTATAGTCCAACTGGCGGGTCAGTTCACTCCATCCTGCATCAGAAATCGATTTTGCCAACTTCCGGTTCTTGACCATGTTTTTCACTGCCAGCGACTCAGCAACGATGGTTTGGGTTTCTCTCACCAATTGCGTTGTCAGCTTGTGCAGGAAATCTTGACGGGCGTCTCGAATCTGGGTATGGACACGGGCAACTTTACGCCGCGCTTTATCCCGGTTGCGAGAACCTTTTTGCTTACGGCTCAGAGATTTTTGAGCGCGTTTCAATTGCTGGTAGAGCCGATTCAAGTGTTTGGGATTGGCAACCTTCTCACCGTCGCTGGTTGTGACCAGGCTGGTAATTCCAGCATCAATCCCAATCGCTTTGTCAACTTTGGGCAAGGGCTGAATGGTCAGGTCGTCTACCAGCAAGGAAACAGTCCAGCGTCCAGAGGGTTCGAGCTTCACCGTGATGGTAGAAGGTTCAGCACCTTTAGGCAGAGTCCGGCTCCAGCGAATCGGCAAGGCTTCAGAGCACTTCGCCAGGTAAACCTGTCCATCCTTGAACTTGAAGGCCGACTTGGTGAACTCAGCAGAACCGCCATTGCGCTTCTTTTTGAAGTTAGGATACTGCGCCCTACCGGCAAAGAAGTTGCTGAATGCGGTTTGCAGATGTCGCAATCCTTGCTGCAAAGGAACACCGCTCACTTCATTGAGAAACGTCAAACCTTCATCCCGCTTCCAAGTCGTCAGCATTGCAGAAGACTGGTTGTAGCCAATCCGCTCTTGTCGCTGATACCACGCTTCTGTTCTGGCTGCGAGAGCACGGCTATAGACCAGTCTCACGCAACCAAGAGTTCTCCGCAGCAAGGTTTCTTGCCCTGGAGTTGGATAAAAGCGGAATTTGAAGGCGCGTTCTACCATGCCTCACACTCTAATATTTTATCTGTGAGGTTGGATGGATTCATTGGAGAACGCAGTTCCCCAACGAATCCATCCAACTCCTAAAGGGATGGGTTTCCCGGAGGTTTCTATGAGGCTAAAACGCTGGATTGGGGCTGGCATTTTGGCATTGTTGGTGATTGTGCTGCTGAGTGTGTTGATTGCACCGCAGAGCCAACAGCGTCAAGGCTCAACCTACAGCCGTGCTCCGAGTGGCTATGGGGCATGGTATGCCTATATGAAGCAGCAGGATTTGCCGATTCAACGGTGGCAACGTCCGCTAACAGAGTTGTTTGGTCAAGAGAATACTCCGCCGGTCAAAGAAATTGCCAGCCCGACAGACGCACAATCGCCCCTCGGTTCTCCTATAACTTTGATGCAAATCAACGGTCGCTCAGTCTGGTTTGGGGCGGCGAACGAAGATTGGGTGAAGCGGGGCAATGTGCTGATTCTAGTTGGGGTGAGAACACCGGTCAGTGAAGCACCGTTTCGTGCTCGGTTGGCTAGTTCTGTGGGAGCGATCAAAATTGAGACGAGTCGGCGCGAACCGGTTCGGCAGTCAATCACGCCACGGTTGCAGGATCAGTATGGCGCGGTGGTTTGGGAAACTGTGCGAGGGCAAGGAAAAATGATTTACGTGGCTACGCCCCATTTTGCTGCCAATGCTTATCAAGACGAGCCTGGCAACTTTGAGTTTTTAGCTCAACTCGCTACAGCAGCAGGGCATCCGATTTATATCGATGAATATTTGCACGGCTATCGAGATACTGAAGATCAGGCTGGAATTGGGACAGAAACGCCTGAGAGCTTGGCAGGTTATTTGGCAAAAACGCCGCTGCGGTTGGTGGCAATTCAGGTAGGCGTGATCCTTGTCGTTTTGATTTGGGGCCAGAACCAACGTTTGGGACTGCCTCGCCCAGTTCCAGACGCTGCGGTTGATAACAGCAAAGCCTATATTCAAGCTCTGGCGGCAGTTTTGCAGAAAGCAGGCTGTAGTGAGTTTGTGATGGAAACAATCGGGAAAGCTGAGCAACAGCAGGCACAACAGGCTTTAGGACTAGGGGCAACGCTATTAGAACCCCAAACGGTAGTTGATGCTTGGGTGCAGCAAACTGGACGCCCGGCTGCCGAAATGCAGGAAGTGCTTCAGTACCATTTGGCTCAGCGACCATCTCGACGGTTGAGCAATGCAGCGATGCGGGTTTGGCTCAACAAGCTGCAAAACGTCCGGCGTCAGTTAGAGTAGGCAAGGATGATTTTGCGTCCCTTAATTTGCGTCCTTTCTACTATCCCCCTCAAGTATTGTGAACGAAATCCAAAGTGTCTTTAATCGCCTTGGTGCAGCCCTGAGTCAGATTGTTGTGGGTCAGGCGGCGTTGGTGCAAAACCTAACGGTGGCGCTGCTGGCAGGTGGGCATGTGATTGTGGAAGGAGTGCCCGGAACGGGTAAAACGCTAAGCGTTAAGGCTTTGTCGCGGCTCGTGCAAGCAGACTTCCGGCGGATTCAACTCACCCCCGATGTGTTGCCTTCCGATATTCTAGGCACAAATATTTTTGACTTTAATACCCGCAGTTTCACGCTGAAGCAGGGGCCCGTTTTTACCGAAATTTTGTTAGCAGACGAAATCAACCGAACGCCACCCAAGACTCAAGCCGCACTGCTAGAAGCCATGGAAGAACAGCAGGTGACGCTGGATGGGGAGAGTTTGCCATTGCCTGACCTGTTTTGGGTGATTGCGACACAAAACTCGCTGGAATTTGAAGGAACCTATCCCTTACCCGAAGCCCAACTTGATCGGTTTTTGTTCAAGCTGGTGGTTGATTATCCAGAAGCGGGCGCAGAACGGCAGATGTTGCTGAATGCCCAAGCTAGTCTGCAAACCAAACGGCTCGATTTAGAAAAACTCAAGCCGATGGCCACGGTGTCAGAAATTTTGATGGCGCGTCAGGCAGTGCGGGCGGTGCGGGTGACAGAAGCGCTACTCGATTACTTGCTGGCATTAGTTCAACGCACTCGCCAACACCCCGATCTAATTTTGGGTGCTTCTCCACGCTCGGCGGTAGCTTGGCTACAGGCAAGTAAGGCAAATGCTTGGCTCTCTGGGCGAGAATATGTCACGCCAGATGACATTAAAACAATTTCCTTCCCGCTGTTACGTCATCGCCTCATTTTGCGTCCAGAAGCTCAGTTGGATGGATTGAAGATCGATGGCGTGATTGGTGCTTTGTTGGGGCAAGTGCCAGTGCCGCGATGAAGGCAGAATAAGGGCAGAAGGCAGAGCGTTGCAGGCTGCCTAACCTGCTTAACTTTTGGTGAGGGATGCTTCAATTGTGCGGTTGTTAGGTGAAACTACAATCAACCGATAGGTGAGCATGGCAATTGACCCAAGCATCACCAAACTGAGTAGGGTGATCATAATTTTTTCGCCTCTGGAAGATTCCATCTTGCCCAACCTCAACAACTCAACATCGATCGCGTTTGCCAGTAAGGGTAGATTGTTTCCAAGTGATCTCCCAAGGAATGGGAATTCAATCAGTTCAATAGGTGGTAGGGGCGGGTTTTGCGGTCAATCCATTACAGGATGCCCATTGCTCTGCGAAACCCGCCCGTTGGTAGGGGCGGGTTTTGCTATCAAATCCATTACAGGATGCCCATTGCTCTGCGAAACCCGCCCGTCCAGGTTATGAATTGATTAAATCCACGATCCTAAGAGGCAGCGCCCCCATACGAGGATTTTGCTGCATCACTTCGTTTAACCCTAGGTTTAACCTTAGAGGCGATGGCTCTATTGGTATCTACAACACAAAACTGCCCGCTTCCAGACGACAGGCAAAACTTACAAAACTTAAACGGCAGCAGTAATCAGGGTGCTGATTTGCTGAATCCGTTCTTGTAAGCCATCTTGATCGAGGCGATAGCTGAGCGGATGAGCAATTAAACGAGCGGTGCTTTCAAAGATTGGCTCAATTTCGAGCAGGTTGTTCTCTTTCAACGTGCGACCTGTGGCAACGAGGTCAACAATCGCTTCAGACATCCCTGTAATCGGGCCCAATTCTACCGAGCCATAGAGCGGCACAATTTCGACTGGCAAATCCAAACTTTGGAAATATTCGTGAGCGCAGCGTACAAACTTGCTGGCAACCCGACAGTGAGGCGGCAACTCGATCGCAGATCGATAGGGACTCGATGCCTTAACTGCCACCGATAAGCGACATTGCCCGTAGCGCAGGTCGAGCAAATGGGCAACTTGGGGGCGCTTTTCCCGCAAAATGTCATAGCCGACAATTCCAAGCTGAGCCTGTCCGTACTCTACATAAACAGGAACATCATTATTACGAACCAGTAGGGCTTTGGCAGTACGGCTAGTGTCCCAAATTTCCAACTGTCGATTGGAGGAATCTAAAAAGGCGCTGAAGTCTAGACCAATCGATTGAAGCAGGCGAATGCTATCGGCTAGCAATCCCCCTTTGGGTAAAGCAACGGTGATCATGGTCGGGCGAACTCAAAAAACAGGAATAACAACCACCATCTCTGCAAAGGTGGAACTCGTCAATGGCTGATCAGGGTCTGTTTGAGCAGTAAGTCTGATTCTGGCATCGCCTCTACGTGACTGCATCACCGTTACAGATATAGTGTTCATTTATCATCAGCCGCAGCTCAGGGTCGCAAAACTAAACTTTTGATTGACTACGCTACATATAGCGTCTTACAAACATAAAAGAGTTGTTTAGCTCTAGATATGGAGACTATTCAATTCCTCTGATTTAATTTCGTTGCTTCAAGACGTTTCCAACTAACGCTACAGCGTGCGTTTATTTTGACTCATATTTCTAATTTGACTCTACATATAGCGCTTATCCTGTTCTTTCCGTTTTGCTGTGATCAAGGCAGGGCTTTGGCTGGCAGCAACACTATTTAAGCCTTAATACGACTGAAAAGTTGCACCAAAAATTAAATTATGATATTCGTAGAATAAAGCTACAAAATCAAATAGGTTCAAATTTCCAAAGCTCTTTTGGCGGTCAAAGTATTTTTGTTTCCAATCAACTCTAGATTGTGAAACCTGTTTTAGAGTTCACTAATGAGGTTGGCGAATGCAATGCTAAGTCAATCTGGGTCGAGCGAAGCGCCCGATTTAGTCTGAGAATTGGTGTTCTATAACGCTGCACTTTGTTCAAAATGGCAAAGCTCAAAATGGCAAAAATTTTCCAAGCTTGCTCTTAGGTTTATCAGTCAGTAGGTTTATCAGGTAGGTTTATCAGAAAGTGAGATTCAAAGTTTTTTAATTTGGGATTACTACTCAAAAAAACAAGATCCGCTCAAGACAAGTTCAAAAGACACTCAAACCCTGCTTAATTCACTCGATTCAAAAACGATTTCCCTCAGCCTAAAGGCAGATGAAATAGACAAGCAATTATGTTGGGGTTTTGCTGGGGATACTGGTTGTTGAAACAGTAAAAGTTCAATTTGTCGTCGGGATTTATAGCTGAAATTGGTAGCTATGAATGATGTTCGGGCAAGCTGAACTAAGAAATATCATTTTTTTGATCTCTAGCCTTTGGGATAGCCGTAATTCGCTGCTGGAGAAAATAGCTTGATCTAGATGAAGCTGTGAGCAGGCATTAGTTTGAGCAGTAAGCCATCCCATTTTTTCGCAGTGTCAAAGTACGAGCAATTAAGCGCTATTTTTAATCAATCGCCTCACTAAAAGTAGCAAATTTAGCTAATTGCCCAAATCTTTTTTTAACTTTCTCTAACTGCTGAAACCATTTCAAGATCTGAACTTCTGCGGTTCTAGGTGTAGCGTAGTTCTGCAAAAAACTACTAACTTAGACCATAAATGTTGTTTTTTTGATCTAATCAAGAATTAATCATGCTAAATTTAAAGGGTCAGAGAAAAATCATTTGATCACTCTCTGACTGCTCCCATGGAACAGTTTCACAACTGCCACTTTTCCTAACTGAATTGGTCTGTCGGGTATTAATCACTGTGGTGAATTTGTTAGGGCGGAGTGTGAAACATTCAAGCCGGAATCGAAATAAATAAATCGATTTGCGGCTTTTAGTCAGATTACATTACCCAATTTCTTGAGGAGAAGAAACCTATGGAAACACTCGCTTATCTCCAAGTTGCTGAGGAGCGTGAGCAGCCCAGCAAGGAGTTAACGCTGGAGGTTATTCAAGAGTTCAAAATGTCGGGCAAATTGACGGGAGCACTACTCGGTGCTGCGGGTGCTGCCTTGACTGTTGGTTTGGCAGATGCGCCTGCACAGGCTTACGGTTACGGTGGCGGACATGGTTGCTACGACGACTATTGCAACTACCCAACCTATGTAGGTGGTGGCTATCAAGTTACCTCTTTCAAGACCTACGAGGTTTCTTACGACAAAGGTTGCTATGACTATGGCTGCGGTTATGGCGGCGGTTATGGCATTGGCTATGACTATGGCTATGACAAAGGCTGCTACGACTATGGTTGCGGCGTCAGCTACGACTATGGCTACGACAAAGGCTGCTATGACTACGGCTGTGGCGTCAGCTATGACTACGGCTACGACAAAGGCTGCTACGACTATGGCTGCGGTTACGGCGGTTATGGCGGCGGCTACGGCGGTTATGGCGGCGGCTACGATGTCAGCTACGGTGGCGGTTACGGCGGTGGCTGCTACGACTACTGCGGCGTTTCCTATGGTTACAGCACCTACGATATTCAGGTAGCTCTGACCTACGCAGGTTTCCATGTGCATGTAGATGGCGTCTACGGCCCGGAAACGGATGCTGCGGTCAGAGCGTTTCAGATTGCGGTTGGGCTTCACCCAGATGGAATTGTGGGGCCACACACCGCAAGCGCGTTAGGACTCTACTAGGGTAGTTTTGAGTCATCTAGGCAGGTATTTCAACAGATTTATTTAAATCTGTCAAGCTCTAGCTGATGATTAGCTGTGGGGGTGTGTTCTACACTCTCACAGTTTTTGGTGTTGCTTAACGTTTTTTAACTTTTGATTTGAGAAAACAGTAATAAGGGAAAGCAGGCGTTCTAGCTGATTTGGACTGTGTAGGTCGGCGGATAAGGCTTGGGTTTCGCTCAATTTGGTTTGTTTATTTTTAAGATTTAGCAAGTATGCCGTTGTCCCAATCTCAGTAGAGTTGGCTAACCTCAACTCCCGAAAAAAGAAGATGTATACAATAAAGTTAGGATGAAAGAAAAATTCTTTAAAATTCCATAGATAGAGGGTTGATTCAGCTATTTTTAATAGAAACTCTACTAATAGCGTGAAGGGAAATATTCTTTGGATTGTGATGAAGCGCCATAGGCTGAAATTCTTCTCCAGCTTGGCTTGAGAGTCTACTAATTTTTCTGCATCGATGTAAAAATGAGAACCAAGATCTAGTTTCTGATTTCAAAGACTAGATTGAATTCGATTATTCGAGCAATTTGAATTAGCCTCTCTCGCAATTTGAGGAGAAGTATTTTATGGAAACAGTTGCCTACCTTCAACTGGCTCAAGACTATGAAAATCTTGAGTCAAAAGATCTTAAGCTTTCTGGTAAAACAGTTGCCACCGTTGTCACTGTTGCTAGCACTGCTTGGGCAGGTGGCTTACTGGCTGCTGCACCCGCAATGGCTTATGGCTACGGTTGCTGCCGTCCGGTGATTCATCGCCCGATTGGCTGCTGCCGCCCAGTCATTTATCGTCCAGTGGTTTATCATTCGGTTTCATACTGTCACTACTGCTACTATCCGCAGCCTAAGTATGAGCACTACGATTCTGGTAGCTACTATCCTGACTATTACGACCACAGCTATCAGGAACCCGAACATCCTTCAGAGGGTGGTTATCAAGAAATTGTCTACCATCCAGCTCATCCAAATTTGCTGAAACTTGGTTCTTCAGGCGAGATTGTAGCCCTGCTACAGCAGACGCTGCTGGACTTGGGCTATGACGTTGGGGCAGTTGATGGTCTTTATGGGCCGGCAACCGAAGCAGCAGTGATCCACTATCAGTCTGCGGCTGGTCTGCTCGTCGATGGAATTGCAGGTGGGCAAACACTAGACAGTTTGGGGCTTGCTGGCGCAGGTGCATAAGGCATTTTTGACGAGCGAACCCATCGGTCTAGCGAGCCTGTAGAATCTGACGATTTACAGGCTCTCCGTAGCAGTGCGGCATTGCAGTTTCAACAAAGAGCAGCAGTTCATGCCTTTGCCGGAGAACGGAGCCACCCGCTCTCCATTGCTTGGAGCTAGAACTGCAACGCCGCTTCATTTATACCTGTTTTAGGGATAGGGCGATCATAGTGCCGCAAAATGAGGAAGTTTTGCTCTCACAGAATTTGTCTTTGTAAAGTAATTCAAGTACCTGAAGATGGCTGAGAGATTAAAAAACTAAGTCTTATAAAAGGGGAATAAAGCAGGGTACCCTGTAGGAGTTGAGGAGTTGTTAACCAGTACAATAGTACCACACCTTGCTTTATGAATCAACTCAAGGCGCTGATCTTCGATGTAGATGGCACTCTGGCAGAAACCGAGCGAGACGGTCATCGGGTTACGTTTAATCGAGCTTTTACCGCAGCAGGGCTAGATTGGGAATGGTCTGTCGAACAGTATGGCGAATTGTTAGCCGTGACAGGCGGTAAAGAGCGAATTTGGTCTTATTTGCAGCAATATCATCCCAACTTCGAGCCACCGATTGCCGAGATCAGCACTAAAGAGTGGATCGCCCAACTTCATGCTGCTAAAACGGCTTACTACACGGAACTCCTGCGGCAAGGCGGAATTGCGCTGCGTCCTGGTGTGCTCCGGCTGCTCACCGAGTCTAAAGCAGCGGGAATGCGGTTAGCCATTGCCACAACGACCACTCCGGCAAATGTGACAGCGCTTTTGGAAGCTGCTTTACCCGATGGGCTTGGCTGGTTTGAGGTGATCGCCGCCGGAGATATTGTGCCTGCTAAAAAGCCTGCGCCTGATATTTACCACTATGCCTTGCAGCAGTTGCAGTTAGAGCCGCAGGATTGTTTGGCGTTTGAAGACTCAGAGGCTGGCTTAAAATCGGCGCAGCAGGCAAATTTAACCACTGTGATTACGGTGAATGACTATACCCGCTCCCAGGATTTTTCAGGCGCTGCGTTAGTTTTAAATCATCTCGGCGAACCTGAGCTACCGTTTGAAGTGATTGCAGGGTCAGCGGAAAGTTCCACCTATTTTGATCTCGCCTTAGCGAAGAATTTGCTGAATCCGGTGCGCCATTGACAAAGATTTTTGCCATCATGGTGTGCAGATCGTCTAAGCTAGCTGAAAACTCTGTTTATTTAACAATTGAACTGTGCTAAAGCGTATCTCCCTGATTTCTCTTGCCATTGCTGCTGCGTGGAGTGTGGCTCAGCCTGCTCAGGGACAGGCATTGATTCCCCATGTGTTGCAGTTGGATGGTGAAATTCTGGAGCAGCAGGGGTTAGTTCTGGCTCAAGAAGCTGCGCAATTAGCCCAGTTCCAGCAGTATCAGTTGGCGCTTTCTAGAGCGCAGCTTGCTTCGCAGTTGGTACCCAATAATGCGCAAGTGTGGGCATTGCTGGGCAGCCTATATTTGCAGACTGGACAGTCTAGCCCTGCGATCCAAGCCTTGCTCAAAGCTCGCTCGCTTGATCAGCAAAATGCGGCGGTGCTGTTTGCGCTTGGCTCGGCCTACTTCCGGGAAGAAAACTACAATTCTGCAATTCAGTATCTCAAGGCAGGACTGCGAGTTAAGCCCGATACGCCTGGCGCTCTGTTCGATTTGGGCAACGCCTATTACAAGCTGAATCAGCTAGATGAGGCGATCAATCAATATGCTAAAGCCGTCGAAATCGACGAAAAGTTTTGGCCAGCGGTCAACAACATTGGCTTAGTTCAATACGAGCAAGGTCAGATAGATGCGGCGGTGGAGCAGTGGCAGCAGGCGTTGGCAATTGATGCAAACCAGCCAGAACCGAAGTTAGCCTTAGCAGTTGCGCTCTATGGGCAAGGGCAGCAAACAGAAGCTCTGGAAATGGGAGAAGCAGCCCTGCGGGCCGACATGCGCTATGCTGACGTTGAGTTTTTGCAAGATAACCTCTGGGGCGAGCGGCTACTAGGAGAAGCAAGGCAGTTTTTGGCGCTACCTGAAATTCAAGAAACGTTGGCTCAACTGAGCCGTGAATCTTTGACTCAGCAAACACCGACTCAGCCGCTTCCAACCCAGCCTCCAACCCAACAGCCTCCGACCCAGCAACCTCCAGTACCCACCCCTTAGCTTGTTTAAACCTAGAACAATAAACTCACCCCGCTGCTTGCGGTGGGGTATTCCGGTTCACATGAGTTAAATACGAGCGCCCCAAGGGGCGGGGAATTAAACCCGAAATAGATTAAACCTAAACAAAGTGATAGGGCGGCAAGTTTTCTCCTAGACTTAGCTCCCAGCAGTGAAACCGAAACTGCCACTTCTGCAAATGAGCCAGCAATTGAGGTCGTTGCTGTTGGGCGCTGAGTAGATAGATGCGCTCGATGCCTTCAGTTGCTTCTCCGCGCACGGTTTCTGGGTAGTGTTCGCTAATCAGGCTGAGCAAAGACTGGAGTTCGGTTTGCTGTTGCTGCTGCCAGTTTTCCTGCTTCTGATCCATTTGCTTTTTGTCTAAAGCACTCGCTTGTCTGGGCATCTCTGCGGCAATGGTTGGCTCTGAGAAGGCGGTTGGAACCAACTTCAGGACGTATTCAGCTTTGCCTTGCAGGGAGGTCAGTTTGTTGAGATATTTAGCCTGATGGGAGCGCAAATGATCGAGCAATCCTTGTCGGGAGGTAAAGTATGTGCCGAATCGAAGCGGCAATACCGTCGTTTGCTGAAACACCTCCTGAATCACGCGATCATGCGATAGCACTGCCTGCATCAGTTGACGATCACTTCGGTGCAAAGCCGCCGCAGAAAGATTTGGCTCAACCAGGGCAGCGAGTCGATTAAGGCAAACTAGCTCCAACGACCCCCAAATGCCC
The DNA here is from genome assembly GCA_012033495.1 of Cyanobacteria bacterium RM1_2_2. Taxonomy (GTDB): domain Bacteria; phylum Cyanobacteriota; class Cyanobacteriia; order Elainellales; family Elainellaceae; genus Elainella. The sequence continues at coordinate 8,886 of JAAUQT010000020.1, read as the reverse complement.
TCTGGTAAGTCTAGTGGTTGAGCTACGTTCAAGACAAAAGCATAGGTATACATTGATGCAAGAAGAGAAAAGCGAGACATGCCTTCATCAAGGTGTCTATAACGACGCCAATCTGGTTAAACCGAAGTGCAGTTTTTACTGCCTGATCTTAAGCGTTTACTAACACGAGTTGCTTGTTAAAAAAGGTTACATCCTTTAAAAATCGTAGCGAATAAATGGAGCAGAAATCTGCAAAAAAGCCCAGTTGCATCCAGGTAGAGCAGTAGGCTGCTGGGGATGACTGGGCTAGTCGAGTGGGAGTAAGTTTTACCAAAAATCTGGTTTTTTGTCCTTGAATGAAGGCAACTCAACGGAAGCAGCCACCAGACTTCCAGGCAATTCTAGGATCGGTTGAATCAATCCTGCTCCTGGATTGACGACTACTTTTGACGAGCGGCTTCTGCTGCTTTTGCCGCATGAGCAATCTCAGCAAACTTGCCGTTGGTGTGGCCATTGCCGTTGCGAGGTTGAATTACCCCGTAGCCGCCGTGGTTGCGTTCATAGATGACGTTAATTTCACCAGTTTCAGTGTTGCGGAACATGAAAAATCATGATCAACAAGCTCCAACTGTTCCAAGGCTTGCTCAACCGTCATGGGCGGCATCGCAAAATATTTCATCCGCACCACTTCATTCGGTAAGGTGGGCGTCCGATCGGTATCGACCAAGGAAGAATCAACCGTCTCTGGCGTGATCACCTCAGTCGCCTTGACCGGAGCATGGGTTTTTTCATGGCGTTTTTCCTTGTACTTGCGCAACTGACGAGCAATTTTGTTCGCAACCAGGTCAATGCTGGCATAGAGGTTTTCGCTGCTTTCCTCTGCTCGCACAACGGCTCCGTTGGCATAAATTGTCACTTCTGCGGTTTGTTTGGGATTTATCCGGGGGTTGCGAGCAACAGAGAGATGAACATCAACTTCGGTTGTCAGGTTTTGGAAATGATTGACTGCCTTTTCAATTTTTTGATGCACATACTCATGAATTGCTTCGGTAATTTCGATGTTTTTGCCCTGGATAACAAGCTTCATAAAGCTTCCTCCCCGATAGAATTTGGGTCATATTTACACCCTAGCACCTTGTATTCTGGACGACAGAGTCGTTTAAAATCTTTTGCATCCGTTGATATTTCTTGATTTAAGCTCTCTTCTAAAGTTATAAATTTCCGTCCATCCACGCTTGATCCCCACCCCTTGGCTTCGCTAGCATAACAAATGGCGAACAGCACAAATCATGCATGAATTCTGCGAAAACTCCCGGCAGTGCTGGCTTTATCAGCGAGGCTTAGTTCCCTACCAAACGGCTTGGGCGTGGCAGCGAGGCTTAGTTGCTGAACGACGACAGCAGCCAAATTTAGCCGATGTATTGATTTTGCTTGAACATCTGCCGATCTATACGCTAGGTCAGGGCGCAAGTCTTGATTTCTTAAAATTTGATCCCGCAACTTCTGCTCATCAGCTACTCCGTGTTGAGCGAGGCGGCGAAATTACTTACCATTGCCCTGGTCAAATTGTCGGCTACCCAATTCTTAATTTGAAACACCATCGCCCCGACTTGCACTGGTATTTGCGTCAGCTTGAGGAAGTGTTGATTCGAGTGCTGGCAACTTATGGGCTAACGGGCGAGCGCATTCCTGACCTGACGGGCGTGTGGGTCGAAGGGCGAAAAGTCGCTGCGATTGGCATCAAAGTCAGTCGTTGGATCACGATGCACGGGTTTGCGCTGAATGTCTGCCCAGATTTAAGCGGCTTTGAGCAGATTGTGCCATGCGGCATTGCTGATAAACCTGTCGGCAGTTTGGCGCAGTTTGTGCCTAATGTTGACATCGCTCAGGTGCGGCTCCGAATTGCAGCCTGTTTTGCCGAAGTGTTTGAGGTAGAACTCATCGCAGCAGAGCCGTCAGCCTCTTACCTTACCAAGGTTTCATCATCTCTCGATCGATTCACAGCTAGCTGAAGCAATGAATCTCAGCCAATATTGCTTTCCCATCTTGAGCTACTGTGTACCCACAGCTTGCAGGGTGGAACTCAAAACCATGGTCAACCCAGTGAGATTGCCACGGTGCAACCCTTGCTGAACCATTTGCACCTGAGTGGGATATGTTTTTCAATCGATGTGCACACCCAGGGAAAACACTCCAGCACATCGTCGAGTGTGGCAGTGACGACCTGATTGCCCTCAAAGCAAATCAAGGCAAGTTGTAGAAGGCAGGGCAAATCTCCTAGGGTTTAAGCTCAGTTTTGAGGGCCCATTCCATCTGGCTGATCACGCCTCTCAGCATCGCTACCTCAGTCTCAGATAACTGGGCGCGGCTGTAGATCCGTCTCATTTTTTCCATCCGACTGGCGGCGGTGTGAGGATGCAGGTAGCCGATTTTAAGCAGCAGCATTTCTAGCTGTTGATAATAGCCCTCTAGCTGATCGAGTGTGGCTAAGCGGCTCATCTGTTCCGAGCTAAGTTGGACGGTTGCCTGATGCTCTTGATGCCCCGCTGCGGCCGTTCTGACACCTTCTGCTAGCTCATAGCCACAAATGGCCACCGCTTGAGCCAAATTAAGCGAGGAATAGTCAGCATGAGTCGGAATTTGCACAAACCGCTGAGCGTAGTTGAGTTCTTCTTTGCTGAGGCCGCGATCTTCTCGACCAAAAATCAGGGCTGAGGCAATCGGTGTAGGTGATCGCCCTTCGAGCAGCCACGGCAGCGCCTCTCGCGGATGTTCTAACGTGACGTTGAGAGCAGTTCGATCAATGCCGGTCGTCGCAATTGCCCGCTGACAGCCTATCAGCGCTTCAGGTAGGGTTTGCACCACGGCAGCCGCTTCCAGCACGTCGGTGGCTTTAACTGCCATGAGGCGGGCTTCTTCCCCGCTTGGATCGCACTGCGGATTCACCAACACCAGATGCCGCAACCCCATATTTTTCATCACTCGCGCCACCGAACCCACATTTAATGCGCCAGCCGGTTCAACGAGAATAATCCGAATGTGGGAAAGGGACATGAACACCATCAGAAATAGAATTCGCTCAGTCAGCGTTGTAGCATGGGAAATACATTACCCTACCTCTACCGCTTTTCTCTATGGGACGAGTTCGATCAAAATCGGATTTGCCGAGTAAGATGTGTCCTGTTTGTCAGCGTCCATTTGCTTGGCGCAAGAAGTGGGAAGATTGTTGGGACGAGGTGAAATATTGCTCAGAGCGTTGCCGCCGCAGGCGAACAAGTGCTAAGCCGACCGAGGAAGAAAGTTAAAACCGCCCTAGATTCTGATATTTTCAAATATTGTCAAATGAGCTACGGCTTCGAGCACCAAATTTGAGTTTTATCAAGTCAGTTCTCGTTTCGCAGAGTTGAGGCGATCGAGTTTTTTGAGTTCTCCTGAAGCCGACTTAACTGAACGTCACCCTAGGGCGCGTCATCTATTCATGGTCATCATGGTCAAAAATGAAGGGTCAAACGCTTGCCGCATTCGCCGGATCGCGCCCGTTCCCCAAAGCAGGCTAGGGGCTGTCGCCCTGCCATGATCAGGGTTTTAGCTGGTATGGATGGCAGACCCTAGCAGCATGAAGGTTGCGCTCTGCGACTGGCAATTTACACCCTCAGAGCCTGCTTCTCATTCTAGAAAATTTCGGAAAAATTTCAGAAAGGGTCTCACAACTATGAAAATGGGTTCTATTCAGCCCAAGCTGATTATTCATGGCGGAGCAGGAAGCTCCCTTAAAGGTAAAGCAGGGGCAGAGGCGGTGCGTCAATCGCTTTATGCCGTTGTTACCGAAGTTTACGGATTGTTGCTTACCGGAGCCGATGCCAAAGCTGCCGTGGTGCGGGGTTGTCAAATGCTAGAAGACGATCCACGCTTCAACGCCGGAACAGGTTCGGTGTTGCAGTCGGATGGGCAAATTCGCATGAGCGCTGCTTTAATGGACGGGCTGTCGCAACGCTTTAGCGGCGTGATTAATGCGGCGCGGGTCAAAAATCCGATTGAACTGGCCGAATTTTTGCAAAACTCAGATGATCGAGTGCTTTCAGACATTGGCGCATTAGAACTGATGCGAGAACTGCAACTGCCCTACTACGATCCGCTAACCAAACTGCGCCTTCAAGAATGGATCTTGGAACGGGAAGGCAATTTTGATAAGGCAATGGCAGGCGTCGTGGCAGAACGAGAACTGGTCAGTGAAGCCGGACGCGGCACGATTGGCGTAGTGGCGTTGGATGCCTATGGGAAGCTAGTGGCGGGCACTTCCACGGGGGGCAAAGGCTTCGAGCGGATCGGGCGTGTCAGTGATTCAGCCATGCCAGCCGGTAACTATGCTAACGCTCAGGCGGCGATTAGCTGCACCGGAATCGGCGAACACATCATTGAAGAATGTTTGGCAGCGCGGATTGTGATTCGCACTACCGACGGAATGCCATTTTCAGAAGCAATCGCCCGCTCGTTTCAGGAAGCCCAAACGCGGCAACGAGATTTTGGCGCAATTGGCATCGACGCAACTGGCACAATTGGCTGGGGTAAAACCAGCGAAGTGCTGTTGGCGGCTTACCACGACGGCGGAAAAATGGCAGATACGCTCGACATGGGTTCAGGGCTGCAAACCGACTGGCGCTCCAGTACAGGAGATTTCTAGAAACCCAAATTCTTGTACGGGTAGGTTTCACAGCCCAATGATCCGTTTGCTGCACCCAAACAAACACCCTGGTACAGGTATGTACAGGCAGCTTTTGTACAGGCAGGTTTCGCAGCACAATGATCGGCTTACGGCAAAACCTGAAGCAAAACCTGCCCCAACGGTTTATCCGCCGAGCCAGCTTGCCGCTATCCTGAGAGAAATCCTTTCATCCAAAGCAAACGGTGGCATGAAATTTTGGTTGGTTTGTCTGGTGGTCGTGTTTGGTATGACTGAACTTTATCAGTGGTTTCAAGGACTGACGCTCCCAGTCCCGTTTTATGGCGCAGCGGGTCTGCTGTTGGCGCTGCTCTCGAATGCAAATCAGTGGATGCCTTCCCTGCGCGAGAATAACAATTTGCCCTCAGAACTTTCTGCCGCTTGGATCGAGCCGACCATCGAAGCAGGAGAGATGCCGTCTGAAAAAAACCAGTTGGAAAAAATCCAGTCTGACGAGCTTCAGTTACCGCCTGTCCTCCATTCCTCTCAAACCCCAACCCAAAGCGAACCGCAGTTGCCTAACTTGCCTATTGCGACTCCAGACCCCATTTCCTTCACAATTCAGAAACCGTGAGTAGGCTTGATCCAGATCTCCGGCTTCTGTTATGACCATTTGACGCTGACTAAATTATGCCGATTGAGAAGCCGGGGATCTTCTAGATTCCTACTCCTACTCAACAACACCAGCGTTTCCATCTCGCTGATGTGAGCCGATCGGGATGCCAATTGAATTCTTGGGCACTCTACACATGAGGCGTATAGGATTCACGGAACTCGATCGGTCATGAAAACAGCACTCATCTGCGGCATTTCTGGGCAAGACGGAGCCTACCTCGCCCAACTTCTGCTCAGCAAAGGCTATACCGTCTGCGGCACGTCACGAGATGCCCAAATGTCTACGTTTCAAAATCTGGCGCGATTAGGCATTCGAGATCAGGTCAAAACTTGCTCAATGGCGCTCAACGACTTTCGCAGCGTGTTGCAGGTGATCAACAAAGTGCAGCCGGATGAAATTTATAACCTAGCCGGGCAAACCTCAGTAGGGCTTTCGTTTGAGCTACCTGTGGAAACGATGGAAAGCATTACGCTGGGCACGTTGAATTTATTAGAAGCCATTCGGTTTATTGGCGCACCCATCAAACTCTATAATGCCGGTTCCAGCGAGTGTTTTGGCGATACGGGTAAGATGCCTGCCACCGAAACCACTCCCTTCCGTCCGCGTAGCCCCTATGCGGTAGCCAAAGCTGCGGCCTTCTGGCAAGTGGCAAACTATCGAGAAGCCTATCATCTGTTTACCTGTTCGGGAATTTTGTTCAACCACGAATCGCCCCTGCGCCCACAGCGGTTTGTCACCCAAAAAATTGTGGCGACTGCCTGCGAAATTGCCAACGGTAAATCTGCCAAGCTGTACTTAGGCAACACTTCCATTCAACGCGACTGGGGCTGGTCGCCCGAATACGTGGATGCCATGTATCGCATGTTACAGCAAGAGCAGCCGGATGATTTTGTGATTGCTACAGGGCAGACTCACTCACTGGCAGACTTTGTAGCAGAAGTGTTTACCTACCTTGGCTTGAACTGGCAAGATCACGTTGAGATCGACCAGAGCCTCTACCGCCCGACCGATATTGCAATTAGCTGTGGAGATGCCACCAAAGCCAAGCAGTTTCTTGGCTGGCAAGCTCAATCAGTGATGAAAAATATCGCCCATCTGATGGTAGATGCGAAGTGCAGGTAGAAGTGAGAAGTTGCATCACCTCAAGCTTCTCCCTCATCTCCTCCATCTTCTGCCTTTGATCAGACAAAATTCAAATTGCCTCTGTTTTGTCCGGAGGGTTTTATTGAGGAATGGTAAATGGTATTGCTGCTCACACTTCTGCATTCCTGAACGGACAGCAGTGTTACACGAGTCGATTTTGCGACTGTGAAAATTGCAGAAATTTTGGGAACGCACTACTCACGGTTTTGACGAACTAGCATTCATCTAACGTTTGGGACGAGAAATTAAACCAACTGCAACTTTTGTCAGATCGACAGTTTGTTTATCTGAGTAAATAAGGACACCCCCTACAAGTTGTTAATTTCTATCCCTAGTCGGTATTGCTACTGCTGTAGCAGAGGTTTCGGCTGATTTTCAGTCTGTATTTTTAACAAGTAGCACGACAAGCTGTGAATGGCGAGTCACTCAATTGCTCTTGGCTCTGCTCGGCATAGCACTGCCTTAAGCTCATTCCTGAATGCTAGGTTTTGCGAACTTATCAGCCCGCTTTTGGCAGGGTTGGAAGCACGCTATGTCATAACAAGGCTTCAGTAAATACCGTAGGAGAAACTTTCATGGCAAACTTAATCGGCACAATTGACGACGACTTGCTCTTTGGCGAAGATACGGACGATACCATTTTCGGCTTAGCAGGCAATGACCGCATAGAAGCTAGAGGCGGAAACGACACCATTGAAGCAGGTGATGGTAATGATTTTGTTGATGGTGGGGCTGGCAATGACTTTGTATTTGGCAACGCAGGGGTAGATACGCTGAATGGCGGTGAAGGCGATGATGAGATTCGAGGCGACGCTGGCAACGATATCTTATCTGGTGGTGATGGCAAGGACTTGATGTTTGGTGGCGCGGGTAATGACAGACTCAACGGTGAGTTGGGCAATGACACTCTATATGGCGGACTCGGCACTGACACCCTTGATGGCGGTGATGGAGACGACATCCTGCTGGGAGATGGCGGAAGAGACTTCCTCACGGGTGGCTTTGGCTCTGACTTCCTTTCTGGTGGTGGCGGTAGCGGCCGGGATGTGATCAATTCTCATGCCACTAAAGTTACGGGCGGTGTGGTTGAGCGAGATGAGATGTATGGTGGCAGCAGTGCAGATGTGTTTAATCTTCGTTCAGACTACTTGGCAGGAACGGCTGCTTCTAGACCTGTGGCAGGCAGTGGCTATGCTATCCTTGCAGACTTTAGCCTCGCTGAAGGAGACAGACTCAATCTGTTAGATCGCAACACCAGCTACACCATTGAATACGGCAACGCGAATGATCCAGTTTTAGGATCAGGCACAGCCGCTGCTGACACCTTCATTTTGCGACAAGGCAATCTAGTAGCGGTGGTTTTGGACACAACGCTGCTGCAAAGCAATTTGGGACAGGTTGTTTAATTTAATCAGTCAAATCTAGACTCTAGATTCAAACAATTGGCAGCAGGACTGGCGTTCGAGTGGGGGGATATGCTTCCCAGCTTGGCCAAACCTGACTGCCAGTTTTTTCAACTTGAGTTAGGGCGCGTCATCCATGAATGGTCAAACGCTTGGAGCATCCGCTTGATCACGCCCGCCTCCAAAAACAGGCTTGCCATCGTCAGGGTTCTAGCTGGAATGGATCACAGCCCCTAGCTTCAAACACTCGTTTCAGATCAGGGTTCAGTCAGATCAGGGTTCAGATAAAGGTAAAATCGTCCCGGTTAATTAAACTAACGGATGTTCCTTCGAGCCTTGCCAGCAAATCATTTCGGAAGCGAATCACCGTCGTGTTTGCGCCCGCAGCAGCAATGGTCAGGTTGTTTGGAGATAGCCCATCCTCTAGACCCAGTCGATCTCGTCGGTTTTGGAAGTCTTCAATGATGGTGAAGCCGTCGCCGCGTTGCAACCCAAAAATATCTCGACCTTCATTGCCTCGCACTCGGTTTCTACCGCCTTCGCCGCGCAAAACATCCCGTCCACTCCCGCCAAGCAGCCGATCAGCACCGTCACCGCCAATCAAAACATCGTTGCCATCTTGACCAAGCAATTCATCTGCGCCTTTGCCGCCCGCTAGCGTGTCGCTGCCGCTGCCACCTGTGAGTCGATCGCGGCCATCTGCGCCGCTCAATGAATCCCGACCTTTCTGCCCGTTAAGTTCATCCCGACCCTTGCCGCCCAATAGCCGATCGTTGCCATTTCCACCCGCAAGGAGATCGTTGCCGTCGTTGCCTTCTAGCCGATCTCGCCCATCATCGCCGTTGAGCGTGTCTCGATCCGCTTCGCCAACTAATTCATCATTGCCGTCGCCGCCTTTGAGGATGTCTTGCCCGTCGCTGCCGCGCAACTGGTCGCGTCCTTCCCCTCCTTCTAGCGTGTCATCGCCATTGTCACCAATGATCTTGTCATTGCCGCTGTCGCCTTGGATGTCATCATTGCCCATG
>JAAUQT010000249.1 GCA_012033495.1 Cyanobacteria bacterium RM1_2_2 | reverse complement strand
CTCACGCAGCACTTCCGCCACCGTGAAGCTCGGAATATTGGGGGTTGGGTCACATTGGCTGAACCGTCCTAAGGCGATGCCTTTCACCCCCTCAAACTTGCCCATCATCCGCCACTGGGTTAGCATCCGGTCGAGGCGATAGGGCGCTTCCGAAACATCTTCAAATGCCAAAATCACATCTTCAAGATGGGGCTGAGCCGCAGTTCCGAGCAGGTGAGTGGCAACTGTCAAATTGGCAGGCAGCAATATTCCCCTTGCCTGACCGCCGCTCCAACCCACGCCCGATAGCGACTCCACTGAACGCCCTTCTACCCAGTCAAACAACCGCTGCACTGACCAATCCGGCTCAGCGTAGAGCGTCGTTAAAAGCGGCCCGTGAACTCCAGAGATGCCTTGCCCTGCCAACCCCCACAGCAAACTGGTGATATCTGAAAAGCCGATCAGCCACTTGGGATCAGGTAATTTCCACTGCCAGTTTTCCAGCAGCCTTGCCCCGCCGTAACCACCCCGTAAACAAAGAATGCCGCGACAGTCAGGATCTTGAAGCGCCATCTGCAATTGCGATCGACGCGCCTCGTCGGTTCCAGCCAAATAGCCCCAGCGATCGCCGTATCCGGGCGCAAGTTCCACCCGATAGCCACGAGCCTGCCAGATAGCGATGCCTTTTTCTAACGCTTCTCGTTCCCGCAGTGCGCCGCTGGGAGCCACAACCCAAAGCAAATCACCCGGTTGCAGTGGGGCTGGCAGCTTACAAACCTGCATGTTCCGCTCCTACAGCACTTCTGCTCGCATCTTCGCCAACGGCAGGTAGAAGAACTTGCGCCAGCCGGGAACGTAGGCTCTGGTATGAAAAACATCGTATTGGTTGCGCTCGATCACATCCAAAATGCCACGATAGAGCATCAGCGCTGCCCACACCGGGAAGCGGGCATCTGGGCTGAGGGCACTGATTCCAGTTTCGGCTTCAGTAAAAACTGGCGAGCGCGGGCAATTTGAAACTGCATTAACGCACGCCACCGCTCGTCTACAACACCATTCAATAGGTCTTTTTCGCTATAGCCAAACTGAGCCAAATCTTCTAGCGGAATGTAAATTCGACCGCGCCGCGCATCTTCGCCCACATCTCGCAAAATGTTGGTGAGTTGGTTGGCAATGCCGAGCGCCACTGCTTCTGGCTCCGGGCTTTTGATCATCTGCGCATTTGCCCACGGCGTTGTTTTGTAGCTCATATCCATGCCCATGACCGGAGTGGTCATCAAGCCAACCGTGCCTGCAACTCGGTAGCAGTAGAGGTTAAGTTCCTCGAAGGTTTCATAGCGACTGCGGTAGAGATCCATGCGCTGTCCGGCGATCATGTCTCGGAACGGCTGAATGCTAATCGGAAATCGCTCTAGGGCATCGACCAGCGCCACGTCTGCATCTTCGATCGGATGGCCAGCAAACACAGCTTCTAGCTGCTGCTCCCATTCATCCAGAGTGGCATCGGTGGTGAGGTTGGATCGCGGGCCGTCTACTAGCTCATCCGTGCGCCGACACCAGACATAGATTGCCCAGATTGCTCGACGTTTCTCCTCTGGCATCAGGAGTGTGCCTAGATAAAAGGTTTTGGAATACTCTGCCGTAATTTGGCGGCAAAGTTCGTAGGCATCCTCCAGAGGAGCCAGAGTCGTAATACGAGGGGATTCAGGCAATTGCAGCATTACATCGCAAGCTGAGGGTTGACTAGAAGTTGCTTCAGAGCAATCGGCTATCAGCTATTCTCCTATGAAGATGCAATCAAAGCACCAACTTTCAGCGCATTTGCTCTTTACAGTTGGTGAATCTGCCCAAATTAGCAGCATTGAGCAGGATGGGCAAGCTAAGAAACTGCCAGCACTTTAGCAGAAGTAGACGGATCGAGAGCCGTTGCTCGTTCACCAATTGCTTCTGCCGCCAGCTTTCCAGAAAGCACCGCGCCCTCCATACTACCGAGATACTGCTGCATGGTGTAGCTTCCTGCCAAGAAGAAATTTGCAACAGGCGTCACCTGCTCCGGGCGATAGGCTTGCCGTCCGGGAGAAGCAGTATAAACCGAGCGCGGTGTTTTCACAACTTTATACTTCCGCAACTGGGTCGGATGGTCGCCCTCAAAGTGCTGCGGGAACAGTTTTTTGATTTCGACCATCGTGGCATCGATAATTTCTTGATCTGATTTGTCGATCCAGTCTTTTGCCGGAGCCAGCACCAGTTCCAGCATCGAGCGATCCGGGTCGGCATACTCTTTGCAGGTGACGCTCATATCGGCATAGACACTAAGCAGATCTGAACGCGAGAACAAAAGCTGATCGATATCGGTGAGCTTGCGGTCAAACCAGAGGTGCAGGTTGATTACCGGAACGCCTTCTAAGCCGTCCAGCTTCTGGAAAAACGGATCAGAGCGCCACGAGTGCGGCATCAGCACCTTCATCACGTCTACCGACATCGCAGAAACGTAGGCATCAGCGGTGACGGTTTGGTCGGGTGCGCCATCTAGCCCGCGAATCAGGAAGCTTTGAACGCTGCCGTCTGGGTTCAGCAGAATCTCTTTCAGCGGTTTTTTCAGATGCACTTCGCCGCCCCGCGCCTCAATGTAGTCTACGATGGGCTGACAGAGGCGTTCGGTGGGCGATCCATCCAGAAAAGCGATTTTGGAGCCGTAGCGTTCTTGCAGAAATTTGTTCAGCGCCGTCAGGATAATCGTCGCAGAGACTTTATCCGGATCAATGAACGTCAGCGCTTTGGAAGCCGCAATGAATACATCGCTGCTGACCCGTTCCCCGATGCCCTGCCGCCGCAGCCATTCCAGCAGGCTGTATTTGTCCATGTCTTCCACGTACTTTTGTCCCCGCACAATCGCAGGCGTGAGACCAATCGCAAATCGGACTTTCTGCTCCCACGTCAGCATGTCGTTGTTGCGAATGATCGACATAATCACGTTAAACGGAGCCGGAATGTCAGGCACATCGAAGCGCGACAGCACTCCTGGCTTTTCGGGCTGGTTGAAGATCAGCGTGTGTTGCTTCCACTGCAACCGATCTTCGATTCCTAATTCCTTCAGCAGTTGGAGCATGTTGGGATAGGCTCCAAAAAAGGCGTGTAGCCCCGTTTCGTACCAGTCGCCCTCTTCGTCCTTCCAGGCGGCCACCAGACCACCCAATACATCTCGGCTTTCTAGAACGATGGGGGTGTGTCCGGCGTCAGTGAGATACTTGGCACAAGCAAGTCCGGCTAGTCCTGCTCCAGCGATTGCAACCCGCATGTAATGCTTCTACCTTCGGTGAGTTGTGCAGTGAGTTATGTCATATCGACTTTCATATTATATGTTGCAAAGTGTTACATTTCGACCCGACCGCTGTGAGAATCTGTTGAAAAGATGAAACTGAGAAGATTGCCGGACGGGCATTCATCATGCACATTCAGATTTATTTGCTAGATTTTGGTTTGTTCCAACTGCTCCAATCTCGCTGTTATTTACCGAGATGATCGAGATCATGACAAAATCGCAGGTTGTTCAGTTTTTCAAGCGCTATCCCTTGCTGTTGCTGTCTTTATTGGCGGCGCTTCAGGTGGCAGGAGTTTTGCTGCTGGTCTATCGGCGTCAGGCTGCCCCGCCTCCGGCTGCTTCTGCGGCTCCGGCAGTCCCGCTGCCCACGACTGCTCTGCCGACCACCTTACTGCCTCCGTCGCTAGACCCTCCCTTCCCTTCACCGCTTAAACCTGCTAAAACTGCTACCAAATCAAGCCCTCCCCCTGAATCTGCGGCTGAGCCAGCCTCCCCCCAACCTCCCGCCCTGACGCCCGAACAGCAGGCTGTGAATCAGCAGTATAAGCAGGAGTTTGTCCCAGCATCGAGCATGGTAGATTCGCTGATTGAAATGCGAGTAGCGATTGCCGAAGGGGTTCCGGCTCTGAGCGTCGGCAGTGCGGCGGAAGCAGCGGTGATGGATCAAGATCGCAACCCTTTGCTCACTTTGGCAGCAGGCACAAGCTACGGCGTTCAACCCGACGGCAGCGGACTTGGACTAAATGGAACGCAACTCCCTTCGATTATTTTGATCGAACCCGCGAACGGCAATTTGTTTACCCTCGGCGACCGCACCTATCGCGGCAGGCTGCTGCTGGTCAACGATGGCGGCAAAATTTGGGCGGTGAATTTGGTGAATTTACGTCACTATCTGCATAGCGTTGTAGCTAGCGAAGTGTCGCCAAGCTGGAAGCCAGAAGCGTTAAAGGCTCAGTCGGTGGCGGCTCGCTCCTATGCGTTGACCTACTACTTCAAGCCGATGAGTTCGCTGTTCCATATGGGAGCAACAGAATACTATCAGGTGTATAGCGGCATCGATCGGGAAGCCCCCGAAACCAGTCAGGCCGTAGACGCCACCGCCGGAGAGTTTGTCAGCTATCGGGGCGGGATTGTGGAATCGCTGTATGCGGCATCCGATGACATTGTGGCAGAAGCCTTTCAGGGTCACGGCATGAGCCAACTTGGAGCCTTAAACTTGGCAGAACAGGGCTATACTTACCATCAAATTTTGGCGAACTACTATCCAGGAACAGGGTTGGGGCGGATTGTGCAGGATTATGAGTAGATGGGTGATAGCTTCAGTTCTACGAAATAAAAAACAAAGGGAGGTATTTATGCAATCACGCCATGTTTCTCTATTAATGAGTGGACAAGATCAAATCCTAACCATTCCCCATGAGCTTGCCCTATCGGGTACAGAGGTTTTGTTACGCAAAGAAGGGCATCGCCTGATTGTTGAACCCATTCCTGCCAATTCTTTTCTTTCCTTGCTCACTACGTTGCCAGACATTACGGCAAATACCCGTGAATTTGAGCGTATACCTGCCTTGAGTTTGGATAATTGGTTGCTGTAAGAACACCCACCCTCACCGCCGCCGCACCTTACTCACCATCTTGCGGGAGAAGTGCAGGTTCAGGTCTTCTTGCTCTGCCCAGTCTTGCAGAATTTTGAAGAAAGCTTGTCGATCGGCGGCTTGCAGTACGGCGGTTTGGTCGGCAGTTTCGATCACGTAGGGGTAGCCGCTGCCGATAATCACCTCACCGCGCACCCAGTCGATCACGCGATCTAACAACCCTGCTTGGTAGACCCACAGCGGAATTTCGAGGCGGGCAGGGTAGCTGTCGCGGTTGGTTTTGAGGTAGGTAAAGGCAATTTGGTCAGCCTGATCTTCATACTCTCCAAGAATGCCAGATCGCTGACAGAGAAATAGCGGCGTGCGGTCGCCCCATTCCATGTATTTGTTGAGCAACTGGGCATCGTGGATCGACTGCGAAGCAGGCAGGTCGTAGAGCGTCCGCAGCATCACAGACAAGTCTTGGGCGTAGGACGTGTCAATGTAGGCAACGAGTGGCACTTCATATTTCTGGCTGGTAGCTAGCAAATCGAGCAAGCACTCGACATAAAACTGGCGGCTTTTCGCTTCAAAGGCTTCGGCAAAGGTGGCAATCAGCGAGCCATCGAGAAACACCAGGCAATCTTTTGCTTTGGGGTGCGCTTTGATGTAGTCGATCAGCCGTTCCGTTTCCATCTGAAAGCGGCGCATGTTCACCCGTCGATCAACCGGATCGCCGCTGTTTCCGACTTGTAAATCGCTGGGCGTCATCACATCCAACGCAATGTCCTTCTCGTATTCTCCGGTCGGCAAATGGAGATTCTCAAACCAGCCGATTTGTACCAGCGCGATTGGAATCGACAAATCTTTACCCGGATAAATCTGCGAGCCATCTACGGCAAAGGTAGTGATGCCCGTCAACCGCTGCCGCACCCAGGCCAAACTTTGCTCTTTGCTTTGCCATGACAACCGCGACGGAATCACGCCATAGGTTGCTTGCTCCAACGGTTCCAAGAGCCGAGCGCCTAAATTGATCGGATACCTGATCGACTGTTGCCGAATTTCTGCTTCGCCTGCCGCATTCAAATTCGCCAGCACCGTTCGGTAATTCTGTAACTGCTTCCAGGTTTCCTGATTAAAGGCAGAAAATTCGTCACGTTTGGAATTAAGGATTTCGTGAATTTGAGAGAGCTTAAGTGGCATGGCAAACGGAAGTCGGCAAGTAAATCGGCAGAACAGGTCGGCAGAACAGATAACGCGATGACGGAATGACCTGATGCGTTGGATCATCGGGATCATTATCGCTTATTCCCATTGTTTCGTCCTCACCTCCAGTGCAGGGGGACTGAATCCCACTGAGGTTGGATGAATCTCAGGCTGAACGTAACGAGAAGTAAAGGAATTGCAGCGTTGATGGGTCTTTCTTAATCCTAACCATTGACTGTAGCCTAATGAGAGCGCCATTACAGCCGTAGAAAAGGGCAAATATGTTAAGGTCTGTTTCAATTCAGCGCCTTTTAGTGAGTCGAAGCGGAAATGGCTGTAACGTCCGTGATACGATGCTTTGCGTAGCCTCAAGAGATTGGGAGAAGAACCTTTGACACTGCGGGTTGCTGTGGTTGGATCGGGTCCGGCAGGCTCCTCGGCTGCTGAGACATTAGCAAAAGCTGGAATTGAAACCTTCTTATTTGAAAGAAAGTTAGACAACGCGAAGCCTTGCGGTGGGGCAATTCCCCTGTGCATGGTGAGTGAATTTGACCTTCCGCCCGAAATCATCGATCGCCAAGTGCGGAAGATGAAAATGATTTCTCCTTCTAACATTGAAGTCAATATTGGGCAGACCCTAAAGCAAGACGAATATATTGGCATGTGTCGCCGAGAAGTTTTGGATGGCTTCTTGCGCGACCGAGCCGCTAAATTAGGCGCAACCCTAATTAATGGCACCGTACACACGTTAGAGATTCCTGTAAATCGGAATCAGCCATATACTCTGCACTATGCCGATCATTCTGACGGTAGCGTTGAAGGAATTGCTAAAACGCTGCAAGTGGATATGGTAATCGGCGCGGATGGGGCAAACTCTCGTGTCGCTAAAGCGATCGATGCGGGTGATTACAACTATGCGATTGCGTTTCAAGAGCGGATTCGATTGCCAGAACACAAATGGCATATTACGAAGAGCTAGCAGAGATGTATGTGGGAGACGA
>JAAUQT010000248.1 GCA_012033495.1 Cyanobacteria bacterium RM1_2_2 | reverse complement strand
AAATTTGACGATAGGTAGTGAGACGGTCACAGGTACGCAAGGCATCATCAAAGGTGAAATTTAGCTCTAACTGTCCGGGTGCATCTTCGTGATCGCCTTGGATCATATCTAAACCCATGGCGCGGCTATACTCAATCACACGCAAAAAGACAGGACGCAGTTCCTCAAATTGATCGATTTGGTAACAGTTGGGTTTCGTGACGCCGCCCACAGGTTGCCCATCGGCTCCTTTTTTCAGCCACATCATTTCGGGTTCGCAGCCATGCCGCAACTGAAGTCCGTGGGTTTGCTGAAACTCGGCGTGGATTCGTCTGAGATTGCCGCGACAGTCGGACGTGAGGTAGGTTCCGGGATCGATTTCTTCTTCCCGGTTGCGAAAGCAAGTGCAGTAAACCCGCGCTACTCGTTTATCCCACGGCAACTGACAGAAAGTATCTGGGTCAGGAATGGCAACCAGTTCGGCGGCTTCTGGGCCATAGCCGATGTAATTGCGATGCCGATCGAGAAACAGGTTTGCAGTTGCGCCATAAACTAGCTGAATGCCCCGCTCTGCAATCGTTTCCCAATGATCAGCAGGCACACCTTTGCCAACGATCCGTCCGGTCACTGAAATGAACTGGTAGTAAATGTATTGAACGCCAAGCTGATCGATTTTTGCCCGGACTTGTTGCACCAAATCGGCGCGACCTTCGGCTGTCACGTAGGCTTCTAAATCCGTCAGCGTTGTTGCTTTCGTCAGAACTCCAGTCACAGATCGCCTCCCAGAATGGATGATAAATAAGACCTCATGGGGTCTAGTAAATCCAACTTGTTATAACAGCTTTGTATCTCACACTACGAGATCAAATAATTTCATGTTTGAGAAATGGCAGCAAATGGAAAGGGCTTCCAAGGAATCCAGGTTGCCCACAGGCGGGACATTGTGCCGTCGGCGATCAAGTCTTCCAAAGTTGTGTTGATCGCAGTCAGCAGTTCGGCATTGCCTTTGCGGACTCCAATGGCAAACGGAACGCGGGTCGGGACGCTAAACGCCAGCTTCAAGTTCACATCTTCTTCTGCGGCGACAACTAACACCAGTTCATCATCAATCAGCGCGTCGATTTCTCCCGATCGTAGGGCTGCCAGCATTTCGGGTAACACTTTGTCACTACCGGGATAGGGAACCGTCTGCACCTCTGGGAAACTCGCCGCCAACGCAATGTTTGTACTGTCTGCCAATCCGCCAACTCGCAGCCCCGCCAGATCTGCCGCCGCCTGAACCGCGCGCTCCTGCCGCACCAGCACTGCTTCATCAAACAAACCGTAGGGACGGGAAAAATCAACCCACTGCTGTCGTTCGGGTGTAATGGCT
The DNA here is from genome assembly GCA_012033495.1 of Cyanobacteria bacterium RM1_2_2. GTDB lineage: Bacteria > Cyanobacteriota > Cyanobacteriia > Elainellales > Elainellaceae > Elainella. The sequence continues at coordinate 5,756 of JAAUQT010000248.1, read as the reverse complement.
TGATTGAACCAGATCGCGTCGTATTTTCCAGTTTGCAGGCTGCTGTAAAAATCTGCCATCGGTAAATTGTGCCAAACAGGTTCCAGCCCTAATCGAGCGCAACGGCACGCGCCAGTTCAGGTTCGTAACCGATCGAATATCTGAAGCGACATAGCTCATCGGACAAGCATCAAAATCGCTAGCGACAAGATGTAAATAGCCAGGATGAACGGTTGGAATCATATAAACCCTACTCTAAACGCAACTTAGAGAAAATCTATCAGAGAGAAGATTAGCAGTGGATAGATACGATGAGTGAGTTGCTGAATTAATACTTAAAAAAACACTGCTGAACGTAATTGGCAATACATTTTTTTAGCTTAACGGACTTATTATAACAAGTTATCAACCCATTTCTTGATCAAGCTTTCACCTAACTTTTTGTCAAAATTGCCAGGAAAAAATTGCCAGGAAAAAATTGCCAGGAAAAGCCAGTTCACTTATGCAAGGAGAAGTGAGAATGTCGGAATATCAGCCTATTCAACTAACGGATGCACAGATTCAGCAATTCCAAACAGATGGTTTTCTAATATTGGAAAACTTTTTGCCCAGCGGCTTGCCTGAACAATTAATTGAACGCATGGAACCTTTGTTTCACGGCAAGTTTGAAACTGGCATTTACCCAGACGAATGGCACTGGCGACCGGGGCTGAGCCTGCCTAACATCACGCGAGAAATTTGCAACGCTTGGAAATGCGATCTCACCATTGCCAGCCTAGTGCTTTCTGCTGAAATTGGTCGCCTGTCCGCTACCCTAGCCGGATGGGACGGGGCCCGCATCGGTCAGGACAGCCTATGGATGAAACCTCCCGGCGCGACAGAGATTGCCATGCACCAAGACGGAGCCTACATCGACTACCTCGATCCGCCCGCAATGATGACCTGTTGGATTGCACTCAATCATGCAACCGCTGCCGACGGTACGCTCATCTATGCCAAAGGATCGCACCAATGGGATTTGATCAACGTTGAGGGAGAATTCCACGTTCCGGTAAAAGACTACCGTTGGGCGATGCTGCAAGCTGCTGAACAGGCGGGCGTTGCTGATCCTGAACTGGTTCTTGTAGAGGTTCCTGCCGGAGGATGCGCTTTTCACCACGGCAAAACTTGGCATGGCTTATGTAAAACAACCCGTACCGAAGGCATATTTCACAGTATTGGGCTACATACAATTCCAGCACATACTCAATTTCATCCCACCAATAGACCGGGTTATATCTACGGGCGTTATAAACACACGAATAATCTGAGAATGGATGAGAGCTTTTTTCCGATTCTCTGGACGCAGGCAGGCTATCGCACCCCTTTTCTGAATGACTACTGTGAAGATGCGCTGCTGAGCCGTAGCCGTGTCACCCCAACGCTCCCTACTTACCGCTAACCCATCGGTAAGGGCGGGTTAAGTTAAGGGCAGGTTGAGTAGTTAAGATGGTTGCTTTGTTGCAAAAAACTCGGCAAAACCTGCCCCTACCTGGCTGGCAAAACTCGGCAAAACCTGCCCCTGCTAATCTAACGGCGGTTTGCTCTGCGTCCTGGTCGAGCAGCCGAGCGGCGTTTTTTTGACCCAACTAGGGTGGTGCTAGCTCCCATCATGCCCAACAGCGCTAGAGGCTGCCATTTCTTGCTGCTCACCGTCGTCTCGGTAGAACGGTGGCGGTTAGTGGCGGAGGGTGACTGTTTTGGAGGTTGGGAATGCAGCAAAGAACCGGCTGTTGTCACCAGCGCTAAAACAATGCCCAGAACGGCTGGAGTTTTGCCAGTGGTTTCTTGTTTCAGGTTGAAAGAGGCATAGAAGAAATAGACCGTGATGGCAAAACAGATTGCCAACAGAATTCCAATCATCGTCGGATTGTTGGCAAAGGTATACATTGCCCCATCGACTTCAGCGAACTCTTCGTAAGTTGCAAATGGACTTGTCATATTCCCTTCCTTATTCTGCTGCTAATTCTTTAGGGCTAGCCGCTGTTGTGCGTGCGGGCACATCAGTGCGGGTTAGGTGCGTCACAAAAGAAGGAGTGACATATTCCGGGTAGCCTTCTACGCCCAGATCAGAGAGATCAAGCCCCGCGATTTCCTCTTCCCGCGACACCCGCAGCAGGTTGAACTTTTTCAGCAGCCAACTGGTGCCATAGCCAGGAATGAAGCCCAGCAACACGACGCAAACCACCGCACCGACTACTTGACCAAACAAATTGATCAACGGAATGCCTTCTCCTTGCGGAAATCCTGCCGCTGCAATGCCCACCAGCACCGCGCCGAGCAGTCCACAGAAGCCGTGTACTCCCACTGCTCCAACGGCATCATCTATTCCGGCTCGCTCAACGGCAATGATCACCTTGGGCATCAAGAAAGCGCCCACAAAAGCCAGGATGATCACAATCGAAGGATGGTAGAGATCCATGCCTGCGCCGACAGTGATGATGCCGGCTAGCCCGCCAGAGATCGTGAAGAACGGGTCGCCCTTCGATGAAATGTAGGCTCCGACCAGTCCGGCAGCCAGTGCCAAAGTGGTGCTGACCCCAATCGAGGCTAGGGTCATCGGGGTGCCGTAGATCGTGGTTTCCTTCTCATATCCGGGCAGATAAATCATGCAGGCGGCCAGAAAGGCGTAGAAGCCGACAAAAATCAGCATCAGCCCCACCATGGTCAGCGGCAGGTTGTGAGGCAAAATCGGTTTGGGATTGCCGTTCTCGTCATACTTGCCAATTCTGGGGCCCAAATTCAGCAAAACGCCCAGCGTAAAGAAACCTGATATCCCATGTACAATTCCTGAGCAGCCGAAGTCGTGATAGCCCAGTTGGGTAAACATCCAGCCGAAAGCGTTCCATCCCCAAGCCGCACCTACAAGCCAGGTGAAAGATCCCAGCACAATAGACAGAACAAGATAGCCACCAATTTTAACCCGCTCAATCAACGCCCCCGACAAAATCGAGGCAGTGGTCATGGCAAACAGGGCAAAGGCGAAGAAAAATACGCCCGTCAGGTGGTCACTGGTGTTGGGGCCAAGCGCAGGCGACCAAGGATAGGAAGCCTCCACATAGGGCATCGCTGCTTTGACGGTTTCGTTAACTTCTGGGTTCGTCCATGGGCCCAGAATGCTACCCGTAATCGGAAAGAAGGGGAAAGCGTTGTAGACCCACCAGCCAAAGAAGAAAAACGTTAAACCGACGCTGGCGAGCGTCAGCAGGTTTTTCACCATCGTGGCAAGCACGTTTTTGGTACGGGAAGCGCCCCCTTCGTAGGCGAGGAAGCCCACATGGATCAGCAGCATAAACACCGAAGCCCAGTAATAGAAGGACTCCGACGCAAACGTTCCTAAAAATTCTTGTGCTTCAGGAGACATGATTTATTCACTATTCAAATATTCAGTAGAGCTTTGAAGATTCGGACACAGACAGAACTAAGCCTTGTCTAACTTTAATCTGCATTGAAGTAGTCAACTTGAAGCAAATCTTAAGACTGACTTGTTATGACAAATGGTATTCAAATTGACCATCTAGAATTTTCAGGCAGTTTATGTTTCACACTGGAGACCCGTTAGAAGGAAGCCTCAGGGTTACTGCTGAGTCCTGCGCCGAGTCGCCTAGCCCCGGTAACTGATTCTGATCACTGCAAATTTTCTAATTTTCCGGTATTCGGTAGTAGTGATTAGGCCCGTTGATTTCCCAAAGATAAGAATTTTATGAATGCGACAAAAACTTGGCAAGGCGAAGCGTTTTGGGGTTTGGGGTATGACTTTGATCCGCAGTGGCTCCTAACGCCCAAGCAGCAAAAGCTACAGGCAGATTTGATTGAGCTATGCGCCTCGGTTCTGCGCCCCCACGCCATTGATTCTGATCGAAATCTTGTCTATCCACGCCGGAATTTTGAAGCGCTTGCCTCGCTCAACTTGCTGGGTTTATTCGTGCCAGAAGCTTGGGGCGGACTGGGTGAAAATCATGTCTGTGCGGCGATGGTGGTCGAAACGATTGCCCGCTATGGCTGCCCCAGTACGGCGATGTGCTACACCATGCATTTAGGGGCAACGGCTGCGGCTCTGTTTCGCGCTCACGAAAACCCAGAACTGCAATCGCTGCTGCAACGTCTCGACTCAGAGGTGCTGATCGGTTCGTTGTCCTACTCTGACCCAGAAACCGGATCGCACTTCTGGTATCCCGTTTCGTCGAAGGCAGAGCAGGTTGGCGACGGCTGGAATGTGTCTAAAAAAGCCTCGTGGACAACGTCGGCAGGCTTCGCGGATTGGTACATTGTCCAAACTACCAGCCCTGAATTTGACGGGAACTATTCTGATCTCTCTTGCTTTTTGATCTACGGCGATGAGGTGAAGGCAGAACCGCACAAATGGGACGCTTTGGGGCTGCGGGGCAACCAGTCGGGAACGCTGCACGTAGACGGCGTGACGGTGCCGCTAGAACGGATGGTCGGCATGAAAGGGGATGGAGTTGCCTCGAATGATGAAATTGTCGATCCGTTTTTCTTGCTGTGCTCTTCGGCTTGCTGGAACGGCATTGCCATGGGCGCAATTGATTTAGCCAAACAGCATGTCACCCGCAAAAAACACATTGATGTGGGAATGCGCGTCGCCGACTATCCCACGATTCAGGATTATTTTGGCGAAGCGATTATCGACACCAACACCTGCCGTTCGTTCACCTTTTCGATGGGTAAGCTGATGGACGATCTGACAAATCACTGCGATTGGTCGATTCATGCTGATCTGTCGGCACTGCCGCGCTCCGCCTACCTGCATTGGTATTGGCAGATCAAGTTTGCAGCAGCAAAGAACGTGGCGCATGTGGGTGACAAAATGCTTCATGCTTGCGGCGGCTCTGGCTTCAAAAAAGATATGGAAATTGAACGCTATTTGCGCGATGGCAAAGCAGGCTGGGTGATGGGCCCGACGAATGAAGTATTACGGCAGTTTGTCGGCAAGTTGGCGCTGCTGGGAATAGAGTCGCTAGATTATTGGAATCAGACGGTGAATGAGCGGGTGTTGCATAATGAACTGAAAAAGTTAGACTCGGAGGCAAAGCGCCAGCTAGCAGTCCAGCTTTTACAGGAAGCCGAAGCGGAAATGCAGTCAGTTCCCAAACCACTAGCCGTCAGCACGGTCTAATCACGCGCTGGGGGATGTTGGGATAGACAGTTTGGAACACGCTGAGCCAATCATTGCTGAAATCACAACTATCCAATTGAGGAGATCAAGATGGTTAATGCTGCTTCGATGGTTGGCTCAGTCGTTTCTCTCTGGCGCTATCCCGTTAAGTCGATGTTAGGCGAGGAACTGAACGCCTCAGAAGTGACAGAACAAGGGCTTTGGGGCGACCGTGCCTATGCCTTGATTGACGCTGAAACAGGCAAAACGGTGAGCGCTAAATCGCCGCGTAAGTGGGGCAAAATGTTCGACTGCCGAGCGAATATGCCATCGCCGTCTCAGGTGAAGATTACCTTGCCAGATGGCACTGTTCTTTCCAGTGATGCTGAAAATGTGAACCAGATGCTCTCCAACCTGTTTGGGCGCGAGGTGAGGCTGGAAACGTCTGCGCCGCCAGAACACAGCATCGAAATGTACACGCCTGATATCGACGGGCTACCCGATCAAGATCAAGTTACCGATGCGGTGATTCGACCTCACAGTTTTTTGATGGGGCAACGGTGCATTTGTTAACGACTGCCACATTGAATCAGTTGCAGGCGATTACACCAAGCTCACGGTT
>JAAUQT010000247.1 GCA_012033495.1 Cyanobacteria bacterium RM1_2_2 | reverse complement strand
TTAGGGGGATCTAAATCTTTGTTTACAAACAGTTTCTAAACCTGCCATACAGGGATTTGGTTTTCTGGAAACTCCTCACTCATCGCTAGAAACCCAAAGTGACGAGTGATTTAAACCCTGCGATAAATGGCACACAAACGGCTGGGCTGAAAGATTTTTGCCTGGAACATAAAGTTAGGCGGCACGTTGATCACCGCATAATCAGGTGATTCTAGATACGGCTCATATTCAACCGGCATTCCTTTGGGCGCAGCGGGTGTGTAGGGTACGGGCTGAAATAAAATTTCGGTGAATTCAGCTTGGCTGCACGGCAACTGTTGGGTAATTTGCTGCAAGAAAGCGTCGCTAGTTAATAGCCGAAATAGCGCAGTTCGAGCTTCCGGATCGAGGCTAAAACTGCCGTCATAATGGTGAACAATTTTGAGTCGCATAGGAAAATAAGCGGCAAGAATTGATTGTCAGAACAATTGTGAATGACCTGCTGAAATGAATTGAAACCCACTCAAAAAATCACACAAATGTCGATAAAACGAACCCTAAGCAGAGCAATAAACTACTCCAAAAATGTAGTGAGACCGCAAAAAACTTGCAGTTTCGCACTCGATCCGGCTGGTCGTGATAGGTCAACGCATGGCGGCAGAGACTCATGGCAGTCGGCAAACTGATGAACACCAGCAGTAACCAAACTGGAAAAACTTTCAGCACCACCAAGACGGCAATTAATCCAAAAATAGTTCCACTCAACCACGGCAGCATCTGTGCCGAGCGGCGGGTTCCCAACCGCACCACAGGCGATCGTTTTCCGGCAGCCAAATCATCTTCGACCTGATGAAAATGAGAGCAAAACAGAATCAAGCTCGTGCTGATGCCGAGAATGGGCGAAACAGCCAAGCTGGTAGCCGACCACGCTTGAGTTTGGCTATAGTAGGCGGCTGAAACGGCGAGCGGCCCAAAGCTAAAAAAGCAAAGAATTTCTCCTAGCCCCTGATAGCCCAAGCGGAAGGGCGGCCCGTGGTAGATGTAGCCCAACCCACAGCACAGCAAAATCAAGCATAGAATTGTCGGGTCGTGCTGCCATCCAGCAATAGCCAGAATGCCCAAAATGCCTAACCCTAAACAAAAATTACCGATCCAGAAAATCAAGGCTTTGTTGCCTGTCAGGTTCACGAGCGATGTGGGTTCGTTATCGTCAATGCCTGTTTCCGCATCAAACACATCATTGCTCAAATTTCCCAAGCCAAAATCAGAATCGCGGATAGCAAAAACGTTAGGAAGATTGGCCAATTCATCACGCCAGTTTGGGCAACCGCCACCGCAGTTCCTAGGGCAATCGGAAAAATCGCCACGCTGTACATCGGCGGCATTAGGGCTGCCAGCCACAGTTTTTTGCGATCGGTTTTTTTATGCTCATCTTTTTTATGCTCATCAGATGCGCGATCGGAGTCGAGCGCACCAGCGTTGGGCGGAATTTGGGAGACAGCAGAATAATTTGCCAAAGGGGGTAAAGGGTTTGGTGACATGAGAAGTGCGTAAACAGGTTTTTCCGATTGCGGTCGAAGAAAGATTGACTGCTTTAAATTGTTTTTTTAACTCGGCTCTTTAGCTATGGTGAGCAGCTATGGCGAGCCGATGTCGGTCATGAAATTTAACCATTTAGATTAGATCTCTGAGTCAGAGATCTGGAATCTTCACGATTCAGGGAGCTTGCATTCACGAATTATTTAGGATTGCTATAGACATTTCCCTCAGAACAGGATTGACATCTCAAAGCCAGCCTGACTGCAACCAGCTTTTTAGCAGGATTTACAGGATTTATTATAAGTTGCCGATGTCTGCTTCCTAGTTCTGCCTGCCTTGAATCAGCGTAACGAATCATTGCAAAGCTAAATCAGGCTAAGCGGTTCCCCGACTCGATCTGCCTACTCGAACTCAGAGTATGCCTACAATAAACCTGATCGATGTTGGATTCTGTTGAACCCTGATGAAACTGCCAGCCGGCCCAAAACTTTCCTCCCTGCTGCAAACGCTGCGGATCATTGCCGACCCAACCGGATTTTTAGAAGCCTGCGCCGCTCAATATGGCGATACGTTCACCCTGCGAGTGTTAGGAATCAATTCGCCGCCGGTCGTGTTTTTCAGCGATCCTGACGCGATTCAAGCCATTTTTACAACCTTGGCAGATCAGTTTGAGTTCGGCAAAGTCACCCATGTGTTCCGCCCTCTGACTGGTGATTTGTCATTGATTATGCAAGACGGAGCGCGTCACCAAAAACAGCGGCAACTCTTGATGCCTGCCCTGCATGGTGAAAGCCTCTATCGCTGCGGAAACCTGATTTGCAGAATCACCCAAACCCAAACCGCAAACTGGTCAACCGATGCGCTGGTTCCAGTTCAGGATGCCATGCTGGATATTTCGCTGGAAGTGATTTTGCAGGTTGTGTTTGGGCTACAGCCGGGCGAGCGGCTCTTACGCCTCAAGTCACTGCTGCACACCTTATTGGAGCGAGTTAATTCGCCGCTCTACTCGGTACAGTTTTTCTTGCCGCCGTTACAGCAGGATTTAGGTAAAAACAGTCCTTGGGGAGGGTTTCTTCGCCTCCGTCAGCAGATTGACCAATTGCTCTATGCCGAAATTGCCGAGCGTCGCCACCTCATAACCCGCGAACCGACCCAAACCGAACGCACCGATATTCTGTCGATGCTGCTCACTGCCCGCGATGCCGCCGGCGAGCCACTCAGCGATCAAGAGCTACGCGATCAGTTAATGACCCTGCTGCTGCTAGGGCATGAAACCACGGCTTCTGGACTAACTTGGGCGCTGTATTGGCTGCATCAAAATCCAGAGACGCTGACCAAGCTGCGGGCAGAACTTGACGAACTAAGCCATCAGCCTGAGCCGATGCAGGTGGCTCAGCAACCCTATCTGAATGCCGTTTGCAAAGAAGCATTGCGAGTGTATCCAATTGCGCTGATTTCCCAGCCTCGCAAGGTGAAGCAAACCGTGAGCTTAGCGGGCTATGAGTTTGAACCAGGGGCAATTTTGATCCCCTGCATTTATTTAGCACATCGTCGCTCACCAACTTATCCAGAGGCAACACGGTTCCATCCAGAGCGTTTCTTGACCAGCAAACTATCGCAGTATGAGTATTTGCCGTTTGGGGGTGGCAGCCGAAGCTGCATTGGTGCGGCGCTTGCCATGTTTGAAATGAAGTTAATCTTGGCAACCTTGCTGAATCGGTTTGAGTTTCGTTTGCAGCAGCCCAGCGGCCAAATGGCCCGTCCGGCGCGACGCGGAATTACTTTTGTGCCGCCGGGTCGGTTTCAACTGCGAGTCACCCAATTGCGCTCAACTGCGCCCGTCGCCGTGGGTTGATAGCTGATTGCCGCAGTGCTGGTTAACTACTTCCGTGTCGCCGCCATCCGCTCAAGCGTTGGGGGAGTCACTGCTTGGGGTCTATCGCCAATGTGCAGTGTGTTACACCGATTTCTGGTCAGCCTACCCGATTGATTTACCAAGCAGGCGACATCGTGCAGTGGGTAACATCATTCTTTCATTACCGAGAAGTTAAAGCGAACCTTCTATGGATACACCGATACTGTTTTTTCGGTTGCAGTGAGTCCCGATGGAAAACAATTGTGAGTGGTAGCGCAGATGCAAAAATTAAGTTATCGGATAAGTTATAGGATCTTGCAACTGAAACGTTGTTGCACACTTTAGATAAATGCTCTGCTGCAATCACTTCTGTTGCGATTAGCGCTGATGGACGAACGAGCGCCAGCAGCAAAGATGACATGATTAGGCTCTGTCAATTTAACCGAGAGCAAAACTTGCACATAGAACGATTACATATGCTTCCCGGCTGTGGTCATGTTGTATTTAGTCCTGATGTCAAAACGCTGATCTGTGGATGGCTAACTGTGGATATGAAAGCGGATTATCGAGATCTAGAAGCTAAATGAATAATGCTGGAAACATTCTGTAATATCACATTAATGCATTCAATAATGCACTGATAAGGTTGCGCTGGATGTAGATGTTGGGCAGTTTCTTCTCTCGCGTTTCCCCTCATAACGATCAGGCTTTATCCCCGTGCCATCACATCTCTGCCATCACACCTAATGTATCGAGGCAATCGCTCGGAAGAAGGAAGTTCAGCGTATAGTGATAAAAACAATTTAGCCCCTACTTTCTTATGAGCAATATCTTTCAAAACCTGCGACAGCGCTTTCAAAACCTTGATCCTGCGTTATTTGATGAGCTAAAAACGTCTCTGTCAGAATGGGTTGAAGAAAATCGCGCTTTAATGGCTCGCAAGGAAACTTCCGGTGAATACAATGGCGTGATGATGCAATGGTTTCACTGGTACATTGACCCGGACGGCAACCACTGGAATCGTTTGAGAGAGCAAGCCTCCGATCTGGCGAAGGCTGGTATCACGGCACTGTGGTTGCCACCCGCGTATAAGGCGAATGGTGGTGGCTACGATGTGGGCTACGGTATTTATGATTTATTTGATTTGGGCGAATTTGATCAGAAAGGAACGATTCGCACTAAGTACGGCACAAAAGATGAGTATGCATCTGCGGTGAAAACGGCTCGCGATGCAGGATTGCAAATCTACGCTGACGTGGTTTTTAACCACAAGATGGGAGGCGATGCAGAGGAGGAGTTTGAGGCGATTCCCTTTGATCCAAGCGACCGGAATCGACCGCTCGGCGACGCGAGAAATATCAAGTCCTGGACATACTTTGGCTTTCCCGGACGGGGTGACAAATACTCCAGCATGAAGTGGCATTGGTGGCATTTCGATTCTGTTGATTACAACAGCTACGATCCGGGCTATCGAGCGGTTTATCGGATGAAGGACAAAAACTTTGAAGATAAAGTTGATCTGCGCTCTGGAAACTACGACTATTTGATGGGCTGCGACTTGGATATTAACCATCCGGAAGTGCGTGGCGAACTCAAATATTGGGGCGAGTGGCTCATGGACACGATCGGCGTGGATGGTTTCCGACTCGATGCCATCAAACACATCAACGGTGACTTCTTTAACGACTGGCTGGATCACGTTGAACATCATGCCAAACGCGATTTGTTTTGCGTCGGTGAATATTGGACGGAAGACTTGGGGACACTGCACTGGTACATTGGCAACGCGGGTGGACGGCTGAATCTATTTGATGTGCCGCTACACTACAACTTCCACCGTGCCAGCAAAGCAGGCGGCTTCTACGACATGCGCAACATCTTGAACGGCACTTTAATGAAGGAAGCGCCTCTGTTTGCTATGACGTTTGTAGACAACCACGATACGCAATCTCTGCAAGCGCTCGAATCGGTAGTGGAACCTTGGTTTAAGCCGTTGGCGTATGCCGTGATTCTGCTGCGTCGAGAAGGATATCCTTGTGTATTTTACCCGGACTATTACGGCGCGCATTACAAAGACAGAGGGCGAGACGGCAACGAATATGAAATTTGGATGGATTCGCACAAATTGATTTTAGATCGGCTGCTGTTTGCGCGAAAGCACTTTGCCTATGGCGACCAGTATGATTATTTCGATCATCCAGATATCATCGGCTGGACGCGGATCGGTACGGATCAAAAGCCAAGAGCGCTGGCGGCGATCCTCAGCGATGGGCCAGGTGGCAGCAAATGGATGGAAGTACGCCGTCCGAATACAACCTTCTATGACTTGACGGAAAACGTGAAAGAGCCAGTCACAACGAATGCAGACGGATGGGGTGAGTTTCGCTGTAATGGCGGCTCTGTCTCGGTTTGGGTGGAACAGCAGACGCTAAAAGGATTGATGTCTGAGCTACTTTCCCCCTTCAGCATCGTGATGCAAGATTAGCAGTGAGATCGGGCTAACACAGCCCATTAACCTGTCAGAACCTGTCAGAAAACAGATCCGGTAGCCTAACTCGGTGTGCGCTACAGTGAGAGAGCGTTTATTTAAGTCCTGCCGATCTGCTGCATTCATCTGCCTATGACACCTGCATCACCTGCTTCTGAGGCTGAAACCGTTCGTTCACCTCGACCAACTGATCTTCGGCTATTTCGGATTTTGCTTCCCTATTCCAAGCGGAGTCTGCGGTTGCTGGTTGTGGCACTGCTGCTGCTGATTCCGCTGGCCTTGGCTGGGGCCGCCCAACCAATCATCATTGGGCAAGCGGTTGCCTTGGCCAAACAGGAACCCGTCATGCCGTTTTTGCAGGGCAGGTCGTTGGTAGAAGGAGCACAGCTATTAATTTGGCTACTGGTGCTGACATTAGGCGTTCAGTTGTCGCTGAGCGGCGTTCAGGGTTATTTGATTCAGAAAGTTGGGCAACGAATTACTGCCAGCATTCGGGATGATTTATTCCATCACGTGACGCTGTTGGCAACGCGCTTTTTTGATCGCACTCCGGTTGGGCGGTTGATTACTCGCCTCACCAGCGATGTAGATGCTTTAGGAGATGTGTTTTCAACAGGCGCGATCGGCGTGGTGAGTGATCTGCTGACGATGCTAGTGATTCTTGTGGTGATGTTTTCGCTGCAATGGCAGTTGGCGCTGATGCTGCTGACCCTGCTGTTTCCAATCACTGGATTAATCATTTACTTTCAACAGCAATATCGAGCCGCCAACTATCGCTCGCGGGAAGAACTATCTGCGCTTAACTCAACCCTGCAAGAAAACATTGTCGGCATCAATGTGGTGCAGCTATTTCGCCGCGAAAAGTTCAACGCCGAGCTGTTCAAGACAATCAACCAACGTTATGTCCACGAAGTTGATCGAACGATTTTCTTCGACTCTGCTGTTTCTGCGACTTTGGAATGGATTGCCCTCGCTGCGATTGGCGGTGTGCTGTGGTTGGGCAGTCTGCTGGTAATGCAAAATACGTTAGACTTTGGGATTCTCACCTCGTTTATTTTGTTTGCCCAGCGCTTGTTTGATCCGCTGCGTCAATTTGCCGAACGCTTCACCGCCATCCAAGCCGGACTGACTGCCCTCGAAAGAGTCAGCGATATCTTAAACGAGCCGATTGAAATCCGCGATCCAGAAACTACAAAAAAATACGGCACAGCTGATGACTCACCAGCCTCAGCTTGCCTCCTCCCCATCGCCGAGCGAAATCCGGTTTGA
>JAAUQT010000246.1 GCA_012033495.1 Cyanobacteria bacterium RM1_2_2 | reverse complement strand
TTATTACTGGGATTCAATGATTTAATTACTGCCATGAATCAATTTAAACCCTGTTATGTTTCTGGATAATTTCACTTGTTTACTACTTGCTTATCCCGGAAAGTGACAGAAGAGGGATAATGGGCAAGATTGGCGCTTGGGCAATCGGCCCAGGTTGTCCCAGTGCCGAAGTGAACCAATCGCTGAAAGCTCCAATGGATATCACACTGATGCCGATCAGCATCGTTACCCAGATCAATCTACAAAACTTGCTCATCTTCAAACGCATCTGATTTGGTTGACACCATCCCGCACAGTTGGTTGCCGCAGCCATTCGATTGACCTTTATACTACGAATGTCAATAGGACATCATCTCTTCCCATTTATCCTGGCTTTAAAGGACAGCGACACGGGCAAATGATGTGTCATAGCTGGCTAATTCTTCAGTCAATCAGAGTACTTGCTAGAGTTCAATGAGTTTGCTTCAGATTTCCATCTCAAAAGAGCGTGTCTTTTGGCGCTCTATCTGTTGCTGTTGCCTCTCCTCACAAACTGCTCTAACCGTTTGACTAACATAAATTCTTGCCTTGTTCTTACCTTGTTCTTGGTGAATTTGTCTGACATAAGGGCTTCCCGCCGTCAGCATCAATCCAATTTCTTTTTGATTATGTCCATCCTCAAATGCTTTGCGACCGACCAGGTAATCCAGATTGATAGGTGTGTTTGCTTGTACGTTCCGACTATACCAATACCACATCTGTTGATACTGCTGTCGCGTATCCAGTTTGTTTTCATTAGGGCAATTAGGCTACCGTGTACACACAAGTTGACCCTACACTCAGTTTGAACGCTGAACAAGGCACAGCATATGGATAACCCAATTCTGATTCATGCCGAGCAAATTCAAGGCACGGCATTTGGTGACCCGCGTCTGGTCAAAAGGGGGCGGCATTATACGAGGCGATGCAAGCGCATCAATCGGTGAACATCCGACGAATTAGTCAGAATCGAGCCGAACAAGTGGGGTATTATCGCTTCTTGGAGAATGAGCGGGTGACAAAATCAGAGTTGGTTCGCAGTGTCGCGGATGCCTGTGAACAGCAGGTGGAAGGGAAGCATATCCTGGCTATTAGTGACAGCAGTGAGGTCAACCGACAAGCGCATATCGGACGGTTAAAGCCTGAAGGACTTGGGGTGGTGGGCAACAACCGAGATATCGGCTTTTTCATTCATCCGACCTTGGGGGTCGATGCGGAGAATGGATTTCCATTGGGCATCAGTGCTGTGCAGAGTTGGATGCGTTCGCCGGGACATGCGGACAAGCATGAGCGCCGATATGCAACCCTGCCAATTGAGGAGAAGGAATCGTACAAATGGTTAAAATCTGCCGCCGCATCCGCACGATGCTTACAGCGGGGTGGTGCGCGTCTGGTGACTCACGTTGGAGAGCGCGAGCGTGATTTGTATGAGGAGTGGGCAACGGGGCCCGATGCGATGAATCACTTGCTGATCCGGGTCAAGCAAGACCGCCGACTCTGGGGGCAATCGCAGTCGTTGTATGCGACATTGGCCCAACAACCCTGTGCTGGAACCTATGCGGTTCGAGTGCTGGCAGACCCGCGCCACAACCGCCCGGCACGCGAAGCTTGGATGATGGTGCGCTTCACGAGCGTGCAGATTCAACGACCCGACAAGTTGCGAACCCAAGACTATCCTGAGTGCATTCGACTCTGGGCAGTCGAAGCGGTGGAAGTGAGTCCGCCTGCGGGACAGTTGCCCATCCACTGGCGGTTGATGACGACCCATCAGGTCAACACTTTAGAGCAAGCCTTACAGATTATTGAGTGGTATCGCTGGCGGTGGCGGATTGAGCAGTTGTTTGCCACGCTCAAAACCGCAGGCTTAGATCTCGAAGCGACGCAGCTGGAATCCGTCCATGCCATTGAACGACTCTGCATCTTGGGCTTGTCAGTGGCAGTGCGCCTTTTACAGTTACTTGAAGGACGCGATGACCCGGCATTGCCTGCTTCAGTTGCGTTTAGCGAGCCTCAGCAGCATTGCCTGGAACAACTTGCACCTACGCTGAATGGGCGCACTCGCAAGCAGCAAAATCCCTATCCAGTTGCTTCTTTACCTTGGGCAACCTGGTACGTCGCACGCTTAGGCGGTTGGTCGGGTTATGCCTCTCAACGTCCGCCAGGAATTGCCACGCTTGCTCACGGAATACGGCAGTTTGAGTCCATCTTTCTCGGATGGCAACTGGTTCACTCCCCACTTGTGTGTACACAGTAGTTACAAAAGGGGGGAACCGACCCACAACTGGCTTGAAGTTCACCTTCTGTTGGCGTAGCCTGTCCAAAGGACATAGGGGGATTAAGGGGGATCAAGCAGGGTTTTAACTTCCAATGCAAGATCTGTGTACACGGTAGCTTTAAAGAGCAGGGAACTAGACTTCAAAACCTCCCTTTTTAAAGTCTCCCTTTTTAAGGCTGCGGTGTACAAATAACTCCTCTCAGCCCCCTATATCCCTCACCAATGGGGGACTTTGAAGACAAATCGGCTCGGAGAAGTCCTCCAGAATGAGAGATTTAGGGGGCGAAAAAGTCTGCAACGAAGCTAATTTCAACTGGTGTGTACACGGTAGCTTTTGCAGGGGGATTTAGGGGAATCTAAGACATTTTGCTGCCGACAGTTGGGCTGTTAAAGCATTCTCTAAGCACGGTTGGAAAAATGCACCCACTAAAATCACGGCTTTTTGACAAGCTTATTCCATAACTAACCTAAGATGGAGGTTGCTTTCATCACTCCTTGGTATCATAGCCACCGAAACATAAGCCAGAGTGGGTTCATGAACATACAGATTTCTGCTGCCTGGGAGAAGGTACAGGGCATGATTAACGGGTTCATCGCTCTGTTGCCCAATCTGGTACTAGCGTTGGTGGTTTTTGCAATCTTCTTTTTCGTTGCTGGAATGATTCGGCAGCTTGTGAGGCGGTTGACCCGTGATCGCCGTCATGCTCGCAACTTGGGGCTAATTTTAGGCAGGCTAGCTCAGTGGGTTATTCTTCTGATTGGTTTGTTTATCTCATTGTCGATCATCATTCCCACACTGCAAGCAGGTGATTTAGTTCAGCTATTAGGAATTAGCGGGGTCGCAATTGGGTTTGCTTTCCGCGATATTCTACAAAACTTTCTGTCAGGTATTCTGATTCTGCTCACTGAACCATTTCAGCTTGATGATCAAATTGTGTTTAAAGAGTTTGAAGGGACAGTCGAAAACATTCAAACTCGTGCCACTACCATTAGAACTTATGATGGCCGCCGGATTGTGATTCCTAATTCAGAGCTATTCACCAATTCTGTTACAGTGAATACTGCCTTCGAGCACCGTCGCTTAGAGTTTGATATAGGCATTGGTTACGGTGATGATATTGACGAAGCCAAGCGCCTCATCCTAGAAGCTATTCGCGAAACCGAAGGCGTTTTGTCCGAACCCGTACCCGATGTGCTGATTGTGGATTTGGCAGAAAGCACGGTTAATCTTCGCGCTCGTTGGTGGATTCAGCCCCCTCGCCGTGCTGATGCTTTAGCTTTTCAAGATCGCGTTTTAACAGCCATTAAAAAGAAACTAACGGCTAACGGAATCGATCTTCCCTTCCCCACGCAGCAAATTCTCTTCCACGACCAGACCGAAGAAACAGATGGTGATCGGACTCGCCAACGGGAAGGATGGCCCGCAGGCAACAAAAAAGTTCCTAAGCCGCATAGTATAAGAGATTCACTCAAAACATTAGCAGAGATACAGTCCCAACGAGATGGGAATGGTCATGCCCAATCGGTAAATGACGCATGAAGAATGTTAAACTCACCAAATTTTGGGACAGCCTGCAATCAAGCTACTGGTTCTTACCAGGGCTGATGGCGTTAGCAGGTATCCTTCTGGCATTTGCAATGCTGGCCCTTGATGGGGCGGAAGCAGTTAAAACTGGGGAACTTAGCTGGATTTACCAAGGTGGCCCAGACGGTGCACGAGGTTTACTTTCAGCCGTTGCGGGTTCAATGGTAACGGTTGCCGCAACGGCTTTTTCTATCACAATTGTGGCTTTACAGCTTGCCGCTTCCAATTTTGGGCCGCGATTGCTGCGAAATTTTATGCAGGATACGGGTAATCAAATCGTACTCGGTACATTCATTGCCACGTTCCTATACTGTCTGTTAGTGCTGCGAACAATCCACGGTGAGGATTACAACCTATTTGTGCCTCAGCTTTCAGTGACCTTTAGCATCATGCTGGCAATCGCTAGTATTGGAGTGCTGATCTACTTTATTCATCATGCCTCAACTATCATTCAAGCATCTTATGTGATTGAAGGTGTGGCTAAAGAACTAGATGAAACCATCAATCGCTTATTTCCTGAAAAAATTGGACAAAATGCCTCCACAGCCAATCCCCCCAAGGCTGACCTTCCTAAAGATTTTTACGCTCAGGCTTATCCAATCCAGTCATCTCACACAGGCTACTTGCAAATCATTGATGATGAACAGTTGCTCAAACTCGCCGCTCAACATAATCTCCTCCTGCATCTAGCCTTAAGACCAGGCGAATTCGTTGTAAAAGGTCGGCCGTTGCTGTTGGCATATCCAGGCGAGCGAATCAACTCTAAGCTGATCAACAAAGTGAATCAAGCATTTCTGTTTGGGAAAGAGCGAACAGAACAGCAGGACATTGAGTTTCCCATCAACCAATTAGCTGAGATTGCCCTACGAGCGCTTTCTCCTGGAATTAACGATCCCTTTACTGCCATTCGCTGTATTGATCGCCTCAGCGCCGGACTAACACAACTCGTCCAACGCCCGGTTCCCTCTGCATATCGCTATGATGATGATGCTAAACTTCGAGTTATTGCCGAACCTGTTCCTTTTGAAACGTTAGCTGATTCAGCATTTAGTCAAATTAGACGGTATGGAATCTCAGATGTAGCAGTTACGGTTCGACTGTTGCAGGCAATTGAAACAGTTACTAGCCATACCGCCGACTATAAACAACTTTCCATATTACGACAGCACGCTGAAAGGATCTTTCAAAGTAGCCGCAATCAATTATCGGAGGAATGCGATCGGCAAACTATCGAGGAAGAATACCAAACGGTTTTAGAAATACTAGAGAAGAGGAAAGCGGCAATTGATCAAGAGGATTTCAGGTGATTTTCATTCGCTGCATACAAAAGCACTTACAATCCAAAAATTCAACGACGCAATCACAACTCAGACTGGATTTGAGGAATAGCGCAGCCAGTCAAACACATCCAAGGCAGCAAACGTTAGACGAAAATCAAATCTTATGTTGGAAATTGCCAGATATCTCTAGGAGTTTTTCCAGCGGTCCAAAATATCATGTACAACAACTTCCTCTAACCAAGTTTTAGCGACAACTAAAATCGGTAATCCTAGGAGCAACCCTAAAAAACCAAAGAAAATTCCAAAAACTGTTAATAAAGCCAGTGTTGTAGCTGGAAGCAAATCAACTCGGCGCTTCATCACAGTTGGGATGACAAAATTCCCTTCGATTTGTTGAATTGCAAAATATAGGAGGAGAACCGCCCCTGCTTTCCAAGGTTCATCCAGCAATGCCAATAAGACGGGTAGAATAGCACTTACAAGTACACCAATATAGGGAATAAAAGCTGATAGTCCAGCAAGTATGCCATTCACAACTGGAAACGGGATCTGCAACACGAGCAACCCGATCATAGAGGTCAATCCAACAAAAACGATGCTTAATGCAATTGCAGCGACGCAATGGATCAATTTCAATTCACATTTAGATAAAATTTCATTTGCTCGCTGGCGATAAAAAGCAGGAAAAAATCGAACTAAAATCTGTCGGTATGCTTGTGGATTTGCCACCAACATAATAGTCAATACAAAAACGAATAAAGCATTCAGAATAATGAGCAGCGAATTTGAGAAAAGAAGATAGATATTAGTGACTATCCAATTAATGGCAGCCTGTAGCTGTTGAGTAAAGTTTGTCAAGTTAGGAAGCTCAGTCACCATTCCTGCCGGAATTCTAGAAAAAAGTTCATTGCTCCACAATTGAAGCTGCCCCAACGAAATCGGAATTAAGCTTAAAAGTTGATTGAACTGATCCACTAATCGAACGGTGATTAGCGCCGTGAGAACACCTAAAAAACTTAAAATAACGATCAGTGATAGTAGAATTGCATAGCCTCGTTTAACGTTAGATTGTCTAAATCGTCTAACTAAACGATTTAAAGCAGTCGCAATTACAACTGCTGTCAGAAAAAGGAACACAATGATCCGAATCTGCCACAAGATGTAAGCAGAGGCAATAATTGCAAATAGCCCTAGCCATCGTCCTAGTGTCAAAGCTTCACCTCATCTGATTCATGACTGAGACTGATTCGTGATTGAGACTAGTGTGGGAAACTAACGGCACCCATCAGCATTGAAGCTATTGAATGATATGGAAATTCATACACAAGAGAGAACTACCTTAAGAGCAGTGTAATCGCCCTAATTAATACCTCCGGCTCCACAGGTTTAGCGATGTGTCGTTGAAAGCCAACCGCCATAGCCTGCTGATAGTCAATTTCTCCGGCATAGGCAGTTAGCGCAATCGCCGGAACAGTGCCTCCTTGCTCTGCTGGCAACGCTCTAATCTGCCGCAACAGCATGTAGCCATCTACATCCGGCATTCCAATATCACTCAACAGCAAATCAGGCTGAAACTGGCTCACCTTAACAACTGCTTGATCTGCGGCAGCCACCGCCAGCACTGTTGCCCCATATAGCTCTAGCAAAAAAGCCAGAAATTCGCGGGTATTGTCATCATCATCCACCACCAGAATCCGTAAACCAGCCAACGGGGACTGGCAAGTGGAACATAGAGAATCGGCAGGATTTTCCTGTCCAATTTCCAACTTCCGACTTTCCAGTAGCGGCAACTTGACGGTAAACGTCGCTCCCATCCCATCCCCCAAGCTATCTGCTCGCACCGTTCCGCCATGCAGTTCCACTAAGTAGCGCACAATCGCCAGCCCTAACCCCAGTCCGCCAAATCGCCGAGT
Organism: Cyanobacteria bacterium RM1_2_2; assembly: GCA_012033495.1. Taxonomy (GTDB): domain Bacteria; phylum Cyanobacteriota; class Cyanobacteriia; order Elainellales; family Elainellaceae; genus Elainella. The sequence goes on along the minus strand of JAAUQT010000246.1, from coordinate 83 downwards.
GGTAGCAGAACTTTCCTGCCGGAATTGGTCAAAAACGTAGGGCAGAAAATCAGCAGGAATGCCTTTGCCGGTGTCGGTGACGG
>JAAUQT010000245.1 GCA_012033495.1 Cyanobacteria bacterium RM1_2_2 | reverse complement strand
TTGGAAGTTAAAACCCTGCTTGATCCCCCTAAATCCCCCTTAAAAAGGGGGACTTCAAGCCAGTTGTGGGTCGGTTCCCCCCTTTTGTAAGGGGGGTTAGGGGGGATCGTTCGACTTGTGTGTACACCGTAGAGCCGGTTGGGGGGAACGGGCGCGATCCGGCGGATGCGGCCAGCGTTTGACCCTGAATGGATGACGCACCCTAGGACGCTTTAACGATAGCGGCAAATGGGCGGCAAATAGGTGGTAAAGGCAGAGACAAGAATATAGTCAACGAAATGCCCGTCCTAAATGCTGCCATAGACCGGGATGACAGCCCCGCGCATATCTTGAGCAGCTTCCGACGCCAAAAAGGAAATCACCTGCGCTAAGGATTCTGGCTTAACCCAACGAGCGGCATTTTCGCTGCCCATAGCGGCTCGGTTGCTAGGCGTATCGATGATGCTGGGCAGCACCACATTTGCAGTAATGCGAGTTTCTTTGGTTTCATCAGCAATCGCTTGGGTTAGAGCCACAACGCCAGCTTTGGAAGCGCAATAGGCGGCTAGCTGTCCGCTTGGCTGCACTGCGCCCCGTGAACCCACAGTAACGATGCGGCCGTAGCCATGCTCTAGCATTCGTCTGAGGCTATGCTTACAGACCAAAAATGTGGTGCTTAGATTCAACTCAAAATCTTTTTGCCACTGTTCATAGCTATACTCGTGGGTTTTGCCCATCGAAAATCCACCGACGAGATGGATCAAAACATCAACGCGATCCATGCCGTTGACCAACCGTTCTACAGAAGCTTCGTTCACGAGATCGGACTCCACAAAGCGAATGCGGGACAGATCGGCAGGCGACAATATTCCTTTGAAGCGTTCTGCCTCGCGCGCTTTCACATAAGGAATTGTCACCCCTGCTGCCCCCTGCGCCAACACCATCGGCGTGACGCCTAAACCCAGTCCACCCGTGCCCCCAGTCAACAAAACCTGCTTGCCTTTCATACGCCTTGTCTACCTGCTCACCTCTCAAATTACTCTACCAGGGTGATAATGATTAGCGGCAGATTGGCTAGATTGATGATTAATTCAATCTGTTGAGTTGGGGCTATTTCATCCAAATAGAGCACATCACGAGACGCTATGGCTTATTCTGCGTTGGCTGCTTATTCTGCGTTAGCTACGGATTACGATGGCACGATTGCAACAGAGGGCGTGGTTGAAACTGCAACGCTCGACGCCTTGCAGCGTTGGCGCAACACCGGACGCAAGCTGATTTTGATTACAGGACGAGAGTTAGACGATTGGCTCAGCATTTTTGAGCAGCCCAGCCTATTCGATTGGGTCGTTGCTGAAAATGGCGCAGTCCTCTACCATCCAGAGCGGCAAGACGTTAAACTGCTGAGCGATCCCCCTCCGGCTGAGTTTGTTGAGGCCTTGCGCGAACGAGTTGGAAGCGGCGAAGAAATGGCTCAAGCATCTGGAGAGTTTGCCAAATTTATGGAGGCCGGCAGGCTTGTTTCGATGGGGCGGATCATTGTGGCCACCTGGCAACCCTACGACCAAGCTGCAACTGAACTCATCCAAGCAATGGGGCTTGACCTGCAAGTGATTATGAATAAACGCGCCGTCATGTTGCTGCCGCGCGGCATCGATAAAGCTTTTGGGCTAAGAGCCGTAGCAGCAGAAGTCGGGGTGCCGCTTGACCAAACGATTGGGGTGGGAGATGCCGAAAACGATCTGCACTTTCTAGAACTCTGTGGCTATGCGGTTGCGGTCGCCAATGCGCTGCCGAGTGTCAAGCAGCAAGCCAACTGGGTGACATCAGCGGCTCGTGGTGCAGGTGTCACAGAGTTGATTGACCACATCCTCAGCGACCGCCCGTTAAATCAAGCATAGGAGCAGGTAGGACGATGGAAAATCCGTTTGCAATCCGTTTGCGGCGCAGCTTTGGGCGAAGTTTGCTTCAATGCTGTAAGGGCAAGTTTAGCGATGAATAATTTGATTTGCGGCAAAGCCTTGAGCGCAACCTGCCCCAACCCAAGGAGACGCCTTTTCTCAGTAATTCTTTTCTCAGAAATCTTAGTCAAGCTCAATCAAAAATTGGCTCTCTGGGATCGAGTCGGAAAATGCTTTCTAGTTCCTCTTTATCACTGCTGAACGAGTCGCTGCTGAACGGGCCGCCGTTGAACGAGTCGCGCAACGAGCGGTTGAGATAAATCGCGCTGACATCTTCTGGAATCACCAGTTCTAGCTGCTGATAGCTTTCTTCTAGCTCTTGCCGAATTTCCGCGACAGAAATCACCTCTCCTTCTGCCTGCAAATAAGCCGAAATTCGTGGCTCGCTCCAGTGAAACGTCTGCGCCATCAGCACCATAAACCGCTGTCGTGGCATGAGCCGATCGAGGGCTTGCTCCACAAAACACCACAGCGGCGGTGAGGCTGATTGCAGCGAATAATGAATGTCTTCCACCGCAGGCAGCATCACCCGATTGATACACAAAGCCGTCACTTGAATCAGCCAGCTTTGCAGCGAAAAGTTTTCATGCTGCGCCATCTTTTCGTGAAGATCCAACCCGCCCAACTCATAGTAAAGATGCCGCCATGTCACCGCAAACAGATAGTTCGCTTGGGCCGGCGAGCGTACAGAATGCCGAATCAGCGAATAAACAATCGGGCTATAGCGGCAGAAAATTGCCATAAAATATTTGCCGCTTTCTGGGTGACGCTGAAACAACGTCAGCAACTCTCGATCGCTGTGATGATGGAGCGATTGGACAAGGACATGATTACATTCAGGAAAAGACGGAATCTGCATTGTTCTCGAATCGTGATGTGCTCAAATCTGCTCAAAGCTAGGGCTGTGATCCATTCCAGCTAGAACCCTGACGATGGCACGACAGCCCCTAGCCGGTTGAGGGGAACGGACGCGATCCGGCGGATACCGTCAACGGTTGACCCTGAATGAATGACGCGCCTTAGTTCTTGAAACGCCAACAGGCGAACAGCCTCAAACCTTCAAGATGTTGCCTGAGTTTGAATCTCGCCAGAGCGAATGAATCGCTCATCATCATACTGGGAAGTTCTGAAAGTGACACACCCGCCTAATTTTTTTCACCCCCATTCCCCATCCCAGTATTTTTGAATCCTACCCATCGCTCTCCCTCAATACCCGACCAGCCAAAAGCGGCAAAGCGGCATCCTCACTCCAACTCCTTGCAAATTCTTAAGCTGCCCTAATCAGACTCAGCAGATCTTCTTGTTGTCGGGTAGACGATAGGAAAAACCACGCAACGATATACTATTGCTGGAGGCTAGCGAAAAAACTTCATCAGAACTCAGTACGCCAGCCGCATGGTTCACCCAGTTCAGCAGGAAACATGAGCGCAGGAATTGATCTACAAGCCAGCTTTATTGACCTTCTTAGAGGGTTTGGACTCACCCCCGGCGTAGCAAAAGCCGTTTGGTTGCCGCTACCCATGCTGATTATTGTTGCCGCCGTTACAGTGCTTGCCCTGGTTTCAACCTGGTTAGAACGAAAAGTATCTGCTGCTGCCCAACAGCGAATTGGCCCGGAATATATGGGGCCGTTTGGGATGCTTGTTCCAGTTGCAGATGTGGCCAAGCTTCTGTTTAAGGAAGACATTATTCCCGCCAAAACCGATCCGCTGCTGTTCTCCCTAGCACCGCTGTTGGTATTTATTCCGGTTTTTCTTTCGTTTCTGATTGTTCCGTTTGGACAAAATCTGGTCATTACCGACCTTAACATCGGCATCTTTCTCTGGATTTCCCTTTCCAGCATCGCGCCCATCGGGTTGCTGATGGCAGGCTACGCCTCGAATAACAAATACTCACTGCTCGGCGGGCTGCGGGCTGCGGCGCAATCGATCAGCTACGAAATTCCGTTGGCGTTGGCGGTGCTGGCGGTGGTGATGATGTCCAATTCCCTCAGCACAATTGATATTGTGCAACAACAGTCTGGCTATGGCATCCTAAGCTGGAACGTTTGGCGACAGCCCGTGGGTTTCATCATTTTCTGGATCGCGGCTTTAGCAGAATGTGAGCGGATGCCGTTTGACCTGCCGGAAGCAGAAGAAGAGCTGGTTGCGGGCTACCAAACTGAATACAGCGCCGTTAAATTCATGCTGTTTTATGCCGGTTCCTACGCCAACTTGGTGCTGTCTGCCCTTTTATTCGCAGTTTTGTATTTGGGTGGCTGGGAATCTCCCGTTTCAGTGAGTTGGTTGGCGAGTGTGCTGAATGTCAGTGAGACTACAGCCTGGTTGCAGGTGATTACAGGCAGTTTGGGCATTGTCATGACGCTATTCAAAGCCTACTTGCTGCTGTTTTTGGCCATCTTGCTACGTTGGACTGTGCCCCGCGTTCGGATTGATCAATTGTTAGATTTAGGGTGGAAGTTCTTGTTGCCGATTGCACTGGTTAATCTGCTACTCACTGCCGGACTCAAGCTCGCCTTTCCAGTGGCCTTTGGCGGCTAGGACGATGCGCCACCTATCTAGAATGACCTCTTCTTATAGCCGATTGAGAGAGACACTATGCTGAAATTTCTGAAGCAAGTTGGTGACTACACCAAAGAAGCGGTGCAAGCTGCAAAATACATCGGTCAAGGTCTATCTGTGACGTTTGACCACATGCAGCGCCGCCCTATTACTGTCCAATATCCCTATGAAAAGCTGATTCCTTCAGAGCGCTTTCGCGGCCGGATTCACTTTGAGTTTGACAAATGCATTTCCTGCGAAGTGTGTGTCCGGGTTTGCCCGATCAACCTCCCTGTCGTGGATTGGGAATTCAATAAGGAAACGAAAAAGAAAAAACTGAACCACTACAGCATTGACTTCGGGGTTTGCATTTTCTGCGGGAACTGCGTTGAATATTGCCCGACCAACTGTTTGTCGATGACTGAAGAGTATGAGCTAGCCACCTACGATCGACACGAACTCAACTATGACAACGTTGCCCTCGGACGCTTGCCCTACAGTGTCACCCACTCTGACCCGATTGTGACTCCGATCCGTGAGTTCGCCTATTTGCCGAAGGGCGTTTTGAGTGGTCACGATCTGCCCGCCAACGCTCGTCGGGCTGGTAAACTACCCGAAGAACTGCTGGAAGAAATGCAGAGCGCCGAAAAGTAGGCTGAAAGATAAAAAATCTGGTCACGCAATAGGGAGTTTGAGAACGTGAATTTAGCGGATGGGGTTCAAATCGTTTCGTTTCTAGTCCTGTCAGCCATGATGATCGGCGCAGCGCTGGGTGTGGTTCTGTTATCCAATATCGTCTACTCAGCGTTTTTGCTGGGCTTGGTGTTTGTCAGCATTTCAGGGCTATACATTCTGCTGAATGCTGGGTTTGTTGCTGCCGCCCAAATCCTGATTTATGTCGGAGCCGTTACGGTAATCATCCTGTTTGGGATTATGTTGGTCAACAAACGCGAAGATTTTGTGCCCATTAAAAACGCCTGGATTGGTCAAGTCGCAACGGCTGGCGTATGTTTTGGGCTATTTGCCTTGCTCTCAACAATGGTGTTGGCGACGCCTTGGACAATCTCAAGCCTGCCTCCGATCGGAGATGCAGCCATTGTGGAAATTGGTAAGCACTTCTTCACAGACTACCTGCTGCCTTTTGAGCTAGCCTCCGTGCTGCTGCTGATGGCCATGATTGGGGCAATTGTGTTGGCGCGGCGCGACTTCCTGCCCGATGAACTGATGGCGCAAGACAGAAGACCAGAGCAACCCACGGTTTTGACACTGCCTGAACGCCCGCGTGAGTTGCTTTCGAGCAGCAAAAAGATTAATCGCAGCCTGTTTTTTAATCGTCGAGAGCTATGGGCGAAACCTGCCCCCTTACTATTCCTATGATGCAACTGCAATATTTCCTTCTGCTTGCTGCTGCCCTGTTTTGTATTGGGATCTATGGCTTGGTGACAAGCCGCAACGCGATTCGGGTGCTGATGTCGATCGAGCTTTTGCTGAATTCGGTGAATCTCAACCTGATGGCATTTTCCAACTTTCTCGACCCAGTAGAAATCCGGGGACAGGTGTTTGCCGTTTTTGTGATCACCATTGCCGCCGCAGAGGCAGCGGTCGGATTAGCCATTGTGCTTTCAATTTACCGCAACCGCGATACGGTAGATATGGAGCAGTTCAATCTGCTGAAATGGTAGATGCAATCATGGCGGCTTACGGGTGGAACTAAATCAGGTCATTATTAGCTACAAGGCAGGCGATGCCTACAGCCACAAACGCGCCGACGAATGCGCTAGTCAGCTTGAAAGGCGAGGATGCCGAGTCTTAGTTGGCCCCAGCGGCCCAAAAGACAACCCATACCCCGTTTTTTTAGCTTCTGTGCAGCAGCCGATTGATCTGGCTATTGTGCTGGGTGGCGATGGCACAACCCTAGCAGCGGCTCGCCACCTTGCCCCAGACGGTATCCGCATTTTGGCGGTTAATGTTGGCGGACATTTGGGTTTTCTAACGGAATCCGCCGAAGTTTTGCAAGATTCCGAGCAAGTATGGGAGCGGCTCTTAACCGATCGGTTTGCGGTGCAGCGGCGAATGATGCTACGGGCGATGACTTTCGAGGGCAACCGCACCAACCTAGAGCCAATGAGCGACACCTACTTCGCCCTCAATGAAATGTGCATCAAGCCTGCCTCTGCCGATCGCATGATTACCTCCTTTCTGGAAATGGAAATCGACGGTGAGGTAATTGACCAATACCAAGGCGATGGGCTGCTCGTGGCCACCCCAACCGGTTCAACCTGCTACACAATGGCGGCCGGAGGCTCGATCGTTCATCCCGGCATGGATGCGATTGTGATTACGCCCATCTGCCCCATCAGCCTTTCAAGTCGCTCAGTCGTGATTCCAGCAGGTTCAGTCGTCAGTGTTTGGCCCTTAGCCGATCGGGAGCTAAACACCAAGCTCTGGATGGATGGAGTTCTAGCCACCGCAATTTGGCCAGGGCAACGAGTGGATATTCGTATGGCAGAACGTCCGGCTGAGTTCATTTTGCTGAGTGAAACATATTCCTATTACCAAACTCTTCGAGAAAAGCTGCAATGGGCGGGTGCGTTAGTGCGCCACAGCAATAATCATCGTAATTGAGGGGAAGGCAGAGAGGAGAGCAAAAGTAGGAAGATCGGTTTGAAGAAACACTAGGAAGCCACCAACGATTAAACCGGCAACAGAATACCCAACATTGGGATTGGGTTTCGGCTGCGCTCAACCCACTGGGTTTCTGAGTGCTGAGCGCA
>JAAUQT010000019.1 GCA_012033495.1 Cyanobacteria bacterium RM1_2_2 | reverse complement strand
AGACCCCGTAACTCGGTTGGACTATTGCCAATATCTGCTGGTTAGCCAAATCAACTATACCCTGACCAACTTTGCTGATCACAGTGAGCGATTTTCTCATGACCAAATCAATCGGTATCTGGCGGGAGAGAAGATTACCCCTCGATTGGTGTGGGAAAACGTTGCCAGCCAAGTGATTGCAACAAACAAAGGGTATGTGGTGTTTGATGACACGGTACTGGATAAGCAACACTCGTTCGCGATTGAGTTAGTGCGACGACAATACAGTGGTAACGCTCATGGCGTGATTAAAGGGATTGGAGTTGTTACCTGCGTTTATGTTAATCCACAACGTGATCAGTTCTGGTTGATTGACTATCGCATCTATGACCCCGATGGAGACGGCAAGAGCAAGCTAGACCATGTCCAAGAGATGCTGAGTCATACGCTCTACCACAAGCAATTGCCGTTTCAAGCAGTGCTGATGGACACCTGGTATGCGACCAAAGACTTGATGCTGTTCATTGAGTCGTTGGAGAAGGTGTACTACTGTCCCATTAAGGACAATCGCCAGGTGGATGATTCTGGAGGACAAAACCCCTACCAACGAGTCGATACGCTCAATTGGAATTCCACCGAACTCAAGCAGGGTAAGTTGCTCAAGATTAAAGGCTTTCCCAAAGACCACAAAGTGCAATGTTTCCGGGTTGTGGTGTCCACTCACCGCACGGACTTCGTTGTTACCAACGATTTGACTCAAGATTCGACCGAGGCAACACAACAGGCGTGTGGCTTCCGTTGGAAGATTGAGCAATTGCACCGGGAAGGAAAACAGGTCACTGGTTTAGAAGCGTGCCAATGCCGCAAGGCACGGATTCAACGCAATCATATTGGTTGTGCTTTTCTGGTTTGGGTTAGGCTCAATGCTCTTGCCAAACAAGCAGGGCAAACGATTTATCAACTCAAGCACGGTTTACTCGAGGATTACCTGTGTCAGCAACTCAAGAATCCATCCCTCAAAATGGCTTCTGCGTAAGTCCTATGATAGATCCTAGTGATTGTGCTAGCTTGTGGCGTCTGGTCTAAATCCGATGATTTGATTATCTCTTATTGGCTGATCCTAGATCTCTAGGTGGCACTGTCGCTCATGCAGGCGCAGTCTACTTCGGGCGTTGCGTTGTTCCTATTCTTGACTGTCCCATCGGGCAAACAAACTAACCAGATGCCAGTTTTGGGGTCTCTGACGGTTGTGAAGGGATTCGTTTTGAGAGGCTCGCTACCAGACTTATTCATCCTTCTTGGAAATCCACGGCCTTTCTAGTTTAAGGCTCTGGATCGTTGAGCCCAATAGAGACCGAAAAATCACCTGAAATTTCGGCAGTTGTGCTGAATTATCCTATGCATTTATGCGGGTCTTCTGCTCCATTGCTGCGGGACTCAAACCCAGGACTGTTGCTAGGTCAGTCTTTCGGCATTGCTTGTGATGGCTGATGAAAACCTATTAGGGAAAATGATTCATACTTTCAAAGTCTTAGTGTCTGCTCAAAAATATATTAGACATTTCCAATTGCCCGTTCTACCGTAAGAATCAATCGCATTAACTAGGGTGAATCATGGCTGCCTCCATCGCAAAAGATCTGTGGAATCCACTGGCTTATGAATGCAATCATGCCTTTGTCTGGCAGTATGGTCAGGATTTGGTGCAATTGCTGAATCCACAGGCGCATGAGCAAATTCTCGATTTGGGTTGCGGCACCGGGCAGCTAACGTCCCAGCTTGCAGCGACTAAAGCTGAGGTTCTGGGACTGGATCGATCACCAGAAATGATTGCACAAGCAAAAGCAAGTTATCCCCACCTCTCCTTTATCGTTGCTGATGCTCGTCAGTTTCGAGTTGAGCCATCCTTGGATGCCGTTTTTTCTAACGCAGCGCTGCACTGGATTTTAGAGCCAGATGTGGTGATTTCTAACATTCATCAAGCCTTGAAACCGGGAGGGCGGTTTGTGGCAGAGTTAGGCGGCAAAGGAAACGTGCAAACCATCATTGCTGCGCTGAATCAAGCATTGATTGATCTGTCTATTCCTACCACTTTCCGTCATCCTTGGTACTTCCCCAGTATTAGCGACTACACTACTCGCCTGGAGCGACAAGGGTTTGAAGTCACTGGTGCGTGGCTGTTCGATCGCTCGACTCGTCTGGAAGCAGGCGAAGCTGGATTAGCAAACTGGCTGCAAATGTTCGCCAATTCGCAGTTAGGGCAGCTTACTCCAGAGCAACAAGATCAAGTGATCGGTTTGGTGGAAACCCAACTTCGCCCCATCCTTTACCAAGAGGACGCTTGGATGGCAGACTATCGACGGTTGCGGGTGGTAGCCGTCAAACTTTAGCGATCTGCTCGCTTTTATTTTCTCCGTGATCCGAGCAAAGGTTCTCGCATCAAAAAAAGGGGGCATGGTGCCCCCAGTTGTTCTTAGCCGTGAGAGTGAAATCACCAGCGTGAAATCACATGCGGGTTCAGTTAGCGCCCGTCTGAGCAGCACCCAACACTTCGAGACTGACCGGAGCTACGCCGGAGCTAACCAATCCGATAATGCGGGCGGCTCCTGCCGAGAGGTCAATCACTCGACCGTGAGCATAGGGGCCCCGATCGTTGATCCGCACCACCACCGACTGACCGTTATCCAAATTGGTGACTCGAACTTGAGTGCCAAACGGCAGTGAGGGATGAGCAGCAGTCATCGCATTCTGATTAAACACTTCGCCGCTGGCGCTATAGTTGCCATCAAATCCCGGCCCATACCAAGAGGCCAACCCAGACACGGTGAGTTGAATCGGGCCGAGGCTAATCCGTCCAACTGAGTTTGGATCGCCTTCAATGTTGGATAACGGCGAGGCATTGCCCATTTGCCGACGAATTCGATTCGTGGCTTGCAGCATGTCATTGGATGCGTTCGCAATCGTGTCTGGCAAAACTGTGTTGTCATCGACGGCAACAATCTCAGTATCGTTGGCTCGAATCACATACTTTTGCCGATCATTGTCCCAACCGATTTTGATATCGCTGGCGCTGACATTATCGCGGAAAAGCTGATTCAAGCGGGCTGCGGCTGCCGTTGCTCGCCAAACCGGATGGTTAGCATCTTGCCCTCCGGTCGGGCTTGGGTTGATCGAAGCCACTTCATTGGCAGCAAGCTGATGAGTCTGGGCGGGCTTACTTGTCGAATTGGCTCTTGTCGAATCGGCTGGAGTGGGGGCAGCGGCAGGTGAATCAGCAGATTCAGCACCAACCGACTGAACGCTTGCCACTTTCACTTCTGCGCCATCTTCACCGACGGCTGCACGACTGCTTTGGGCTGGGGCTGCTTCACCTAAGAAGGTGAGAACCGGAATATTACGGACATAGAGCGTTGCGGCTTGTCGTCCTCGGAGGTGGTGGGGGTGAATGGTGGCAACCGTAACTTCTGCGCTCGATGCAGTTTGCCTTGATGCTTCGTGGGTTTGGTATTCTCCAACTTTGACAACCTCCACGGATGGGTTTCCGATGGGCTGAGGGGAAGCGAGGTCTGGGGGAGTTGGAGCAGCCTCTAGAGCAGAAGAACCTGCTGGAGTGGGAACTTTTTCTTCGGAGATTGGAGTCAAGGGAGTTGAGCGCTCAACGGTAGGAGCCAAATCATGGCTTGTTGACGGCTCCCCTGACTGACCCCCAACTGGAGGGTTCAGAGCAGAGGTCGACACCTGAGTCGCAGAAACACCTTGACGAGGTGCTGCTATGGGAACCTCTGAAGTTTCGTCGGCCGATTCAGATGGGCTTGCGTGACCAGATGAGTCTGCGTAACCAGAGGGCGCAAGTCCAAGCGTAGAAATCAGCAGGGTTACGGCAAAGCCGCTTAGGAGTTTTTGATTCATACATCCATCGTGAATAGTACCTGGAAATAGGTTTTTGGCGTAGATCGCAATCACGACAAGCGCGAAAGGATAACCGAACCCGAACCGCACGTTCAGACTCAAAACCTATGGAGATAGGGCAACTTCATCAGAGCGACATAAACCGGACTCTTGATGATGCGCTAACTCGTACTCGTTACGTGTTCACTCCGGGCTAAGGAACTGCAACAGCCTAGCATGAAGTTTTTAGGTTGGGGATCAGGGACAGTCTAAAAACTGCTCTAACTTCACGTAAACTTCATAATCCTCAAACTCAATGTAACCAATATCCTGTAAGGCTTTAGCTCGTTTTATGCCAATTTCAGCTTCATGAAAACTTCATACATATTTCACCTGATTTTTAGATCGAGATCGCTAGAGTAGACAAGGCCCAGCGAAAGCGGCGACCTTTGGTTTGAATGCCAATTTAGGCTGCAAATTAGAATGTAAAATTCGGAAGTTTTGGGGTCGGTTAGGAGGCTGATTTTTGGGCAGTTGCACTCTCACCGTTTCAGAAATGGGCATATCTGCACCGCTAACCGCTACTGCCGCAATCGGGTCAGTCTTGTTTTTGCCAAGCAGTTCTCCTCAGATCCCGCAGCGCCGCAACGCCTACAGCAACCGCAACTGAGCGATTTCGTCTGGGGCTGAGGTGGTCGCCATATCACGTTCAAAGTCTAGGGAGGGAGCCGCCAGCGCTGAACTGCTCCATTCGGTGGGGTCGCCTGCCAAAAGTGCCAAAGCTGCTTCCATCAGTTCGGCTGAAATATCGGCAAGCTGAGGCTGATACTCCAGATAGGTTTTGAGTGCTTCAATGGGATCAACACTGCGTCCAGTTCCCAGTTCGGGCAGGCGAGGCCGCGCTAACTGGCTGACCAACTCAACCTGAATCGTGTAGCTATGCGCCGATTCGAGGGCTTGGTGCAATAAAGGACTGTCGATTTGATCGAGTTGCTCTGATCTGACCTGATAAATGAGCCGCACGACTGCATCTTGAATGGCGGCGGCGGCAATCGCTGTCATTAAAACAGACTGCGGATCTTTGGCATCCGCAACATTAACGCGAATCGTCCGAAAAGCCCGCACGGGTAAGGCACAAAATTCTAGCTTGGCCTGTCCCGGTTCAACTTCGACCAGCACAAATCCCTTTTCTTCGTGTTCTTCGCTGAAGTCTACCCGCTCGATGCTGCCCGGATACACCACCAACGGCTGCTCCGACAAAATTTGGTGACGATGCACATGCCCCAACGCCACATAGTCGAAGCACGAGCGAGTCAGCAACGACAGCGGCACCGTAAACCCTTTGCCCACTGCCAAAAACGTTCGGCTCCAAACTGGGCGGTGTCTGCCATCAAATGCCCTAGCAAAACCGTCGGCAGGTTTGGATCGAGGCGGCGAATTTCTCCCTCCAGAACCACCCGCAGCCGATCGATCAACATCTGATTCACTTCGGTCAACGACAGTCCTTCGGTTTGGGGGCGAGTCAGCAGCGCCGAGCGGGTCAACCACGGCAGCGTAATGATTTGAATTTCGCCACTGCGGGTCTGAATCCGGTGTGTTTCCAGCCGATCGCCCACCACAAACCCCGGCACGCCCAAGGTTCGATAGATGCAGAGACTCGCGCCGCCCGCCCCCTGCGAATGCTGATCGTGATTGCCCACCAGCAGCACAGTAGGAATTTGGGCATCGACGAGGCGGCGAAACTGAGCGGCAAAGGCTTCCTGCACAATTGGCAAAGGCGTTGCATCAGGAAAGGCATCGCCGCCAAACAGCACCAAATCGACCGCCTCCTCAATCGCCCGATCGATGCAGCGTCCTAGGGTATGAATAAAATCCTCTAGGCGCGTGTTCAGTCCGGTTTCAGGATTAAGGCGACCATGGGAAAAGCCGCTGCCTAAATGAATGTCAGAAAGGTGGAGGATTTTGATCATGGGGGTTCGCCAATTCACGGCATTTGAGAGGGCATCGGTTCCCGATTGCTTCCCTCAACCATACCACTGATAGCGGTTGGGTTAGTTAGCTTGTACTACCGATATTCAACCCCATCTCTCCGCTTACAGATATTCCATCGGGTCTACAGGTTCGCCACCCAAGCGCACTTCAAAGTGGAGGTGAGGCCCAGTAGAAAGTCCGGTGGAACCAACTGCTGCGATCGTTTCGCCGCGCTGAATGATCTGTCCTTCCGAGACATACAATTTGTCCGCATGACCGTAAAGCGTCGTCACATTGTTGCCATGATCGAGAACGACCGTTTGCCCATAGCCGCCATACCATCCGACAAACAGCACCTTACCTCGGCTAGCGGCTCGAATCGGCGCACCGTAGTCTGCCCCAAAATCTAGCCCACCGTGGAAGCGAGCATAGCCCAGAATCGGGTGCATCCGATAGCCGAAACCGCTCGTCAAGACACCATCACTGGGGTAGCTGAGTAGCCCTTTTCCGACTCGCCACGCCACGCCCGGATCGCTCACCCCCAACCGCTGCTGGATTAAAATCGCGATATTGTCGGAATCTCTAGCCAACTGACCTTCTGCCGCTTCGAGGGCTTTGCGATCGAGCCGGAGCCGGTTGATTAAGTCCTTTTGGGCTTTGGCTTCCTGCTGGTAATCTAACTTCTGCGCTAGAAGTTGCTGCGTCAGGAGGGCAATTTCGTTTTTCTGACTTTCCACCGCATCGCGCTTTTGACCGATCGCATCTGCGTTGGCTTTAAGCTTCACCAAAATTTCTCGGTCGGCGAGATAAACCTGCCGCAATTGATACCGCCGATCAAGAAAATCGTTGAGATTTTTACTTTGCAACAGCACCGCCCAACCATAGCTGCCGCGCTGCCGCTGTAAAAACCGCAGCCGAGCCACCGTTGCTGTCTGTTGGGTGTTGTAGACTTTCTCGGCTTGGGATAGCTCTTGTTCGAGTCGTTTGAGGCGTTGAGTAGATTGTTGAAGCTGCTTTTCGTTTTGGCTAATTTCGGCGCTAGTGGCTTTGATGTCGCGCTGCAACGTGCCCAATTCTTGCTGAGCCGATTTTTCGAGATGCTGAATCTGCTCTTGCTCTTGGTCAATATTCGAGCGTTCGGCGTCAATTTTGCGCTGCTGCTGCTGCAACTCTTCCAGCGATCCTGTTGGTGCAGTCGGGCTACCAGTCGTGCTAGCAGTTGGGCTAGCAGAACTCGCGGCTAGGGTTGGCGCTGTCAGCACAACGAAAACCAGCAAGGCACATAGCCCTAAACCCACCCCCAAGCGTTGCAAACTCAAGCGTCGCAAAAGCTGTGGTGGACGCTGGGTTAGGTTCCAGATTGGCATCAGCAGAGAAGCCACCGTTGCTCTAACAGTTGTTCCAACAGTTGCTTTAACAGTTGCTTTAACAATTGCTCTAATTGCCATGTTCAATCGCACAAATGCCTCGGTCTAGGGGGGCACAGCCGATCCAGCCATCACACTGGACTCACTGCACTGGACTGAGGGCAATTATGCCAAAGACTAGCAAGATCAGACCGGAAATTCTGTTGAACCATTTAAGATGGTGCAGCTTAAACCGAGACCGCAACAAACTGACGCTGCTGCTCAACATCACCCACCACAGCGCTGAGCCAATAAAGACGCCGATCACGAGAGCCGTCGCGTCAGCAAAATTCCTGTTACTCGTGGCTAACCCCAATCCGGCAAACACTGCTGTAAATGCCAGAATCGTCATCGGATTCGTCAACGTTAAAAACACGGTTGAAAAGTAAGCGCTGAGTAAGCCTGATTTTTGACTGCTCGCGGCTGATGTTGCAGGTTTTGTTGGGGGTTCTGCCATCACCGTTTTGACGCCGAGGTAGCACAAAAACAAGCCGCCGATTAGCCGCAGCCCCAAAGCTTGATTCACCAAAAACGTGGACACGACCGTCAGCCCATATCCAGCAATGCAGCCATAGATCGCATCGGCAGTGGCCGCACCGAGTCCAGTCAGTAAGCCGACTAGCCAGCCTTCGTTCAGCGATCGTCGAATGCTCAGAATGCCGATCGGCCCGACCGGAACAGCGATTGAGAAGCCGATCAGGAGCCCGCGGAGGAGGTAGGAGGGTTCCATAGGGAGATGGGGGAGATGGGGGAGATCCGGCTTAGGCGCGGTGGAGCGGCAGAGCGGTAGTTTCTTTGGCAGTGGATAGAACGATGGTGGTGCGGGTTTTGAGCACGCCTGCTAGCCCTTTGAGTTCTTCGCTGACCAACCGCTCTAGGTCTTTGGTGTGGCGGCAGCGGACTTTCAGCCAGTAGTCGTCTTCGCCTGTGACATGATGACACTCCTGAATTTCAGGTAACTCACCCACTTTTTGCAGAAAAGCCGCCCGATGCTCAGCCTGTCCCAAGCTGACTGCAATAAATGCTGTGAGTGCGCAGCCGACTGCTTCTGGATTGATTTGAGCCGCGTAGCCTTGAATCACGTTGCGTTCTTCCAACCGCCGAACTCGATCAGCCGCTGCCGGAGCCGACAGTTCTAGCAAGCTTGCCAGTTCTGACCAGGTGATCCGGCCTTGAGCCATCAAATGCTGAATCACTTTAGAATCAATCTCATCTAAGCTCATTTTCTTGGTAAAATCAAGTTTTTCTAGATTTAACTTAATTTTATAATGTTTTTGTGAGCCTAGCCTTATTTTTAGAAGTTCAGCTTCTCAGAAAGTTTTGATTCGATTTTTCTTACCATATCACTGAATTAATTAGGTTAAATTCAGCACCTTGTTATTGTTTTTACTTACGTGATTCTCCCAGGGCAGGCAATTGAATTAAACGTCATAAATTCCCCCGGTGAGGCAATTCGGTGGGTTCAAAGTCTGAATTGCCACAAAAAAACCTCCTGCAAAAGCAAGAGGCAGAGGTGGTTCAAGTAACAACTTGTTGTAGTGCTTAGAGTTCCCGTTCTTGTGGGAGCTTCACCAGTCTGGGCTGAAAAACTAGCTTTTTTATACTTCTTCCCGCACTTCTAGGCTGCAAATTTCGACAATCTTTTCCTTTCTGGCGAGCTTAACGACTCGATGCCCAGTTCCGTCTTTGCCCCCCATCTCAACACTATCTACATCAACGTGGAGCAACTGATCCCCATCGGTCAGCACGGTGACTTCCGAGCCGGGGAGGGCAGGCGCAGCGCCAATCAATACATCAGCTTTAGTGGCAAACTGAATTGCGTAAGTGCCGAGTTCGCCTCGATGGGTTAGGCGAATCGACTGGAGCCGTAGCCGCTTCACGTAGCCCTGTGCCGTAATCAGCAGCAACTCATCATCTGTGTTGAGCACCACGCAACTGACCAGTTTTTCTTGCTTGCCCAATCGGACTGCCTGTTGACCTTGAGCAGTACGGCTCATTATTGGCACTTCCTGATCGGTAATCACCAACCGCAACACCCGTCCGGTGGAGGTGGCGAGCATCAGGTGTTCGTCGGGGGCAGCCAGGGTGGCAAACTGCAACTC
Organism: Cyanobacteria bacterium RM1_2_2; assembly: GCA_012033495.1. Classification (GTDB taxonomy): domain Bacteria; phylum Cyanobacteriota; class Cyanobacteriia; order Elainellales; family Elainellaceae; genus Elainella. The sequence goes on along the minus strand of JAAUQT010000019.1, from coordinate 33,870 downwards.
ATCGCCGTCTTTGAGTTTCAGAGCCGTGAGTCCTCGTCCACTGATGTTTTGAAACTCGCTTAGCGGCAGGCGTTTGATCCGCCCCTGGGTGGTCAGCATAATCAGATCCAAATCGGCAACCTCATCAGAAATGACAAATTGCGCCGCGATTGCCTCTGGAGCGCCTTGAAGCGAGGCGGGCAGCAGTCCCACCAATGGCGTTCCTTTCGACTGCCGCACTGTGACGGGAATATCGGCGATATTGACGGTGAAGGCTTTGCCACTGCGAGTCAGCACCAATAGCTCTTGCTGCGTAGTGGCTTCTTCTACCTGAATCACAAAATCTCCGTTTTCAACGCTAGTCTCTTGCTCAGCCCGCTCTTGTCGTCGCTGAAACGCCTTAGGAGAATAGCGGCGCACATAGCCTTTGTGGGTCAACTCCAGGATAACTTCCTGCTCGGCAGCTTCTTCCTCCGCCACAATTTCGGCAATTTTGGCGGATTCTTCGGCCCGTTCTTCCTGAGTTAACACATGGGTGCGGCGCGGGTCGGCAAATTTTTTCTTCAGCGCACGCAGGTCTTTTTTCAGGGCTTTCAGCAATTCCTTCCGGTTGTCTAACAGCCGTTGCAGTTCTGCCATGCGAGTCGTTAGCTCGTCGTATTCATCCTGTAGTTTCTGGCGTTCTAACCCAGTCAGGCGGCTGAGCGGCATGGATAAGATTGCACTAGATTGGCGCTCGCTAAACCCAAACCGCTCCTGCATCCGGGCTTTTGCAGTACCGCCATCCGGCGATCGACGCAGAATGTCAATGATGGCATCCAGTTGGTCTAAAGCAGACAGTAAGCCTTCTAGCACATGGGCCCGCGCTTCCGACTTGCCCAATTCGTGGCTATATTGGCGGGTCAGCGTTTCTTCGCGGAAGGTAAGGAAGTGCTGTAACAATTCCCGCAGCGGCATTTGGCGAGGCTGACCGTCAGCGAGGGCAAGCAAAATTACGCCAAAGTTGATTTGCAGCGGCGTGAGCTTGTAGAGCTTGTCGAGGATCAGATCGGGTTGGGCTTCCCGGCGTAGTTCAATCACCACGCGCATTCCGTCCCGATCGCTTTCGTCCCGAATATCTGCAATTCCCTCAATGCGTCCTTGGTTCACCAGTTCAGCAATTTTTTCGATCCAAGCGGCTTTGTTCACCTGAAACGGCAGTTCCGTAATCACCCAAGCCGTGCGCCGATGCCGCCCCCGCCCGATGTTCACTTCTTCCAGGTTAGACACGCCCCGCACTGTGATGCTGCCGCGCCCCGTAGTGTAGGCATCCTGAATGCCGCTGGTGCTAATAATTTCGCCGCCCGTGGGAAAGTCGGGAGCCGGAATCAGCTTGAATAGCTCACTATCGGGTAAATCGGGTCGATCGATCAGGGCAATCAACCCGTCGATGATTTCGCCTAAATTATGGGGCGGAATGTTGGTGGCCATACCAACGGCAATGCCAGAACAGCCATTCAGCAACAAAAACGGCAGTTGGGCCGGCAACACAACGGGTTCTTGCTGCGAATTGTCAAAGTTGCCGATAAAGTCTACCGTCGCTTCGCCAATTTCCGAGAGCAGCGCCTCATTGCCAACTGGAGCCAAGCGGGTTTCGGTGTAGCGCATGGCAGCCGGCGGGTCGTCATCTACCGAGCCGAAGTTGCCGTGCCCTTGCAGCAGGGGATAGCGGCTGGAAAAGTCTTGCACCATTCGCACCAGCGCATCGTAGACTGCCTGATCACCGTGCGGATGGTATTTACCCAACACGTCTCCCACCACGCGGGCACATTTGCGATAGGGGCGATCGGGGGTTAACCCTAGCTCATGCATGGCATACAAAATGCGGCGATGCACGGGTTTCAGCCCATCGCGGACATCGGGTAAAGCGCGCCCAACAATCACACTCATGGCATATTCAAGATATGAGCGCTGCACTTCGAGGTGGAGGGCGGTGGGAATCACCTGTCCCGAAGAAAGAATGTTTAACTGTTCAGCCATGAGTTCGTTTCCTTTGCAATACTTGAGGCAGTGGTTTCCAGGGTTTAGGGGTTGTCATCCAGGGTGGTATGCTCTAGCGTGATATCACGAGTGGCAACTCTAAGATACATTTCACAGTAATTTCACAGTATTACTCAATTGAAAAGTGCTGGAAGACATAATCGATGTCCATTCTGAGATTAGGTAACTAGGTTAAGGGATTATGAAAACGGTTTTGATCGTTGAAGATGATTTGATCAACGCCCGCGTGTTTTCCAAAATTTTGACGAAACGCGGCGGACTAGAAGTCAAACACACTGAAAACGTCGATGAGGTGATGCAAATTGCCCAGGCACGAGAGGCAGACATCATCTTAATGGATGTTTCGCTCTCTCATAGCATCTACCAGGGTAAGCCAGTGGACGGCATTAAAATTACCCAAATGCTGAAATCTGATCCGCGAACCGAGAATTTACCGATTATTTTGGTCACGGCTCACGCAATGGAAGGCGACCGAGAAAATTTCCTTCAGCAGAGCGGAGCCGACGATTATATCTCGAAGCCAGTGGTGGATCATCAGCAGTTTGTCGATCAAATTATGGCGCTGCTCCCGAAAGAATAGTACATCTATACTATTCTGTCAAAGATGTAGTCGGTTTGTGGGTAATCAGTAAATGGACAGAATGAACGGTCAGATGCGTTTCGGCTCCACAGACCACGAGCAACGGTTGCTCAGCGCCACTTTTCTAGTGTCATGTTGAATCAGGAATGGATCGATTTAGGACTTGCCATCGATTAAGGATGACTTAAAATCACTCGAAGAAAGGGAGTTGCTGAAGCGGCTCCCTTTTTTGGTTTAGCCATTCAAATCGCTGGAATTTTGAAAATTCTGGCGATCTTGCATTCGTGAAGCATTTAAGACTGATATATCTATGACTAGCATATATCACGGTCAAGCTGTTTCTAGAAATCAATTTAGAGCAGGTTCATCTTGTGTGGGTGAAATTTATGCTGGTGGGATCTGCCCAAAGAGGCGAATACACAGCGGCAATTGTTCTAAAGCGAGTTGCATAAAATCACAGTGATCGAGTACAGTTTGTGCTTTACTAGCTTTACAAATTCTTTTGACTGTTTTCGCCTAGTCTTCGATGCTGTTCAAGAATGTTATTCGAGTGCCTCGTTAGTCGCTAGCAAAAGGAATAGGGTTAGTGGTGCAAACCAAACAAACGCTGCCTGTTAGTGTGATTGTGCCAGTCTACAATGCTGAGCGCTACATCTTTGATGCCTTATCTTCAATCCTAAAAGAGCAGGATGCAGACCTAGATGTAATCGTGGTGAACGATGGTTCCACAGATGGTTCGCTGAACGAAGTCCGCAAGTTGACCGATGCTCGCATTCGTTTAGTCGATAACTTAGGCAAAGGCATTGCCGATGCTCTCAATACAGGACTGGCAGCCGCTCGCGGGCAGTTTGTGGTACGGTGCGACGCAGATGACCTTTATCCGGCTTACCGAATTGCTCAACAGGTACGGTGGCTCAGCCAAAATCCAGAATTTGATGCAGTCTGCGGCGGCTATGCAGCCATTGATCCACGCGGATCAGAACTTGTCTGTTTTGACGACAGCCCCTTTCCAGAAGAAATCACCGCCGAACTGTGTGCTGGTTTTGCTCGAACGCATTTATGCACCTACGCGATTCGGACAGAAGTGCTGCGATCGTTGGGTGGCTTCCGTCCTTACTTTGCCACTGGCGAAGATATTGACCTTCAGTTGCGCCTTGGTGAAGTTTGCCGCGTGTGGTATCAACCGGGCGTGTATTACTACTACCGCCTGCATCGCGCTTCCATTACCCACACCAAAAGTTCCTCCGAACGAGAGTTCTTCGATGCCGTTGCGCGAGAATTTCAGGTGCAGCGTCAGACTGCCGGGTTAGATGCCTTACAACGCGGCAACCCACCCCTGCCACCCAAATCTTCCACCTCTCGCCCGATGTCAGCGGCTCAACACATTCAAAAATTCCTACTCTGGCGGGCCTGGTATGAACATCAGGCAGGACAAAAATGGCAAGCGCTATCTACTGGAATGCGCTCGGTGATGACGATGCCCAGCAATTTAGCTACCTGGAAAAGCGTGCTGGCACTGGCATTCAAACCGGTTGAGTCCAGTGATTTTGTGGTAAAGCCAACCTTTCGCCCGTAGAAATCCCTCTGGAAATCCCCCTGCCTAGCTCGATACCTGTTAACCGTGCCCCAACATGACCTCACCGGATCTTTTTCGCACTCCTTTTTACGCGATTCACACCCGCCTGAATGCCCGCATGGTGCCGTTTTCCGGCTGGGAAATGCCTGTACAGTATGTTGGCATCACTAAAGAACATCAGGCAGTACGGCAGCAATCAGGGCTGTTTGATATCTCCCACATGGGCAAGTTTTTTTTGCAGGGCAAAAATTTGCTGGCTCAGCTTCAGGTGCTTGTCCCGTCAGATTTGAGCCGACTCAAGGCAGGAGAAGCCCAGTACACAGTTTTGCTCAACCCCACTGCCGGCATCATTGATGACCTGATTATCTACTATCAGGGCACTGATGAATCTGGCGCACAGCGGGTGATGACGATTGTGAATGCAGCCACCCTCAGCAAAGACAAAGATTGGCTATTGTCGCACCTTGACGCCACCCCAACCCAGTTTCAGGATCTCTCAGCAGCAAAAGCGCTGTTGGCGATTCAGGGGCCGCTGGCAGTGGCGAGTTTACAGGCATTGGTCAAAGAAGACTTATCGGCAATTCCGCGCTTCGGGCATCTAGAAGGAACCGTCTTGGGCAGTCCTGCTTTCCTCGCCAGAACAGGCTACACGGGCGAAGATGGCTTCGAGATCATGGTTGATCCAGCAGTAGGGCAAGCACTGTGGCAGGCGTTAGTGCTGGCGGGCGTGGTTCCTTGCGGGCTAGGCGCACGAGACACGCTCCGACTGGAAGCCGCAATGGCACTGTATGGTCAGGATATCGACGACACAACGACTCCGCTGGAAGCCGGACTCGGTTGGCTGGTGCATTTAGACCGCGTGGGTGACTTTATCGGGCGCTCAGTGCTGGAAGCCCAAAAGCAAGCCGGAGTCTCTCGCCGTCTGGTTGGGCTGCGGCTGGAAGGGCGTAACATTGCGCGACACGATTATCCAGTTATCCACCACGGCATCACGGTAGGTAAAATCACCAGCGGCACGCTATCGCCCACGTTGGGTTATCCAATTGCCCTCGCCTACGTTGACACCGACTTCGCCAAACTCAGCCAACCGCTAGAGGTAGAAATTCGCGGCAAACTCTATCCTGCTACTGTTGTGAAGCGCCCTTTTTACAAAAGCCCTACCCTGCCTTAACATCCCATCAGGACGCTGAAGTGAGCGCCAAAACAGAGCATGTGGACGCAATATAGAAAGTTAGATGCAACAGTTCGGCGAATATCTCAGTGAATATCTCGGCGAATATCTCGGCGAATATCTCGGCGAATATCTCACCCTTGCCAGCGGAGCCTTCCTGCTGCTGGCAGTCGGTTTGGCACTCAGTTTTGAGTTTGTCAATGGGTTTCATGACACTGCCAATGCCGTCGCCACGGTGATTTACACCCATAGCCTCAAACCCGTTCCGGCGGTGATTTGGTCGGGCTTATGGAATTTGGCTGGCGTCCTCACTTCCACGGGAACGGTGGCTTTTAGCGTCGTTGCCCTATTGCCTGCCGAACTGGTGCTGAACGTCGGGTCGGGAGCCGGATTTGCGATGGTGTTTGCCCTGCTCATCTCAGCGATGGGTTGGAATCTGGGCACTTGGTATCTGGGGCTGCCTGCCTCTAGTTCGCACACGTTAATCGGCTCGATTATGGGCGTTGGCGTCGCTCACTCGCTGCTTAGCTCTGGGGCTGAATTTGGTGAAGGTGTCAATTGGGCAAAAACGCAAGAAGTGTTTGTGTCGCTGCTGACTTCGCCGCTGATCGGTTTTGTCGGGGCTGCCCTGCTGCTTTTACTGACCAAAACGCTCTTACCGCAACCTGCGCTTTACGAAGCGCCAGAAGGCGAAGCGTCGCCGCCCATTTGGATTCGAGGTTTACTGATTCTCACCTGCACAGGCGTCAGTTTTGCCCACGGTTCCAATGATGGTCAGAAAGGCATGGGCTTGATCATGCTGATTCTCGTCGGAATTTTGCCCGGACTCTATGCCCTCAACCTCAACCTCGCGCCAGCCGCGATCGAGCAGCTAACCGCCGCTTCAGAAGCAATGGTGGCGTTAGAGGCTGCGAATATACAACTCTCTCCAGCCCAAACGCTAAGTGTAGAACAGTCGGAATGCGAGCTTTCGCAGTTTTTGAAAACCACTGGAGAAGTAACAGAGAATACCTTAGCGGCAATCAGCTTAAAACAAAAAGAGATTGTTACAACTCTCACTCAAACTACGGCTTTAGAGGCGCTTTCTCTGTCAGAAAAAATACATTTGCGTAGTGATATTTACCTCATCTCAGCCTCACTCAATAAACTTGAGCGCTTACATCAAATACCGGATTCTATTAACGCTGAAATACAAACCTATCGACAAAATTTGAATACCCTAACTCAGTTCATCCCAATTTGGGTCAAGGTGGCTGTTGCCGTCGCGCTGGGGATTGGCACAATGGTCGGTTGGAAACGAATTGTGGTGACGGTAGGCGAAAAGATCGGCAAAGATCACCTCACCTATGCTCAAGGGGCATCGGCTGAACTCGTGGCCATGAGCACCATTTTTGCAGCCGATCAGTTTGGGCTACCTGTCAGCACGACCCATGTTCTGGCTTCTGGCGTCGCAGGCACAATGACCGCAAATGGGTCAGGCATTCAGGGCAACACAGTGAGAAATATTTTGCTGGCATGGGTGCTGACGTTACCAGCCTGCATTCTGCTAGGTGGCATCACTTTCACAGCCGAACTGTTGCTTCTGCGCTGGCTGAATGTGGCGTAAGGCAAAACTGACCTATACTCAGCTATAAAATCCCAACTCAACACTGAAAAACTGTTATGGACATCACAGGGGCATGGCTTGGCACCTACTGGCAGAATGATCAGCAGACGCGATTTGAGGCCACATTTTCGCAAGGGGGCAATGTGCTCACCGGCAGCATTCTAGACGATAACTACCTAGGAGAAGCTCAAATCAGCGGCGAAGTTGTGGGGCGTCGTATCCAATTTACAAAGCGCTATCTCACCTCATCACCAACCCCCATCGACTATGCAGGCACGCTTTCCGAAGATGCCAACTCAATGTCGGGCACTTGGAAGATTGGGCGAGCCTTTTCAGGACAGTGGGAAGCCCATCGTTCCAACACTGACCTGATGGCAGATTTGAAAACCGCTTGGCACAAAAAGTTCCCGCTACGGTAGGTGCAAACTCCTGACGTTTCATAAAACATCGCTACACTGTCCCCTTTTCAGTCAAAATTGAAGACGAGCAACTCAGAGTTGAGGTGAGCCGTGCATCTTTTAATTCCTGCTGCTGGATCGGGCCGGCGGATGGGCAGTAGTCGTAATAAATTGCTGTTGCCCTTACTCGGTCAGTCTGTGATCGCTTGGACGCTACGGGCAGCGCAGGCAGCAGCATCGATTGAATGGATTGGCATCATTGGGCAACCTCACGACTGGCAAGATTTTAAGCAAATCGTCGCGGAGTTGGGTTTAGAGGGCAAGGTGCAGTTCATTCAAGGCGGCGCAACTCGCCAAGCATCGGTCTACTGCGGGCTGCAAGGTTTACCTGCCGATGCCAAGCACGTTCTGATCCACGACGGTGCTAGATGTTTGGCAACCCCCGACTTATTTGAGCGCTGCGGAGCCATGCTGGAAGTCTGTAAAGGCTTAATTGCAGCAGTTCCCGTCAAAGATACGATCAAAATTGTTGATCCGGCAACGCAAATCATCGAGCAGACCCCCGACCGCAGCAACCTGTGGGCCGCCCAAACGCCACAGGGGTTTGATGTCGAGACGCTGCGCCACTGCCATCAGGAAGGAAGGCGGTTAGGCTGGGAAGTCACTGACGATGCAGCTTTATTTGAGCAATGCGGTCTGCCGGTAAAAATTGTGATGGGTGAAGACACCAACCTGAAGGTGACAACCCCAGTCGATTTGACGATTGCAGAATTCATCCTCAAGTACAGAGCAGAACTGTTGGCAGAGTCGCAAAATCCCTAGGGGCTGTCATCAATTCCAGCTAGAACCCTGATGATGGCAGAGCGACAGCCCCTAGCCTATTTTTGAGGGCGGGCGCGATCAAGCTGATGCCCTCAACGGTTGACTATGAATTGATGACGCGCCCTAGGAGCCTTGGCAGCACTGGAGAGAAAATCACGCTAAGGTGATGAAAGAGCTAGCAGAGGAGCCAGCAGCATGGATGCAGAAATACAAAATCCAGAAACAGCGCTCAACGGTCAGCCCCCTTCTCCGGTCGAAGATGCAGGGAGTAACACCCCCAATATGGGCGGCGGCTTGTCGGTGATTCAGTATTGGGCAGAACACACGCTGTCACCGGAAGGGCCAAAGCTCTGGAAAACACTGCTGCACAAAAGTGCCTGCCTTTCTTGCGCGTGGGGCACAGGTGGACAAAAAGGGGGGTTCACCAACGAAGTCGGGGAAAAAATTCAGCGCTGCATGAAAAGCGTTGAGGCAATCTCGGCAGAAATTCAGCCGCCTGTCACCCAACAAGTGTTTAAGCAGCGCAGCCTGTCCGAATTGCAGCAGTTGACTTCTCTGGAGTCCGATCGGCTAGGGCGGCTCAGTTTCCCGATGATTCGACGAGCAGGCAGCAACCACTATGAGCGCATTAGCTGGTCAGAAATTTACCAAATCGCTGAAGCCGCCTTTCGCAAACCGGCAGAGCGGGTCGCCTCCTATAGTTCGGGTCGTTCTTCCAATGAGGCCGCCTATCTGCTGCAACTGATGATGCGAGCACTGGGGTCAAATAACCTGGCTGATTGTTCAGATCTCTGCCACTCGCCTTCCACAGTAGGGCTGAAGCAAATGTTTGGCTCCGGTACGTCGATGGTGAGTTTGGAAAACTTGAAACAAGCCGATTGTGTAGTGCTGATTGGTTCCAACGCTCCGGCTAACCATCCGCGTTTGATGAACGAGTTGATTAAACTGCGCGAGCGTGGTGGCAAAATAATTGTAATCAATCCGGTAATTGAAGTCGGTTTAGTAAAATTCGCTTCGCCTGCTTTTCCGTTGACTTCTTTGTTGACGGGTTCAGAGATTGCTTCTCTCTATCTTCAGTTGATTCCCGGCAGCGATGTGGCGCTATTTGTCGGTATTCAGAAAGCGCTGATTGAACGAAACGCTTTGCAAATCGAGTATTTACAAGCTTATACCGAAGACTGGCAGCATGTAGTTGAGTATGCTCGCTCAACCCGTTGGGATACGATTACTCAAACCTGTGGGTTATCAAAACTGGAAATTGAAACTGCCGCTGACATGATCGCCGCATCGAAGGCAGTTGTATTTGCTTGGGCAATGGGCATAACTCAACATGATAATAGCGTCGATAATGTCTACAGCATCGCCAACACTGCCCTTCTGACCGGCAACGCGGGCAAAGCAGGGGCAGGAACCATGCCCATTCGCGGTCATTCTAACGTGCAAGGTTTTGGCTCGATGGGAGTGGTGGTGACTCAGCGCTTGAAGCAAGAAATTCAAACAGCCCTAGAGCAGCTACTCGGACGATCGCTCAGCCGTGTACCAGGTTATGACACTCGCGCTTTGATTGAAGCCGCCGAGCAAGGCAAAATCGACACATTGCTTTGTTTGGGCGGCAATTTGTATGCAGCCAATCCCGATTTGAATCAGGCAAAACGCGCCCTTGGCAACATTGAAACCATCATTTACCTTGCCACTAAGCCCAACCTGGGACACTTTCACGGGTTAGCAAACCAAAACACCATCGTAATTCCCGTCCTTAACCGCTTTGAGAATCCCCACAAAACCACCACCGAATCAGGCAACAATTACGTTCGTCTCAATGACGAAGGTGACACTCACTTAACTGATGCCGACTTGATCTCAGAAGTAGAATTTTTGAGTGAGCTAGCCGATCGCATTCATGGTGAATATCCGGTGAATTGGCGTCAACTTCAAGATACTCGTTATATTCGGCAACTGATTTCCAAAACAATTCCTGGTTACGAGCAAATGGCGATCATTGATCAAACCCAAGAAGAATTCACAATCGGTAATCGTATCTTCAATCAGCCCCAATTTCCTACACCATCTGGTAAAGCAAAGCTGTTTGTCACGCCTCTTCCCAACCTCACGCCGCCTCAGCCCTGCGATTTTGATATTCCACAAGCAGCAAACCACCTGATGCTGACGTTGATCACCGGACGCAGCTATTCGCAGCACAACACCGTCGTTTACAAGACCCATGATCGCTATCGCGGAATGCCGCACCGCAACTGCATTTTGTTAAATGAATCGGATGCGATCAACGCGGGCTTTCAGGAACATCAACGAGTTACCGTACAAGGCGACGCAGGTAAGCTAGAAAACGTTGAAATTATTTTTGGGGCTGTTCGTTCGGGCAGTGGACTCATGTTTTATCCAGAAGTAAACGTGATCTTCAAAGCTAGAATTGACAAACGATCGGGAACACCTGCGTTCAAACGTGTTCCTGTAGCAGTGTATGCCGTTTCAGAACAGCTTAGAGCGTGAGAAGTTCGGGCGGGCGCTCAATTGTTTTTTTGAATCCTGAATTGGGCAGCCAGAGAATGACTTTGCGTAGCACCAAAATCATTCAGTGCTAAAATCGATACGGAATCAGCATTTTTTTAACCGTGCTATCACCAGGATTAACATCGCATTTGCACCAGATTGGCTACTGTTTCTCATTCTCTGGTATTGTGATGCGGGTGGTGCGAGGTGAGCAGTTTGACTGGAGGAATGATTCTTCCTGGAATGCGAGCTGCTTTTTGGACGGATGTTTGAGAAGTCCGACTGGGTGGTAACGAAACAATTGAGATCCCTCCTAAATCTTCCTTACAAAGGGGATCTGCAAACCACTCTTGGCTTTCCCCTTCTTTTAGATTTGCTGCTCGCAAAGTAGGGGGGATCAAGAGGGTAAAATTCATTGGCGATTCAACCTGCTCGATTGAGGGTTGCTTCCCGACTTCCCCACAGCATACCTTCCTAATTTCTGTTTCCCTGATGATCACGAGGAGCAATCCCAACTGTGAAAAAGCACTGGTTATTATCCAGCCTGTTTAGTAGCTTGAGTGTTCTACTCATTCTGTCTCCGGCAGAAGCCGCCAAATTGGAATCTTGGCAGTTTAACCCAGAGCAGAACCAGCTTACCTTTAGCACCGATGAGTCTGTCCAACCCATCGTTCAGCTTCTTAGTGATCCGACGCGCCTCGTGATCGATCTGCCCGACACTCAACTCGAACGCCGTCGCACTGACGAATCATTTGATGACCCCTTCGACGAAATTGAAATCCGCCGCGAAGATGACAACGTGGCTCGCATTGTGATTGAACTCGACGACGACTACACCATCGATCCGGCTCAGGTAGTCGTGCGCGGTACGAGCAAAACTGGCTGGACAGTGCAACTGCCAACACCCCAATCTGACCGCGAGCGTCGCTCTAGCCGAGACGATGAAGCCATTCCCATTTCAGTCATTCCTTTCGTCGAAGCTGCCACTATTCAAGCGGTGGAGCTAGATCCTAGCCGCAATCAGGTGATCATCCGCGCTGATCGAGCATTGCAAGACTATACCAGCGGATGGGATCAATCGACCGCCACCTACCAGATTCGGATTCCCAATGCCCGCTTAGATAGAAGCGTCGCCAGTCCACCTTTCGATCCGCGCAGTCCACTCCTCCGCTTACAGGTGCGCCAACAGGCAGATGCCGTGATTGTGGCGCTTCAGCCTGCTCCGGGCGTTCAAATTGGGGATGTCAGATCATCTAATCAAACTTTGTCTCTTGCTCTAGCCGGTCGTCAGCAACGACGGGTTACTGCTAGTGTCGCCCGCACCATCACACTACCGCCGCTCAACCAGCTTCCTAACGTGAGCCGTCAGCGAGTGCTCATTGTTCTTGATCCGGGGCATGGCGGACGTGATCCGGGTGCAGTCGGCATTGGGGGCTTGCGCGAAACTGACATTGTGCTGGAAGTTGGGCTGCGCGTGGCGGAACTGCTGCAACAACACGGCGCTGAAATCATCCTGACGCGCACAGATGAACGAGAAATTGGACTAGAGCCGCGTGTTCTAACTGCGAATCGAGCCAATGCCGATCTGTTTGTTAGCATTCACGCCAACGCGATTAGTATGAGCCGTCCTGATGTGAACGGGGTCGAAACCTATTTTTATTCCTCCCCTGCTGCTGAAAATCTGGCTACCTACCTTCAAGAAAGTATGCTAGAAGCTACCAATATGAACAGCCGAGGGGTAAAAGAAGCCAGATTTTATGTCTTGCGTCGTACTGGTATGCCGGCTGCTCTCGTAGAAGTTGGCTTTGTGACGGGTGCAACGGATGCCCCACTCCTCGCTGATTCTACCTTTCGTGACATTATTGCTCAAGCCATTACACGCGGCATTTTGCAGTACGTTGTCGATAATCTCTAAAAAGGCAACCGCTAGAAACATTCCCTCGATAGGGCGAGGTGCTCTTTGGCATATTCTCCTATGCTGAAAGTATGGCAATTTGGTTTCAAGCGAATGGGTTTGGCTTTGATGTACAGATTGAGTGGGCGGGTTTAATGGGCGGGCAACGGTCTCGCTCAAACATCAGGCTGGCTTCAGTCTCTAGACAAATACTTGTAGACAAACATGGGATTACTCTGGAGCATTCACTCAAACTGAAATTTAATTGCCATGGCGTTCCTGCTGTTGCACTGACTTCAGCAAGGGAACCATTGGAGAAGGAGAGAGGATCTTTTACCCTTCGCTGCATACTAAGCGCATTCAACTTGCTATAAATTAGCGTTCCGAGTGCCAAGCGAATCGGGTAAGAGCTTGGGTGACACCCAAAAACCGCCGACTGTAGAGAAGTTTAGATGAGTAGATTTCTGGAATCGCAACCGCAAAGTGTGTATTTACCCTGAAGGCTGTCAGCGGTCGCCCCTCATCAACCCACTGCTTCTATGCATGGCTCTTCTTCACCGCGTCAGCACTGCAATCCTTTCATGGAGGAATAATCATGAAATTTCCCATTCTAGCTTCGCTTACCCTACTGCCAACGCTGCTGTGGGCAACGCCGCTACAAGCTAGCAATCCTGCTGATATTCACCAATTATTAGAAACTCGTGCCTGTGCAGGCTGTGATTTACAAAACGCCGATCTGAGCGGTCAGCATCTAATTGGAGCCGATCTCCGAGGTGCAAATTTGCAGGGCGCAGATTTAACAGGCATTAACTTAGAGGGAGCCGATTTAACAGGTGCAAATTTAGAAGGGGCAGACCTAACCGACGCTTACCTAACCAATGCCAGCCTCAATGACGCCAACCTCAACGGCATTAACCTCACGCGGGCTAAGATATATCATGCTGATGTCTCCGGTGCAGAGATGCAAGAACTTAACCTCACCGATGCTGAGATCTTTGGTACAGGGATTAGCGTTGGTGGAGAATAGCACATAGCAGGACAGATAAGTAAATGGATAAAATGAACGGTTAGATGCGGTTCGGCTTCGCTCACCGCGCCAATCTTCAGCATTCAATCGGTTGAGTAGTCGAACTTTGGGTTGAGCGCAGCCGAATGGTGGGTTGAGTAGTCGAACGGTGGGTTGAGCGCAGCCGAATGGTGGGTTGAGCAGTCGAACTTTGGGTTGAGCGCAGCCGAAACCCAAATTTTAAGTCACTAGACGAGAAGCATCAAAGACTTGACAAACTCTTTGCAGAAAATGGAGCAAACTCTAGCTATGATGACCTTAAATCCGTGTCGGCTTGCTTCAGGCTGGACTTTATGTCCTTGAACCAGCATCAAGCCCTATGAGTTCCTGGCAGTTTAAATTATCTACTTAAGAAAAAATCGGCTACGCTTGGAACAGGATGACTCCTTTGTGACAACATTTATGGCAACATCCTGCTGCTAATCTAGCTGACTTATGTTCCTTGTCCCAAGCGCATGGTTCCATGCATGATCGGTTTAACCCCCGTGAAATCGGGAAGCTTCCTTAATTCGCTCCAATCCTTTCTTTAGTGGATTGCCAGAAGCTAGCGTCGAAAAAGCTTTGGCACATATTGTTGTGCGAAATCACCCCCCTAACCAAGTGCTCCTTCTAGAGAATGATTGGGGTAGCTCAGTTTATTTTATTCTAGAAGGCTGGGTAAAAATTCGCACCTACAATCTAGATGGTAAAGAAGTTACGCTCAACATCCTTGGTAAAGGCGAACTGTTTGGCGAGATGGCGGCGCTAGACGAAGTGCCCCGCTCCACCGATGTGATCACGCTTGTCCCGACGATCATTGGCAACATGCCCGCCCCAGATTTTGTCCAGTTGCTCAATACTGAGCCAAAATCAGGCATTCGGTTGGCTCAGCTAATGGCGCGGCGGTTGAGACAGGTGAACCGTCGGCTGCGGCTGCGCGAATCGGATAGCGTTTCTCGTGTGGCTGATATCCTACTGTTTTTGGCAGACGGACAAGGTAAAGCAGGCGACCAAGGCATTGAAATTCCCAACTTGCCGCATCGGGAGTTAAGTAGCCTCAGTGGTTTAGCCCGCGAAACTGTCACCCGTGTTCTCAGTAAGCTGGAAAAAAAAGGGTTGATCCAACGAGAGCGAGATGTGCTTTGCATCCCAAATGTGGCTGCCCTAGAGCGCACGCTGGTTTAAAGCTGGCTGCGATACTGCCGACAGTAGGTACGGATTGCTGCCGTTGTAATGGCTTGCTCAAACTCGGTTGGGAGGCGATCGTCGGCTTGAATTTGTCTTAGCTCTGGCAAAGTGCCGCCATCCTGAAGAAATGGACAAATCGACAAAGCATAGACTTCAATCTCACGGCGATCAAGCGTCTGAGCAAATGCCAGCGTTTCTACTGTTGCCGCATCTCGAAACCTGCTCCAAAACCTGCTTTCTTCATACCAAACCCAGTTGCGCTGTTCCTGACAGTAGGGTTTCAGCGTTACAAGTCGCCCATCTGCCGCCAACGCCAAGTAACCTGACAGATTGTAAAGGCGGCAAATTCCCGGTGTAGCTGGATCAAACTCCGGCGGCGGCTCTGCTTCTGAGGCACTTCCGTCCGTCAATGACGACTCAGCCTGTCGTTGAGGCAAAACCGAAGCCACCTGAGCTAGAGCCGGAACTCGCTCTATCCCGAAAGACAGCGAACTGAGCAGCAGCATTAAGCAACGCCAAGATATAGATAAACTAGGCATAGAAAAGAGCACAAATCGCGTTTGGAGAAGCGGACAGAAGTCCTAGTGTGATCATTCCCCATTCGATGGATTTGCTCGCAAGCCAAAATAAGTTAGGATTAATTCCTCTGTACCTGCATTAAAAACTTCGTGGGTTTCACCCGGTTCCACTGCAACACAAACCCCAGCAACTAACGGATATTCTTGCCCGTCGATGCGGATCACCCCATTTCCCGCTTCCACGAAAAAAACTTCGCACATATCCGAATGGGCGTGGGCAGCCGCAACCTGACCGGGCGCAAAGCGAGCTTGAGAGAAGTTGGTGAGGTGGGGCAAATCTCCGAGGCGCAGCATCACCTTTTTCTTGATTGCCGGATTGTGAGAGACTGATTCTTCAGGCAAAGCGTTCAGCGCAGTAATTTTCATAGATAACGATTAGATTGCTCTATAGATTGCCAAGCTTGATTTCACAGCTTCATCCAGTGTGCAGCAAAAGTTACAGTCTAAGAAAGTGCTCTAGGCAACTCAGTTTGAGCGTTTGCCAAGAGAACAGAACTTAGACACTACAGAAATGAATGCTTTTCGAGTAGAGAGTTTGAAGACTGATCACTCGATCAACTCAAAAAGATCAGATTTAATTCTGCCCCGCATTTGAATCTCTTACAAAGCGCATCTAGATCTATGTCCGAACTTATGTCCGATCGATCCTTTCTGACTGCTCCTTTCGTGTGTCCTCCTCGGTCTCAGTTCAGGCAGGCAGTTCAGGACAGGAAATTTCTAATCACGGCTGAAGTGATGCCTCCGAAGGGTGGCGATCCGACGCATATGTTAACCATGGCGGCTGGCTTAAAGGGTCGGGTTCATGCCATCAACATCACAGATGGAAGCCGAGCCGTTCTGCGGATGTCGTCGTTGGCTTCGTCGGTGTTACTGCTGCAACAGGGCATCGAGCCGATTTGTCAGGTGGCCTGCCGCGATCGCAACAGCATTGGGCTACAGGCAGATTTAATGGGCGCACAGGCGCTAGGAATCCGCAACATTTTGGCGTTGACAGGCGACCCGATCAAAGCGGGTGATCATCCGCAGGCGCGGGGAGTATTTGAGCTAGAGTCGGTGCGCTTACTGAAACTAATTGACAAACTTAACCAAGGCATGGATGCCAACGATAAGCCGCTGCCTGACCGCGCCACTGATTTGTTTGCTGGAGCCGCAGTCGATCCGCAGTGCGGCAGTTGGTCAGGCTTGCAGCGTCGGTTTGAACACAAATTGGCCGCAGGCGCTCAGTTTTTTCAGAGCCAGTTGATTTCGGATTTTGAGCGGCTAGAAAAATTTATGACGCAGATTGCCGCCGGATGTGAGAAGCCGATTCTGGCAGGAATTTTTCTGCTCAAATCTGCCAAAAATGCTCAATTTATTAACCGTAATGTGCCCGGCGTTCAAATTCCGCAAGAGATCATTGATCGCTTAGAGCGGGCAAGCGAGCCGCTAGAAGAGGGGATTCAAATTGCGGCTGAGCAAGTGCAAATGGCTCGCCAACTGTGTCAGGGGGTTCACCTTATGGCAGTCCGGCGCGAAGATTTGATTCCCAAAATTCTCGATCGGGCTGGAATTGAAGCCGTAGGCTGAGCGTAATCGCCGTTGTAGGGGCTGTCATCCATTCCAGCTAAGACTCTGACCATGGCAAGGCGACAGCCCTTAGCCTGTGGGGAACGGGCGCGATTAGGCTAATGCGGCAAGCGTTTGACCCTGAAAGGATCATGTGCCCCAGTCTGTTCTGCTACCACCTTAAAGTTTCTGTGAAGTTCAGGGCTAAATGGGTCTCACCCCTCTTGTAAACCCTCTACCTCATTGCCATGATTAACACCAGTGACGATTTTCAGGAACTCCAGCCCTCAAGCGTTTGTTTGGGGGTTTTTGTTTGGTTTTTTTGGAAATTTCTGTCTCTCGTTACAGCCAATTCTGATCACGAAAAACTTTACGACGCTTAGTGACAAAATTACCTTGCAGTCCTTACTCCTGCAACTGCGGTAGGGCGCGATGCCCAATGTCTCGTCGATAATACATTCCTTCAAACTGGATGCAGTCGGTTGCGCCATAAACCTGTTTCAGTGCGGCTGGCAGAGCATCGCTCACGGCTGTTACGCCCAGCACACGCCCGCCATCGGTGACAAGCTGCTGCTTGAGACGAGTGCCCGCATGAAACACCATTGCGCCTGAGCGTTCGGCTTGTTCTAGACCTGAAATTGCCAACCCTTTCTGATAGTTTTCTGGATAGCCTTGTGCGGCAATCACCACACACACCGCAGCCCCCGACTTCCAAGCAAGCGGCGGCAGTTGGTCAAGGCGCTGCTGAGCACAAGCCAACAAAACGACATCCAGCGGCGTTTCCAACAATGGCAACACGACCTGCGTTTCCGGATCGCCAAACCGACAGTTAAACTCAATCACTTTCGGGTCGCCCTCTGGCGTGATCATCAGCCCGGCATACAGAACGCCCCGATAGTCAATCTCGCGTTGGCGGAGCGCAGCAAGGGTTGGCTCCAAAATCTCTTGCTGAATCCGATCCATCAGGGCAGGTGTGATTAACGGCGCAGGCGCGTAAGCCCCCATGCCGCCTGTATTCGCGCCCGTATCGCCTTCTCCGATGCGTTTATGGTCTTGGGCGGGCAACAGCGGTCGAATCGTTAACCCGTCGGTAATTGCTAGAACAGAAACCTCTTCGCCCATCAAGCATTCTTCGATCACGACCTGCGACCCTGCCTCACCAAACTGTCCTGCAAAAGCGGCAGTAATCGCCTCAATCGCAGCTTCCACCGTGGCAGCAACCGTTACCCCTTTGCCAGCGGCTAGACCATCTGCCTTCACTACAATTGGCAGAGGTTGCTGCTTCACATAGGCAATGGCGGCATCCAGGCTAGTAAACACCTCTGCCGCCGCTGTCGGAATTTTGGCATCTTGCATCAACGCCTTCGCCCAAGCTTTACTCGATTCAATTTGAGCGCCCGCCTGCGTTGGCCCAAACACGGTCAAATTCTGCGCCTGCAAGTAATCGGTGATCCCGGCTGCTAACGGCACTTCTGGCCCCACTACAATCAAGCCGATATTATTCACCAAAGCAAACCGACTCATGCCCTCAAAATCCGTCACCGACAGGGCTAAATTTTGACAGCGCGGTAACAGGGCAGTGCCACCATTGCCTGGAACGCAAATCACTTCTTGAATCCGCTCAGACTGTAGGAGTTTCCAAGCAAGGGCATGTTCTCGCCCACCGCTGCCGACAACCAAAACTTTCACTAGCTCACCCTCACTTGTAATAAGCACAATTGTGCCTGCTTGATTAAACTGCCGGAATGCAACCACAATGCACTGATTCTACAGCTTACAATCAAGAGAGTTTCTTCGTAGGTAATCGTGAGTCAATTTGACAAGCGACACTTTCATGAGCGGATCGCGTCGGGTGTAGCAGCCTTCGTTTGGCATGGTGTGTTCAGAAGAGTTTGAAAATGGTGTTAGCAAAATCCAAATTTAACCGATTCGGTGCAGTTCTTTTAGCGCTGCTGTGGCTGTCGATTGGCAGCGTTGCTAGTCACGCGCAAACCTCCCCAGCGCCCGAAACGCCTGTAGAACCCGGACTAGAACCCGGACTAGAACCGGCCCAAGCAAATCCAATTCCTCCGGCTCCTATTCTAGAAGAGCCGCCGCTGAACCCGCTCGAACCGCGCCCCGATCCGTTGATTCCTGAAATGGCGGTGGATCGTCCGTTGAATCCGCAAGAACAGGCAGTGCTTCGGGAAGCCCTGAACGAACTCCGACAACAAGGACTAGCCAGACTAGAAGCAGGCGATTTGCCTGGAGCGTTAGAGCTTTGGAACCGGGAACTGCGACTGCGACGCTATTTGGGGCCCAAACAAGAGGTGGAATCGCTGGCGCGGGTGGGTGAGGTGGCCTGGCAACAGAGCCAAGCAACGGAATTGCGCTACATCACCCTACGCTTAGAAGAAATTGAGCGAGAGATTTTGCCGCCTCCAGAAGCCGAGCCAGAAGCCGAGCCAGAAGCCGAGCCAGAAACTTCAGCCGCCCAACCTGCCCAGCCTGTCGATTATGAACTGCTTGCCGAAATTGCTGAAGCCTATCAACAAGTGCGGGCCCGAAATCAGGCGGTTGCCCTCTACTCGAAACTGCTCGATCGCGCCAGACAGCAGCAAAATTCGGCTCGCCAGCAGGAAATCTTAGTTGCTCTAGCGGATCAGCACGTAAGCTGGTTTGACTATCCCGCCGCCGCTGCCACCTACGAAGAACTGCTGATCTTAAGTCGGCAACCGGGAATCAAGCTAGTGAAATTGAGTCACTCACCCAGTTGGCTTACATTTATCAGGAGAATAGCCAGCCAGAACAGGCGATTGCGGCTCAGCAACAGCTAGTCGAAACCTACCAACAACAGCAAAACTTCGTGCCGATTCCGGCGATTAAATTAGCCATGGCAGATAGCTACGTGCTGCTAAATCAACCGGCACAAGCTGCCACCAACTACCAGGAAGCTTTTGCCGTAGCGCGTTCGGTCCAACAGTTTGCCTATGCTAGCGATGCGCTGCAAAATTAGCTGCCCTCTATCAATCGCTTCAGCGTCCGGCTGATGCTCTGATCGTCTATCAACTGCTGCTCGATGTTGAACGCCAGTCTTATAATGCTTTTGGCATGATGAACACCTACGATCAGCTAGGGCAACTGTACAAAGCACAGGGCAACCAACCTCAAGCGCTGAGAGCGTTTCAGCAAGGCTTAGAAATTGCTCAACAGTTGAAATATCGGGTTGATTACTTTACGGCTCAAATTCAGGAAATGAATCCCTCGAATTAGTCGATGATGAGATTTGCACTGTGTTGTGCTGCACCACGCTGAGCGGGAGACAACAAAAGATCGAGCATTTCAGCGAGTAACTGGGTCAGCCGAGTAGACCGAACTGCTGATGAATAATTGGAACTAACCAGGCCAGACGGCGAGTGTGATGAATGGTGAGTCATCATCGTCAAATAAACAGCAAAAGTAATGGCAATTGCTTGTAGAAGCCTGGTCAACATTTCCAATCTCCTTCTAATCCGGCAATACCGATGTAGTTCCATCACCTCAGATACATTTCTTTGGGCGAATTCCCTACTGGCAGCCTTGCATCCTCTTCAGTGGTTGGCGGAACTACCGTTGCCCATATTTTGCAGGTAGAGTCAAGGAGTAACATCTGAAGTTTATCCCAATTTAATCTTTGGGCACATCTCCTGCTGCCCCTGCGGTGAAAAAGTGAGGTGACAAAGATAGCAATCCGTGAAGTAATCCGTGATCATGGATATCAGTGTTTAAGTTAGGACTGACGCCCTTGAAGCTTGAACTCTCGATCCTCCTTATTTTAAGAGTAGAGCTTCTAAAGCCCCGTTTTTAAGCGGGTTGGGAGATCTCTTCTGCGTCAGTCCTATCAGTAAACGGGGGCAAGCGTGGAACCCTTAGGAATAGGAATTCAATCAGTTCGATCGTGGGTAGAGGCGGGTTTTACGGTTAAATCCATTGCCGGATGCCCATTGATCTGCAAAACCTGCCCGTCCAGTTGACAGATTTATTCAATCCACAATCCTTAGCTGGGGGCACAGTTCCTAAATTCGCTTGTCCTCGACTTTTTGCGTAGTGCTGCATCACCTCAACCCGATAAGTTCAATTTAGACTTGCGGTATTCAGTTCTCGTCTGAATAATGAAATCAAGCTCACTTTTAAAACCTTTTTTAATCGTTAATGTCTACACCTGTTAATCAACCCATCACCGAAATCACCGTTGAAGCCTTGGCTGTTCGTCTGGCGCAAGGTGGCGACCTCCAGCTCATTGATGTGCGGGAACCCAGCGAAATTGCCACTGCCAGCATCGACGGGTTTACTCCTTTACCGCTGAGCCAATTTGCCGAATGGTCAGGGCAGATTCAGGCTCAGTTTGACCCAAACATAGAAACGATTGTGCTCTGCCATCATGGCGTGCGTTCGGCGCAAATGTGTCAATGGCTGCATCAACAGGGCTTTACCCATCTCAAGAATGTGACAGGTGGCATCGATGCTTACGCGATTGCCGTTGATCCAACCGTGCCTCGCTATTAGCCTCACAACTGAATGCTGCTATTTTTGGATGTTGTAACCCCTAGTCGTGATCTGCTGAAACACAGTCGCCTCGATTACAGTAGTAGTACTGTGGTCACACTAAACTAAGGGAATTTCTCGAAGACAATCCACGCTCTTAAGGACAAAGTATTTGACAGATAATCTTTTCAGGGTTGCAGAGTCTACCTGCTCAATGCTTTCCCCCTCCAAGTGTGGGCATGATCTTTTTTAGAAATCTCCCCAGTCTGGTTCGTCGCCTTTTCGTTTAGTTAAGCTTGTTTCCTGCTATGACCATGCCAGTCAAACTTAGTTCGCGCCAGCAGCAGGTGCTTGGAGCGACTGTTCGGCACTATATCGCAACAGCTCGCCCTGTAGGGTCAGAGGCGCTAGTGGAAGAGTTTAACCCCAGAGTTAGCCCGGCCACCATTCGCAATGCCATGGGTTATCTCGAAAAATCGGGCTTACTCTATCAGCCCCACACTTCGGCTGGACGCATTCCCTCCGATTCTGGCTACCGCATTTATGTCGATCAAATCGTCACACCTTCCGGAACAGTGGCGCGACAGGTCGATCAAATCTTGTCAGATCAACTGAACTGGGAAGATCTGAGCATTGAAGCCCTGCTGCGAGAAGCCGCCCAAATTCTATCCGCCCTGAGTGGCTACATCGCTCTGATTACGGTTCCGCAAGCTAGCACGGCTCAACTCCGACATTTGCAGCTTGTGCAACTCGATCCAAAGCGAGCCATGCTGATTGTGGTGCTGGATTCCTACGAAACTCAATCGATGCTGATGTCGCTACCGCAAGCCCCCGATCAGCCCCTAGATGCAGAACATTTAGATCGAGAGTTACAAATTCTCTCAAACTTTCTCACCAGCCAACTGCGCGGCCACACCCTCGTCGAAATTGCTACCCTCGATTGGAGCGAATTGGGACGCGAGTTTGAGCGCTATGCAGAACTCCTGCGCACCTCTATGGCAGAACTACATCGCCGGAGCCAACTCTCGGTTTCGACCCAAATTCTGATTAACGGCGTGGCAGAAGTGCTGCGGCGACACCCAGAATTTTCGGAAGTGCAGCAAGTTCAAACGATTTTGCAACTTTTAGAGTCGGAGCCTGATCAACTCTGGTCGTTGATTTCGGACGCCACCGATGCCGAGCTTACGGGCAAGCGCGTCACCGTGCGGATTGGGGCTGAAAACCCGCTGGAACCAATTCGGAGTTGTGCGCTAGTCACAGCCACCTATCAGCGCGGCGCAACTCCTGTCGGCAGCGTGGGAATGCTGGGCCCGACTCGCATGGTTTACGAAAACGCGATTGCGATTGTGGAAGCAACGGCAGACTACCTCTCGGAGGCTTTGAGTCAGGAAAAGGGGTAGGCGATGGTAGATGGGTGGATGAGCAGGCGAGTTTGTCGAGCTAGCTGCGTTTAGCTGTCAAAATAATATTAGATAATACCGATTTAAACAAACTTCGTGACAGATCTTGACGCCAAACCGATCCCCCTCAGTCCCCCTTATTAAGGCTACTGTGTACACACATCTCGCATTGGAAGTTAAAACCCTGCTTGATCCCCCTAAATCCCCCTTGAAAAGGGGGACTTCAAGCCAGTTGTGGGTCGGTTCCCCCTTTTTGCAAGGGGGGTTAGGGGGGATCGTTCGACTTGTGTGTACACCGTAGCTTATTAAGGGGGATGCCGGAGGCAGGGGGATCTGATCTGACTGGTTCACAAATCAAATTGGTATAACCAACGCATGATAGAAGCAATCGCCAAATAAGCTGGATTCTTGATTCGGGTGATTTATGGATTTTAGTAGTGCTTTGCCAACTTTTATCGTCACGTTGCGCGAGGGCACAGAAGCAGCGCTTGTGGTCGGAATTGTGCTGGCTTATCTGCAAAAAGCCCAACAAACGCGCTTAAATTCTTGGGTGTTTGCCGGAATTGGGGCTGGAATTTTGGGCAGTGTGCTGGTGGGCGCGGTGTTTGGTGGCGTGATGGTGGCGTTAGCTGCCTCTGACCAACTCTATGCGCCTGTCGTGAAGCAGTTACTTGAGGCGATCTTTGGCGTCGTGGCGATTATCCTTCTTAGCTGGATGCTGATTTGGATGACCCAGCAAGCTCGCCAAATGAAAGGCGAAGTGGAAGAGGCAATTAGCGAAGCTCTGAAGAGCGATCGGGCGGGGTGGGGCGTGTTTGGGCTTGTCACGATTGCCGTCTTGCGCGAGGGGTTTGAAACTGTAGTGTTCATTGCGGCTCAGTTTCAGCAGGGCTGGCTTCCGGCAGTTGGCGCTGTTGCAGGATTACTGGGCGCAACCGGCATCGGAGTTCTGCTGTTTCGGCTGGGCGTCAAGATCAATCTGCGGCAGTTTTTCCAAGTGATGGGTGTGCTGCTGTTGCTGATTGTCTCTGGGCTGGTCGTCAGCGCTCTACGCCACTTCGACAAAGCTGCTGCGCTGTTTTCTCAAATCAGCGATACCCCTCTCTGCTTCAGCACCTCTTCCTGCATTCTGGGCGCGCAGGTTTGGGATCTAAGCCAAGTTTTACCCGATCGCCAGTTTCCGGGCATTCTGCTCAAAGCCTTCTTTGGCTACACTCAGACGCTTTACGTTGTTCAAGCGGTTGCCTATCTCGTGTTTTTGGGCATCGTGGGCAGCCTCTACCTGCGCAGCATCACCGGGATTCAATCAGTGTCTAATTCAACTCAAACTCAAGAAAAATTACCCCTCACAGATTAAAAAATGGAAGTAATAGGGCTCCTAATACTTGTGTTGCTTGTTTGTGGTTTGATCTCAGCCTTCTCTAGAGGAGGTCAGAGTAATGATAGTGGAAGCAATAGCACTTCTTCTCAAAGCTCTGGACGAGTTCGCGTTTCCCCTTACAAGCGAGGAGATGGGACTTCAGTGCGATCCCACTCTAGACGTAGACCTAGACGCAAGCGATAGATCGTAGCCGTATAAATTCCGTTAAAGTTGCTCTTGAAGTGATGTAGAAATTAGGGTATTTCAAGTTTGGAGTCAAACTGCAAAAGATTTAAAAATTATCATGAAGCCGCTCAAACTGCTGTTCATTCGTCATGCTCAGTCGGTGGGCAATCAACAAAAGCGAATGCAGGGCAACGGCGAGTTTGACCTTTCTCCTGAAGGCAGGCAGCAAGCAGAAAAGCTGGCAAAACGCTTATTGTCTGAAGCTTGGCGACCCACGTGCGTTTACAGCAGCCCGCTCAAACGCGCCGTACAAACCACAGAACTGCTGCTCGCTCCCTTTTTGGTGGCTGCCCTGCCTGCTATCGTCAGTGATTTGGTTGATGAAGACCTCGACACGTCAATCGATGCTCTGACTCCGTTCCAACTAGATCAGCAGATTCCTGTCCATTATGCCGATGAGCTACGCGAGTTTCAGAATGGCATTTTTGAAGGACTGACTTGGGCAGAAGCTCAGCAGCGCCATCCTGACCTCTGCCACACCCTAGAACAAACAGAAGATTGGATTCAAATCCCCGGAGCCGAGTCTTTGGAAGCAGCCCGCGGCCGTGCCCATCAGTTTGTTCAACGGCTGCTAAATCGTCACAACGACGGCGAACAAATTTGGGTTGTCTCCCATAGCTGGATTTTGCAACATCTAATTGCTGAACTCCTCGGCTGTGATCGCTCCTGGCGCATCCATGCCCGCAACACTGCCCTTTTTGAGTTCTGGATCGATCGTTCACGCTGGCAGCGAACCGACCAAAATCGCTTCAACACCGACCTCTGGCAGATTCGCCGCTTCAACGATTGCCAGCACCTCCGCTAAGCGAACCCCATCCCGATTTAAATAGAAGACGCGGCAGTTTGCAGACTGAAACCATTGCGGCGCAAAGCTTCCCCAATCCAAAATCCAAATGGTATCAAATCTTTGTACGGGCGGGTTGAGCAGATCAATAAACATCCGGCAATGGATCTGACCACCAAAATACTGTACTCTACCAAGTAGGGGCGGGTTGAGGCGAGATCAATAAGCATCCGGCAATGGATACTGACCACAAAACCCGCCCCTACCCACGATCGAACGGATTGAATTCCCATTCCTTAGGGAAAAATTTTCTTTCAGAAACCTGCTGAAAAATTCGCAAATTAGCATTGTCCCAATTAAACGTTGATTCGATTGACCTGTTTTAAGATGTTGTAAAATTTCAAGTCAAGGTTCATTCCTCTGCACTAGCATTGTCTACTTGGGTGGTTCTTGACATAGAATGCATGAACTTTAGGGTTCCCTACCCGTTTAGGGGCTTAGCGAACAATGGTAGATTCGATCGACGACATCGCACGGCAGGCCCGTCAGGGCAGTGTTTCAGCGATTATTCAAATCTTGAACGAGAAATTAGCCGACTCTGGAGTTAGAACCAGAGCCATGTTTGATCAAGGCGTTTTGCAGCTACTCTGTGAAGCCGCCACACTAGAGCAGCTAGAGCAGCCCGTTTTGGTGACTCAAGTGCGGCAAATTCTCGAATCTTTGCGACCTCGCAACGTGCGGCGGGTGAATATTAACAGCCGGATTGTCCGCGAACAGCAGTTGCTATGGCTAGAGGAAATTAAGCGAGATCCGCAGCATCAACTCCTGTGGTCAGAGGAAATTACGTTAGCCAAACCTGGCTTTCTCCAGCAATTCAGCCAAGATCGCCAGAATGCCAAACCCGATCTGAAAAACTCGTTTTCTCAAACTTCGCCACGACTGCGACGAGAAAAGCGGGTATTTTGGCGAGGTTTGGTGGGCGGCGCGAGTCTCAGTTTGTTTTTGCTGCTGTTGGGCTGGGCGCTTTATACATGGCTGAGTCCCAGACTCACATCGCAACCCGCAGCAAGCTCAGACGCAGGCGCAGATTTGGCAGACTCAGATCCGGCTGATTCCCAGACTGCCGCCAGTCCAGCCGCTACCGCCACCGACCCCTTTGCGGAGGCAGTTCGCTTGGCAGAAGACACGGTGACAGCAGGGCAGCGAGCCCAAACGGCGGCAGAGTGGCTAGATATTGCGAGTCGATGGCAGCGAGCCTCAGACTTGATGGGGCAAATTCCATCCCAAGATCAGCGCTATCCGACGGCTCAAGATCGGGTGCAGCTTTATCAACAAAACAGCAATGCGGCTCTGGAACAGGCAGAACGGCTGCAATAGTGAGTCATAATGGGCAACATGGGCAACGGTAGTGCATTGCGAGCCGCAAGCAGGCATTGCGGCAATTGAACCCTATGAACCTTAGAATCGGCAACGGCTACGACATTCACCAGTTAGTCAGCGATCGACCCTTGATTTTAGGCGGCATCACCATTCCGCATCATCTAGGGCTGTTGGGTCACAGCGATGCCGATGTGCTGACTCACGCCATCATGGACGCTATGCTGGGGGCGCTCAGTTTGGGAGACATCGGGCACTACTTTCCGCCCACCGATCCGCAATGGCAGGGAGCCGATAGCCTGAAACTGTTGGCGCAGGTGAATCAGCTTGTCCGCTCCAAAGGGTGGCAGATCGGCAATTTAGATTCCGTGATTGTGGCAGAGCGTCCGAAAATTAAGCCGCACATCCAGTCTATGCGCGACCGATTGGCAGAAGTGCTCCAGCTTAGCCCCGATCAGATTGGCATCAAAGCCACCACCAACGAAAAAATGGATGCGGTTGGCCGCGAAGAGGGGATTGCCGCCTATGCCGTCGCCCTCCTGATGCAGGATTAAGCCCTGTTCCTCTCGCCCGTATCCTCACTTCCGTCAGAACCGCTATAGTAGAGAACGAAAAGTGTTAACAACGGTTAAGGGGAAGTATGGCTGTTGATTTAGCTGGAAAGATGGCTTCCTCTGCTGCGCAAGATGCAGCAGCGCTCAAACGTGTCTTTGAAACGATTACCGCAGAAAGCTGCCCGCTCCAGTTCAATTTTCATATGCATACGCTCTGCTCTGATGGCAGACTAGAACCCGAAAGCTTGATTCAGCAGGCCGCTAAGATTGGACTGAAAGGGCTAGCCATCACCGACCATCACAGCGTCAATGGCTATCGAAGAGCGCAACACTGGCTCACCCAAGGGCAGCAGCGCGACGCCAACGCGGAAATGCCGCACCTCTGGACAGGCACAGAAATTAGCGCCAATTTATTGAACGAAGAAGTTCACATTTTGGCTTATGCTTTTGACCCCGATCACAGCCTCATGCAACCCTATTTGCAGAGCGAAACTGCCACCGGAGAACTTTATCAAGCCCATCGCGTGATTGCCGCCATTCATCAGGCAGGAGGGTTAGCGGTGCTGGCTCATCCCGTCCGGTATCGTCAGTCGGTGATGGATTTAATTGCGGCAGCCGTCGAGATGGACATTGATGGCGTCGAAACTTTCTACGCTTATGGCAACCCTTCACCGTGGCAGCCTAGCCCCAAACAAACGGCAGAAGTTGCCGCCTTGAGTCGGCGCTATCAGTTGCTCAACACCTGTGGAACTGACACGCATGGGTTAAATTTATTACAGCGAATTTAGGCTAAGTTCTATTACTCAAGCTCTATCACTCAAGCTCTATCACTCATGGTTGAGGCTAAACCTTCTCAATGGCAGTGTTTGCTGCAAAATTTGGGCGCGTGGCAGGGTTCTTTTACTCGCTTTTCTGCCGCAGGCATCCGACAGGAAGACATTCCCAGTTTAGTCACCCTCGAAGGCTTGAACGACAACCGCACGGTGCGGCAAACAATTCAACAGTTTTCAGCCACGGGCGAGCTAATCTATGACCGTGTGTTGGAATATAGCACCGTCAATCGCAGCACTTTGTTTTTACCAATGGTGCTTTTTCGCAAGGATCGCTCCAGTTTGGGCTGTTTTCCGAGTTTGGTGCAGAGTTAGGGCTGATGGCAGGCGATCGGCGGCTACGAGTCGTGCAGCAGTTCGACAAAGCCAGTCAGTTGGCGCAGCTAACCCTGATCCGCGAGCATCGCCAGCCGACGCCAAAATCAGAACGCCCCGTTTTGACCGTGCCTCAACTGCTGGGAACTTGGCAGGGAGAAGCCACCACGCTTTATCCAGACTGGCGCAAAGTGCAATATTCCACCCGCCTCACGGTAGCGCTAGAGGGCGACCGACTCGTGCAGCACCTCAGCACTCCAGAATTACAGTTCACCTCAACTGCTGAAATTGCCGCGAACCGTCTGCTGTTTGATCAAGGCAAATATCCGATTCAAGTCCTGTTGCTGCCTGATGGGGCTTCTTCTAACACGCCGCTCTCCATTCCACGCGGACTGCCTTTCTTCCTAGAAGCAGGCTGGCTGATTCAAGCCAATGTGCGGCAGCGGATGATCCGCAGCTACGACGCCCAGGGCGAGTGGGTTAGCCTGACCCTCATCAACGAGCAAAAGATCTTGACTTAAACAATCTCAAAAATTTGTCCTGATTGATACCCCTACCTCTGAAGAATGAAGTGGTAGATGCACCCTAAACACTAATCCCTGGCATTTCGCTAGGGATTTTTTATGGCAATTTTTATCTCAGTAATTCTGCGGCAAAGCTCCGTTGTTTCTGAAACTGGTAAGGACCCATCATGGCGCCCCACAGCAGCTTACCTGTTTCCGGCTCCACGCCGCGATCATAGCTCCAAAACTGATTGGGGCTAGCTTCAAATCCTAAAATCACCTGACGAGTCTGCCCATTGTACTGAAAGCAACACTTCGCGTCGGGCGGTGGCTCTGCCTTGAAGCGATCAGGCTGGTAAGTAATTGTCAGTTGGCAACCGGGCAGAATTTCCAGATCCTCTAGGCTCATTTGTTGCAATAAATCTGGATTCGCTCCGGCTCCCAAAACCCGGTCGGGCTGCTTGAAGGCTCGATATTCGGCTTGCCACTGTTGTGGATCGCGTTGCGGATCAAGTTGCGGATTAAGTTGCGGATTAAGTTGCGGATTAAGTTGTGGATCAGCAGTCGGTTTGAGAATCACCACCCGCTGACGGTAAGGCTTATCGAGGTAAAGCGCGTTTGCCTGTTCGCAAAATAGGGCAACGTGACCGTCAATTGTGAACGGCAGCGGACGATGCCACACTCGCAAATGCACAAACCAGACGGGCTGATCTTGCGCTTGAGGTTGGTTATCAAATTCGCCTGCGAGCCATTCCGCCAGTGTGGTTAGAGTGGGAGACATAGGGCAATTGTTCCACCAGTGGTTCTAAATTGGTCATCATCTAAATCGGTCATAAAAAGAATGCCTCAGATCTTGCCTTCTTTTTTTTGAGATACCATTAATTATCTTTTCTTCTGCTGAATAAAAACGCGAGGTTGACATGACAAAACAAGCTGTGATCAGTAAACGCAAGACGGGCAATCCCTGGATCTACCGCTGGTCGCGCCCTTTGATGGCGGGAATTGCTGCGATTGGAGCCGTTGTCACCGCGTATTTAACCATCACCAAGCTGACCGGCAGTTCAACCGCTTGTCCGGTGAATGGCTGCAACATCGTGCTTTCCAGCCCCTATGCCACGGTGTTTGGGCTGCCGCTCGCGCTGTTTGGCTTCTTGGCGTATGTGGGCATGATGGGTCTAGCAGTGGCTCCGCTGCTGGTCAAATCTTCCAGAGAAGCGATTCTGTCGGAAACGGCAACTCGACGCCGCTCCACCGATGACCCACTCGAAGCCTGGACAGGTTTGCTGTTGTTTGTCGGTGCAACCGCAATGCTGGTGTTTAGCGGATATTTAATGTATCTGCTAGCGTTCAAAATTCAAACTGTCTGTGTGTACTGTGTTGGCTCAGCAATTATGTCCACCAGCCTGTTCGTTTTGTCGATTCTAGGACGTAAATGGGACGGCATCGGGCAGCTTCTTTCAACGGGTGTAATTGTCGGCATGGTGGTGTTAGTCGGAACACTCGCAGTCTATGCCCCAATTGATAACCCTGCCATTGCCGAACGCCAAGCTCAACGCGCAGAAGGAAATCTGGGCAGTCCGATTACCACTACATCCGGTGAGTCGGAATTGGCGCTGGCAGAGCATCTGACCCAAATTGGAGCGGTCGTGTATGAAGCTTACTGGTGTCCGCATTGCTTTAAACAGAAGCAGTTGTTTGGCAAAGAAGCCGTGAGCCGATTGAACTCCATTGAGTGTGCAGAAGGCGGCAAAGATGCGCAACCGGGGCTTTGCCAAGCAGAAGGCGTGCAAGGATATCCGACTTGGAAAATTAATGGACAAGCGCTACCATCGGGGGCAAAAACCCTCCAAGAATTAGCCGCTATTTCCGGCTATCAAGGGCCGAGCAACTTCCAAAATCCGGTTCCGGCCGACTTGTAAGCTAGGGCTTCGGTTGCACTTAGCATTCACAAACCCAAGGGTT
This sequence comes from Cyanobacteria bacterium RM1_2_2, assembly GCA_012033495.1. GTDB lineage: Bacteria > Cyanobacteriota > Cyanobacteriia > Elainellales > Elainellaceae > Elainella. The sequence continues at coordinate 3,106 of JAAUQT010000019.1, read as the reverse complement.
AAGTGCAGCCGAACATCACTCCTAACGACCAAGCTGGGCAGCGACACGTAAGCTGGAACTAATCGATGAGTTGACTTTATTCGCGGCTCCAACGGATTCTGTTTCGCTGCTGGCAAGACCGAGTTTCGTACGATGAAGCCAGGTATCTGCTTGCATTTCACCAGAAAGGTTCGCCTCTAGCACAGCAAGTTGTCTCACAAATGTGAACGTGATACTTATCATCTTGTAAATTGTGACGATAAAACAAATACAAGATTTAGTCTTCGATTCTAAGAATACTGAAGTAATCAGGGTGAGAATCGATAGATTGTTATGTTCGTAATCGGTTTAGCAATCTCAGTAGAAGTGCGATTCCACATTCTGACTTGACTTAGTGAAGTTTAGGGAATATGTTAGGCACGCTTCGCCGCCAAGATATAAAAGTCGAAACCCAATACAAAAGCTCCTGAACACTCAACTCCTTGCCGTTGTCAAAGGTAAAGGTTCGGCTTGAGCCAATAATTACGGGTTGGTCATTTGTTTCTCAAACTCTTTTTGTTCCCCATACTGAAGCAGAGTATGAGTGTCTCGTCGAGCTACTTGATTGCCTCATTGATCAGGTAGGTGAAGATGAAACGCATCCGCTTGCTTGATGATGGATGTAATTGGTGTCCTAATCGAAAACTATGAAGCAGAACATGTACCCGAATTAGAGGAAGTTTCATAACCTGGCTCTCAATCTCATCCACGTAAAGATAGTAAAGCCTGAAGTTGGTGCGCAAAGGCGGGTTTACCGAATCGAGCAATTGCCTGTTCTCGGAGCCAGTTGCCATCACAGCGTTGATCGTAGTCTTCACCGCATTCTCGTTTCGCAATCTGCGTCAGCATTTCGATACAGGCTTCAGCAACGGCATTTGAATCTCGGTGAGGGACGCGCCAGCCTAGTTCGCCATCTTGCAGCGGATCAGCAGAACCATCCGCATCGCCTGACAAAACCGGAATTCCGCACGCCATTGCTTCGAGGTAGACAATTCCGAAGCCTTCCTGTGATGGCATAATGTAGGCATCTGCGAGGCGATAATGCGCCATTAAATCCTCGGTGGGCACAAATCCAGCAAACACCACCCGATCAGCGACGCCTAGACCTTCAGCCAGTTTTGCTAATCGGGGCTGGTCGTCTCCCCGTCCGATAACTAAATATTTCACATCAGGAAACTGCTGAGCGATGGTAGGCAGAGCGCGAATCGTCACATCGACGCCTTTGTAAATGTCGCCTGACCATAGCCGCGCGACGGTGAGCAGCACTTTGGAACCTGACAACCTGTACTTTTCCAGCAGATCCGGTGATTTCTCCCCCGGTGTAAAATAATTGCCATCCACTGCGCAGGAGAGAAACTGCACTTTGGCTGGGTCAAGCTGATTCGCGGCGCAGGCTTCGTCACGGCTGTAGCGGCTAATTGTCCAGATCTGATCCGCTTGTTGCAGTGAGCGGCAGACGGTTGGCGGCAGCGGTTGCCATACTTCTTTGCCGTAAGTGAGCACCGTGTAGGGAATGCCGAGCGGCTGACAGAAAAGCTGCACCATGGGAGCCAAGTTGATGTGACCACAAAAAACCTGCTGCGGTCGGTGTTGAATCAAATAGCGTAAGAGGGCTGTGGCGAAGTGGAGCCGTCCGAGTTGGGGAGATTTTGCTTTGAAGTAGTGAAACCGCAGCGATGAAGCATTGGCAAACGGGTTGGTACAGTTTTTGCCATCACGCAGTAAAAACACATCTGCGTGAGTCGAATGCTCTAAGGCAGCATAGCCCCGAAAAATATCCTGAACATAGGACTGGATGCCACCTTCGCGGGAAAAAATTTCCAGAAACAGAAACAAATGCGGCGCGGCAGTTTTACTGGTTGTGATTGGCTTTTCAGCGGCGAAGGAGGAAAGATTCATAGCGATGTGCAAAATGGGATGAGAGCCGTAAAACGACTCAACCCAGTATTCACAGATCCAAGGTGAAACTATCTTTTTTGCTTGATTCAACTAAACTCTGGATCGAGGATTTGCTCAATCGTGTAAGGGCAATCTGCTGGAAACCTGTCTACTGGCATCTGAGTTTCCTTAGCGACATCTCGACGAGCACGGCGGTAATACTTCTGAATCCACTCAGAATCTTGCAGCAGGCGTTGCAAACTGGGCGCATCTTCCAAACAGTCTGCAATTTTGTCTCGACAGTTGGTGATGGTTTGATCCCAACTTTTGGTTCTGCGCTCAGGTTGATATCGACATTTGAGTAAATGCAGCAACAGTACTTGCAAATAGCTGCCTAGCTCTTTCTGTTCACTGCGCCCCAATGTATCTAATTCCTCTACCAAATGTTCAATATCTAGCGCTTGCCAATGCCCCTTTTTGAGCAATTCAACTTGCTGCTGCGTCCACAGCAAAAAATCTTGATTGTAAAGCATTGAATGCTCCATTAACAGAAATTCTCCACATTCTAGATTTCATTTCCTCAGAAAAAGATTCAATGATTAAAAGTTATTTCTTAACCAAAAAGTAAATTTCCGCTTTTCTATATTTTGGATCAGTTTGGGGAAATCTTGGATCTGGTTGTGTCAGGATACGACCTTCCAGAATGCCAATCTTCTCTCGATTGATTTTGGGATAGGTACATCGCTCCAGATTTTTTTGCAAGAACTCCTCCACAAAAATCTGGCTCTCAGATGAAGCAAATCTCGATTCCAGTAAAAACCATCGCTATTGCCAGTTAGTTTATCTACTGCAACTTCTTGAAAACCTTCAGCTTCAGGGTTATTTCTGTTTGGATTAATAAAGTGATGAACTTTTATTCTGTCATAGTAATAAGTGTTGTCTGGATAATAGCTGTTGGAAGCAACATCGTACCGAAATCGAGTTAACTCTTTAATGGGACAATCTACACTGCTATTACAAGAATCGGCATATCCTCTCACAAAAACTCTCATTTCTCCTGGAATAAGATGAGCAATTAAGTAAGATGCTAACAGATCGTCCAACAGATCTAAGTTAGCTGGAAAATCTATATTCCCTCCTTAAGAAATGGCAATTCGAGTCTCAACTCGCTAAGAATATTTGACAGTTTCTCATAGTTATTTTGATCTTC